>JAEOSX010000058.1 GCA_016840135.1 Candidatus Hermodarchaeota archaeon
ACCTTGTTGTCACCGCCGGTGGGTCCCACCCTGATCATTGGTTTCCACTTTGAGGTGGTTTTGACCAGGTGCTTTTGGAGTAGCTCATTTGTTAGAATCCCTGTTGCCAGATTCCCCAGTTTTGTGCCTTGTACGTCGAAGTTGAGGTTTAGTTTGATTTCGGGGAGCTTCTTTTTGTGTTTGGTGCAGTAGTGTTGGGCTCCCAGTATTGCGCCTTCTTCTGCGCCGCTGGCGAAGAATCGTATGGTTTGGCGTGGTTTGGTTTCGGCTAGGCTCCGGGCAAGTTCTAGGAGGATGGCTGTGCCTCCAGCGTTGTCGGTTGCTCCCGCAGAGTAGGGTACGGAATCATAGTGGGCAGAGATTAGGATTACGTCCTCTGATTCGGTTCCGGGTATCTCTCCAATGACATTGTGGCTTTCTGATTGGTACGTTTCTATGTCAGTTCGGAGGGTGACTTGGTCAGCGTTTTCTTTGAGTATTTGCCCGTCTCGATGGCTTACTGAGATTATGGGGGTGACAGGGGTTTCCTTGTCCAATGATAAACGGACATAGGTGAAGCCCGACGGAAGATGGGGAGGGGTTCCGGGATTGTAGGAGATGTAGATGATTCCCTTGGCTCCTGCTTCTATCAGGGTTTTGTAGTCTTTTTCTGAAGCGCCCCTGGAATAGAATAGTATTATCTTGCCTTCGACTTCTGGGAGCTCTTTTGAGGACTGTTGTAGCTCCCAGGGATTGAGGTAAAGGAGGGGGGCTGATGTGCCGCCTTGTTCTGATGCTCCTGAGAGGCCAAAGCATAGCCCTGTGATATTGTATTTTCCTGCTTTGATTTGTGCGAGGCTTTGTTGGCTTGTCAGGACTGGGAAGGGCTCAGCGCTGATTTTCTCTAATCCGAATTCCTTGAATTTCTCTAGGATGTAGTCTTTGGCTTGGGTTGCCCCTTCTTGTCCTTGGACCCGCTCGCCAATCCTGTTTGTGAAGTGTGTACAGTATTCGTAGGCTAGCTTACCAGAGAACTTGTCATCTGGAGACATGTTTCCATCTTGGGAGACTGTGGTTTAAATGCTAATCTAGTGTGTGGGCTGGGATTGGATTAGCGGTAGAGTTAAAGTTACAAAGACCACTAGTCTAGATGAGGAAGAGGGTTCATCTGGAAGGAAAAGCATTTCAAGCTAGATGACGATAAGCGGATGGGATTTGACAGGAGCCCTTAAGGTGGGGCTGTATTGAAATTTGAAGGATCAGTCTTAGAGGATCGCCAAACATGGTTGCTCATTAAGGAGCTACTCGGTGGTGAGCTAGGGAAGCTTGAGCCAGTTCTGGACCCTGCTTCGCCTCTTGGTTTTCGGTATCCGGTGGCTGAGGGGTTGTTGGAGGCGGGGCCAGTTGAGACGGTGGAGATTCTGCAGAAGCTAGAGTCTGCGGGTTTTCTAGAAGCTGAGCTTGTCGATGTTCTTCTTCTATGTTCATCTTGCAGGTCACCCCAAATCAATCCACGGTACAAGTGCCCCAGTTGTGGTGGAGGTCGCCTGCTTCGCCAGGAAACCATTGAGCACTTTGTCTGCGGCCATGTCGGCTCCAGAAAGGAATTCACCAAAGATGGAGCACTGCATTGCCCGAAATGTGATGAGAGCCTAGAGGGGCATCAGCAGGATTATTTTCAGCGTTCTTCTGCAAAGTGCTTAGATTGTGATGGTTTGCTTATTGAGCCGCGTCTGGTTCATAGTTGTTCACGTTGTCAGGAGATAACAGAGATCGGACAGGCTCCAGAATTGCGTATGTATAGTTATACATTGAACCAGGAGCATCGAGGAGATATCATCCATTACCTAGGGTATCATCCGAAACCTGAGGTGGAGCATCCTGGGCGGGAAAAACACAGGACTAGCCTTGACTCTGTTGACCGGCGTATTCTGAACCTTCTGCAAGCTGATAGTAGACTTTCATTTCGAGCCATCGCTCGGAGGATGAAGATAGGTGATGCTACTGTCCGAGAACGAGTAGCCCGGCTTCAAGACAAAGATATAATTTATGCCTTCACTACTTTGGTGGACCCAGAGAAGGTTGGAATGGAGGTCATCAGCTTAATTCACCTTGAGGTGGACCCAAAGGCCATAGCAATGATTGTCGACGAGTTAAAAGGAGTGGAGAGCATCAAGGCAGTTATGGAGACCGGGGAACGATTGAATCTTCTTTTACTTGGTACATTCCCTACACGGAAATCTCTGAACGACTTTTTAGATAAACATATTCGGAGTAGGGATATGATTAAGCTCGACTCAATTTCCCTTATACTGTCACTCCACAAATTAAATTGGATAATTCGGTTATAGTAGGCTCTTTCCTTACAGTTGGTATGCAGTAGCAACTTTTTTTAACAACTAATTTCTGAGACTCTAGTGAAATCATATTGCTGAGGAGACAAGTGTGACGAATCTGCGTAAACTTCTGGAAGATGGTGCAATCGGTGAAGCCATCGGATTACTCTCTAATGATGAAGATCTGCTTGAAGAACTGATTAGCTTACTCGAGGATACTGATCAGGATATTCAGCGTTCAGCCTTTGAGGTAGTATCCCAGACAAAAAGCATACACAGCCAATTGGAGGCAATACCCACACTCATCGGAGGGCTAGAAAGCGATGACGATGAGGTTTGCCGCTATGCCGCTGAAGCCCTCTACTTCTTTGGAACCGATGCCGCTGACGCAACTGAGTCACTGGCCAACCTTCTAGAACACGACGATGATGATATTCGACGAGCTGCAGCCCGGACCCTCCGGGCGATTGGGTCTGGGGCAGTTATTGCTCTCCAGCGTCTAATTGAAGCCCTAGGAGATAGCGACGAAACTGTCCGGGGAGAAGCTGCCCTGAGTATTGGGAACATCGGAAACGATAACCCGGAGCCGATACCATCTCTCGTAAAGGTCCTCACCGATGAGGAGGAGTTCGAGGTGGATGGAAAAACTCTAGAGGTACGTTTGGCTGCCCAACAGGCATTGGTACAATTTGGGAGCACTGCTGTTCCTGGTCTCCTTGAAGCCCTCCGTGATGACCGGGCTGAACTGAGATTAATCGCCGTCACGACCCTTGCCCAGATCCCAGCCTTATCAGATGTCGCCATCGAACTCCTCCAAGCAGCCGTCAATGACCCCGATTCAACGGTAAGTACCGCTGCTCAAAAAGCCATCAAACAGGTTAACATGACAAAATAACCCGTCTCAACCTCCTTTTGCTAGATATAAGCGTGAGACACTAGACGTATATGTATAATAAGGAGAGAGCCAATAGTAGACCTGAATTTGTAACTTCGCAAGGAGTTACTTTGTGAGGGACTAAAATATAATGAAACGGAAAATATTGTTTGTCTCGCTTTTTGCCTTTGTATTTCTGATGTTCCCCTACAGCCAAGCTAGTGCACTAGGTCCTTTTCCAGCTACAGGACAGACCTTCAGTTACAATATCCTCGGTGAAGCCGACTGGGATTATCCCCTCGATGTCACCATCGGGTGGAGAGCCTCAGCGAGTTTTTCAGTGACTGCAGTGGGTACTGGCGAGTTCACCCTGCAACAGACGGTTACCGGTAACCCAATATGGCCCACTTCAACAGGAACTGGTTCCATTGATTATTGGGATGTACCTGGTTCTTCCATTGATCCGGAAACGAGTACTACTGCCTTTAGTTTTACCTCAACGGGTGATCTTGACTCTGACACCGGTGTGGTGTCTAGTGTCAGTGGTGATGAGTACGCATTTGTCTGGTTGAACTGGACTTCAGGCGCAGACGAGGTGTTCGCCTATGTTGGTCTACACACTCACGTCTTCTTCTTTCCAGCCCCTGTTCCATTTTGCTTCATAAGTGAAGGATTGGAACAAATGTGGTACTGGAATACTTCCTATGACCCCTGGCAGGCGCTCATGCCCGCTGTCTGGACCGCCCCCTGGAATGAGGAAGGCGTGGCGACGGCTCTGGGTCTTCGCAACTCCTATCGTTTCACCGACGACTTTACCGCCTCCGCTGCTCCTTTATATGGGGAGACAGTTTTTGACATTTGGATGGACTATGATACTGGTATTCTGCTGAAAATGAACGACACAACCCTAATTACAAGTAGTGATACGATGTATGACGTTAGGATGACGACGCTCATCGACATCGCTGCCTGTAGCTTTATGGTTGCTCCGATACCTGTCGTACTAATCGTCGGTGTCATCGCGGCTATAGTCATCATCATCGTTGTCATCTTCCTCCTCTACTGGTTCATCCTACGCAAACGGAAGTAAGCTGGATTCGGTAATCCTGAGGACGCCCAGCGTCCTCCTTCTCTTTTTTTTCTGCTGTACAATATAGGTGAGATGCTTCGTAGAGATTAAAAAGGAGGAGACGCCCGCGTCCACTTCCTTCATTTTTCAATTCCCGAGGAGGGCAGGTGATTCAGTGTCAGGACCCGAGTCTTGCTCCTCGAAGACAGTTTCAATAGCTTGTGGGCGGCGGTCAATGGTGCTGAAGATCATGATGAAGCCGAATATTGCGGCAAGAAAGAGTATCTTGTGGATCATATTGACAAAGGAGAGCAGATACCATTCGATTGAGAACCCTCCGAGCACTGCGGTGGCGAAGCGGATGCGGTTGGTGCTTTCTCGGAGAGCTAGGCGTTGAGTGGTCCAATCAACCATTGTGGGTAGAGCAAGGCAAAGGCAGAACAAGTCGGTGACGAGAGCGTCAGTGAAGAACAAAGGAGGAACGAAAAGGTGCAAGATCAAAACCAGGGGGATGGAAGCAGCCACACTCCCGTAGAGGCCAGAGCAGCGGGCACAGACAAAGTAGACACGGTCGTCGAGGGTAACCTGGAAGGCGTGGTTTCTTTTATGTTCAAAGAAACTGAGGATTGCACCAGCCAGACGTTTCAAGGGATTCACGGGTTGTTACCTCAACTCATTGATGGTTCCAGGGTTCTTCCCGTCTAGGTGTGGACCGGGCAGATGGGGGGGAGCTTGGTTTTGTGTTTGTTGTCTAGTATCCTTTGTTGGAGCTGTTCGATTTTCGCAGGGGACAGACCTTCTGGTTGAACACCAGAAACTAGGGCATCGAGCTGGTCATAGGTTGCACCGAGTTCGCCCTCATCGGTTTGCCCTGGATAGAGCCCAGCGGTGGGAGCCTTTTCTACTATCTGGTCAGGTATCCTGTGGAACTCTGCTAGGTCTCGGACCTCCCTTTTGAGAAGTCCACCGAGTGGAAGGAGATCCGCCCCTCCGTCACCAAACTTTGTGAAGTAGCCAAGAGCTAGTTCGGTTCGGTTTCCGGTACCAACTACTAATCTTTGTTGGAGATTTGCAATGAAGTAGAGGGTGACCATACGAAGGCGTGCCTTCACGTTGCCAAGAATGATTGGGTTAGCGTCCTTATCGGAAACATCAAGGGCAGCTAGGAAGGCTTCGTAGGCGAGTGTTAGGTCGTAGGTGGCTGTTTCGATATCAAACTTCTCGGCGAGGAGTAAAGCGTCATCGACCGCATCTGATGGTGTATCTCCACAGGGGAGTAGTAGACCCATTGTAGCGCTTGTAACTCGGCGGCACAGAGCTGCGGCGACGCTGGAATCCAATCCACCCGATAAGCCGAGGACAAAGCCCCTACAACCGCTTTGGTCTAGGTAGTCGCTGAGCCACTGCTCTATCGTCTGAGTTACTCTTGCTAAGGGAAGTAGGGCATTCATTCTGAAGGAGAACCTCCTATGTCTGCAGAGCTAATGAATGGGACAAGATCAACAGATAGGTCCAGTGCTTTAACCGAATGTGTTAGAACACCAGCCGATATGATGTCTATGCCGGTTGCAGCATAATCGGCTACAGTGTCCAATGTGATGTTACCAGAGACCTCAAGGATAGGTGGCTTTTCAAGGCGAAGTTTCTTTATCGCCTTTACAGCCTTGGATACTAGAGAAGGCGTCATGTTATCAAGGAGGATGGCATCAGCACCCGCCTTTGCCGCTGTAACGGCCTCCTTCGGTGTGAGAACTTCGATCTCGATGAGCTTGGTGAAACTGACTTTCTGGCGAACAGTTTTGATGGCTTGTATGATATCTTCTGTCATAGCAAGATGGTTCTCCTTGATTAGGACTGCGTCATCTAAGCGCCACCGATGAGGATCCCCGCCACCTGCGATAACCGCCAGCTTATCAAAGACCCGGAGAAGGGGGGCGGTCTTTCGAGTTGCAGCGATGCGAACATCAGGGTTAGCTTTCCTGGCAGCGGCAACCATGGCTGCTGTGAGGGTGGCAATGCCGCTCATCCGCATCAGCAGATTGAGAAGGGCGCGTTCCATAGCTAGTAGGGATGCCGCTGGACCCGGTACCTCAAGGATGAGGGAATCTTGCTCGATTCGGGTTCCATCCGATAGATAGCGAACCACCTCAAAACCCATGCTTCCCAGGAATTCGGCAACAATTTCTGTACCTGCCACAACACCTTGCTCCCGACTCACAAAGCGGGCCTGAGCCCACTGATTGGGGGCTATTAGGGCTTGCGTTGTTATGTCGCCAAAGCCCAGGTCTTCCTCTAGCATGGCATGAAGATGGCTGAGCAGAAGGCGCCGCTGAACCGGGTTTAAGTGAGAACTATTGTTTGTGCCCAAACGTATCCACTCATGCTGTGTCTTAGCGTAATGACATCAAAAGGCTTACGTCTCAACCTAGTTTACCTTGTTAGGTCAAGCATTCGCTGGAGTGCGACCCTGGCACGCTTCGCGATGGGCTCTGGAACTGTGACATGGTGCTGATCCTTCTCCAGGCTCTCCTTTACTTTGGCTAGGGTGATTTTCTTCATGGCTTTACATCGAGCGTGGCTGAGGGCTGGGATGAAGGTTTTATCGGGGATTTCTCGGCGCATACGGGTCACCAAGTCCACCTCAGTAGCGATGATGAAGGTGTCAGCTGGGCTATCACGGGCGTACTGGATCATTTGACTGGTTGAGCCTATGTAGTCTGCCAGATCTTGGATTGTGGGTCCGCATTCAGGGTGAACGAGGAACAAGGCATCAAGGTTCTCCCAGAGGAGCTGGGGGAGTTCAGGGGCGAAGGAGAAGGTGACGTGGACGTGGCAGAATCCCTGAGCAGGGACGGGAATGATACGCTTATTGCAGGTCCTTTGAGCATAAATTGCCAAGTTAGCGTCAGGACCGAGGATGACGGTGTCGCCTTCTAGCTGGTTGATGATCTGGCACAGGTTCGAAGAGGTGCAGGTCACATCAGCTTCTGCCTTGGCTTCAGCTGTCGTGTTCACATAAAGGACAACTGGAGCTCCCGGGTGGCGTGCCTTGGCTTCACGGATCTGTTTCGCTGAGAGCTGGGCAGCCATTGGGCAACGGGCTTTCGGTTCAGGGATGAGAACTCTCTTCTGTGGGTTTAGGATGGCGGCAATCTCTGCCATGAAATATACACCGCAGAACAGGATGACATCTGCCTCCACCTTCTGGGCTTGCCTGCTAAGACCGAAACTGTCACCGACGTAGTCAGCGATTTCCTGGATTTCTGGAATCTGATAGTTGTGAGAGAGGATTACGGCGTTGCGTTCTTCGGCTAGTCGTCGTATTTCCTTCTGTAGAGCCTTCACCGAATCCATCAGTTTTCTGTCTCCTCGCT
>JAEOSX010000059.1 GCA_016840135.1 Candidatus Hermodarchaeota archaeon
GAAGTCTTGTGATGGGGCTGCACCCCATAGTGGTTGTTCCTCTTCTTTGACTTCTGCTTTGAGTCCTTCCACCTCTTGTGATGGTTCAGCTGAGAGTGACCTTTCAAGAAATCCTAGGTTTTGCCTAAGCTGTCCTCTGCACTGCTTCAGCAGTCCAGAAATCCAGAAGAGCTCTAGGCTTGTGAAGAGGTTACAGGCGTCTTCGAATTGGAGTTCAGCGTCAAAGAGGAGGTCTAGAAATTGTTCGTCATTGTTAATTTGTAGGAGTGAGTAGACATCCTCTTGGAGCTTGGATTTGTCTTGATCACTAATGACAAAGCCTTTGACTCCGACAGAGTAGACGTCTGAGAGTAGCTTCAGGTTGATGACATGGAGTCCTTGACCGACTCCTTCTGAAAGCCAGCGGAAGATTGTGGCAACCTCTGATGTCGCTTTGTCACCCCGTTTCTGGGCCTGAACTACAACGTCACCGACTTGCTCGGATAGCTCATAGAATTCATGTGAGAGGTTGTTGCTACGGCGGATCTGCTGCATCATTGCTTGAAGTCCTTTCATAGCACGTCCGGGGTCTTGGACAATCCTGACCTGACGATAACCTATTCCCTCGATTAGTTGGATGAGTGCATCTGCTGCTTGCTGCTGCAGAACCAGGCTTTTCTGTTTCGCCTTCGCAACGGTGTGCTGCTCACTGGTGTCGTGGGTCACCCGCAGGTAAGCGAAAGCACCTCCAATATAGCTAGAAACAACTCGTGTCAAGGTGGGAAATGGTTTCGCCAGTTCTTCTCTGGCGATTTGTTCCTGTAACTCAGCAACGCTGAAGAACCGGGCAGGGGGCATCGGGTCCTCAGGTTCTGATGACAAGCTAAGCGCGAGAGCTTCGTTCCACAAGTACACTACGCCAAGGGGTATATTCAAGTCGGGTTGCTTTTGGCGATCTGTGATTGCCTTCATCGCCGTCTTGCGGAAGGATTTGGCGGCAGAGCTTAGCACCCCCTTCTCCTCCTCTGAAACAGACTCAGCAGTCACTTCGCTGAGGAGGGAACGAATAGTGTGACCCTGATACAATACCTGCTCTAAATCACCTAGCTCTTGGTAACTCAGATACTCCTGAATCATAGCAGAGAGAGGGGATAGTGGGGAAACATCAAGGCGCTGTGATTGTACCATCAAATGGAAAGACTTGGCTGCAAGTTTCCATTCACCGGCCTTTCCATACAAAACGCCCGCTGCGTCCAGAGCCAAAACTCCTTGTGATTTGGCGGTACTTACAGCCAAACGAGCTTGCTTTTCCTGCTCGGCTTCCGAGCTGTAAACATAATCTTGGGGACGGACTTCTTCGGTTAGGAATCCCTCCATCTCGCGCCAATGCCTTGCTATAGCTTCGCAATCTCGGGCAACGGACTTTGCTGTCTCACCTTCAATCTTTTCAGAGGCAGCTTCTCTCACCCGAAGCATGAGTTCATTGATACGCGCTAGGAGGTCATTAACTTGAACACTCTTATTCTTAGGAAGATGTTCTGTAATTTCTTCGAGGAGTGTTTTCGCCTCCTCGAACTGTTTTTGTAACTCGCTCAAACGAGATTTATGGTCGAGTTCGGCCATCATTTTTCACCAGACCATGGAATTCTAAACAATCTGTGGTCATAGGTTATAACCTTTCAGCAAATAAGCTATTCCTCTCAACAAAAAATAGTGGCTGAGGGCTTATTCCGACACCCTCTCGGGTTCAGCCCCCAGCCTATACCAGTGCACCTTTCAATCTAGGCTACAACTGGCTGTATTGGACCTACGCTTCGATTTTTGTAAGCCTTAACGCCGTGAGAGCAGGAGGTTCAGTGCGAGCCGTTGGTTGGGCTTTGCCTGGGGATTCCGGCATCCAGTGAAGGCTCGCTCAGGAAGAGGAACCTCTGTGAAGTTTATTGTGGCTTTTCCAAATTTTTTCATATCCATTTCACCTCTTTCTCATTCTTACCTACGGTAGGATTCTTACTTTCTGTGGAAGGATCGTTGTTGCGTGTTAGTTGGTGCTGTTAGTCGATTCTGATTGTGCCGCGTTTTCCGACAACTAGGACCTTACGGTGTCCCTGGGTCTTCACGAGTTGTTCGCCGTGAATTGCCAGTGTCGTACCTTCTCGGGTCATCACCAGATTGTCCTCAACAGACACGAGCAGGGTTTTTCCCTGGTGGATATCAAGGATTGTGGCAAGCCATCCACGTCTTTGTCCAGGCTTGAAACGTATTCCTTCTTTGCTTGTGTTTCCAAAGCGCTCAAGGATTTGTTGGGCTCGCCAGTTGGCCTCCCCTTCAGATTCAATATAGAGTCGCTTTAGGTCACCTTTGCTGACTTTGGTGACTTGTGGTGGTGACCACTCACCGTCGAGTGACAGCAGTAGAAGGCTGCCATTCCAGGAATATTCGTACGATTTCCCAACGGCTCCGCGTCGAGTCTCGGCGATGAAATCAACGAGGTAGTAGCCTGAACCGATGAAAACACCACCGACCTCCTTCCCCTGAGAGAATATGGGGAAGTAGATCGTACCAGGATCGATTTGGATCAGTGCCTTTTCTGAGCGGGCTAGTTCCCAGATTTTTGTAACTTGTCCTGCTAGCGTACCCAGGACTAGGCGTCCTTGATGTGAGGTGTGTTCTCTCCACATGTCTATTGTACCTCCTCATCGCCTTCTACTTCAAAACCTGTTCGCATCTGGAAGAAGAGATACTCAACTAATTTGAGTGCCATTCTGCCAGGGATTGTAATTAGATATCGACCTCGTACGCGTTCCTGGGCGACATACCCAGCTTCTTCTAGCTGTTTAAGGTGGTGGGGAAGTGTTCCCGGGGCTAATCCAGACTCTCGCATCAAATCTTGATGATACATTGCGCCCTCTGATAACAGGTAGAGGACTTTGATACGTTCTGCACTGGCTAGGGGAGAGAGGAGTTGTTGGGCTTCTTCAGGTGGTACAGGCCTCACCGGTTTTCCTTCAAAAGAACCCTCTGCAAGATCGGTGCCGTCTGGAAGATCAGTGTCGTCAATGCGGATTGTGCGACCATGTGGTCCTACGAAGACACTTGCTCTTAGTGTTTGGTCGACCCCTCTCATTACGTCGCCAATCACCGCTTTGATGTATGAGCCCATCTCCTTTCCCATGACTCCGAGTTCTTTGCCGAGGCGGCTCATTTCCCGACCAACTTCTTTTACTTCTTTACTGGCTTCAACTGCTTTTCGTCTGACCTCGTGCCTGATCTCTCTTGCTTCGCGTCTAGCTTCTTTGGCTCTACGTCTTTCCTCTCTGGAACCACGTCTGCGTGAGCCGCGTTCATGTAGAGGAGGCGGAGGAGGTGGTGGAGGAGTTGGAGGAAGGGGTCCTGTATGTCTTGTGTCTTGGTGTTTGTCGTCTAGTTTTTCGCGGATGGTGTCCATCTGGTCTTGTAGCTGGCGTAGCTGTTTCCTTAGTTCGTCAAGGTTTCGTTCTTTTTCTTTGGGCATTTTTTTCTCCTTCGTTCGTTTTGTGAACGATATTCGTTTACTAAACGATTTTCGTTCTGTAATAGACCAGAGTCGTTCAAGTATATAAACCTTACTAACCCTACAGCACAAACTGCAGACTTATATCCAGCATAACAGAACCGCAAACGAATCACATGCCAGAAACAGACGCCATGATAGGAATGGCAGCATTCCAACTATCCACATTCACGTCAGACAACGTAGTAGAAATCGCAGCCACGACACTTCGAAAACACGGCCTAAAAGCAGCAGAGCTCCTCTGCATCGCAAATGTTCTAGGATCACGACATCGGGGAGCCCCGAAATATCCATCAAGGGAACGGGCAGCCAAAATTGGTAAACAAATGGAGGACTTCCAGCTCTCCATCCATGGACCCTACACTATCTCACTGACAACGAAAGACCCTAAGACGCTACGGAACTCACGGACTCACCTAACTCTGTGCCTGCGTCTAGCTGATGCCCTGGGTGCTAGTCACGTGACATTCCACGCTGGGTCGAGAAGAGGTGGTAGTGTTGTCCGAGAGCGGGTCCAACAACGACTCAAAGAAGTCATGGCAAAATGTGAAGGAGAGAACATAACCGCAGTACCAGCCCCGGAAGTGGCTGGCAAAATCGCTTCCTTTGGCGACTTCGAGGAGGTGTGTACTGTGGCAGGGAACGCAGGATGTTTGTTCTGCTGGGATGTGGCACATGACTTCGCCCGAGGAGGAGACGTTATCAGCGAAACAGGCCTACTCAGGCGACTTGAACTAATAGAGCAACACATCGACCTCTCTAGGTGGCGCCTTCCCGTACATATTTCAGGAATCCTTGCAGGCAGACGGGGAGAAATACACCACACACCCCTCGACGAAGGAAGCGGGGTGCCTTGGCGCCTTTTCCTTTCAGTACTCAGGGAACAACGGTTCCTTGACAAGGTGGTCATTATCTGTGAGTCAAAGGCAACAAAGCGCGATGGTTTTGACTTCCGAGTAGAACAAGCGCTCAAACTGAAATCCTTTGTCGACAGCGGTCAAATCGATAAAGAATATCGCCCACCGAGACCTCAGCTAACTCAGTTTCTCAGTAAAGCTGACAGTGAGTCTGACCCAACAACCCAAGGCTAGAAAGCCATATCAGACCTCTCTACGTGAAAGACTTGCTCAGGTGTAGCCCGTCTGAGAGCCTCCCTGATTATATCAAGAGCCTTCGCCCTGTTAGCAGTGTCGATTGCCACCATACCATAAACCCGGACACCCAGTATACGTTGAACAAGTGAAGGCTTGAGCGCCCCTGGAAGATCCTGCTTGTTAGCGATGGCCAAGACCTCAGCAGGAATTTCCTTGCGACGAATAAGATCAATAATGTCCTTACTGTTTAGGACATTTTCAAGAGTCGAATCGGTAACGAGAAGCACTATGCGACTACCACGGAAGTATAATTCCCATAACTTTCGGAAGCGGTCCTGTCCAGCAAAGTCCCAACAACTAATTTCATATGTTCCAATACGGGCACCCTCAACTTTCTGAATGTCAATGGCAACAGTAGGGGTGTAAGTTCTTGGTGGAGTTCCTCCACTCATAAGAGTAACGAGAGTGGTTTTACCGACACCACCATAACCGATGATGCTGACCTTTAGGGTGGTGACAACAAAGTCTTCGAGTCTTTCCATGAACTCCTCGAATTCCAGCTGATAGGTGAGTACTTGTTGAAACTTCTGGGTGACAGTTTCTAGTTTATCCTGTAACACGTTATCTTCATCGAAGGATTCAGCACAGAGAATGACTACGCCACGACCAAGGGGCTTCCCAATGAATTTTGTGGGACCGATTTCTTCACAGAGAAGGACCTGGGATTCTTTTACACGGGCGGCAAACTCTTCAACCCTGCGAATGTCTACAGTGATTATCCAGAATTTCTTTTGGACGACAATCTTATCCCTTGCATCAACCACAAAGCAATGATGTATCATCCGAAGCCCCACCTTTTAACATGCTACACATTCGTTTTTTCTAATACTGACCTATTAGGGCTGTCACGAAAAGAGAATTTATAGTTTCCGCAAATGGATTTTGATGAGAATTCCGTGAGGATTAAATTGATAATCTAGTTAGTAGTATCTGTTGTTTCTAGTAGAAGTAACTTGGTGAATTTCGTGGAAATCACGATCCTTGGAAGCGGCGCGTCACTACTATCGCCAGACAGAGTTTTAGCTGGATTGATGATAGAGACCGCTAATAAACCACTGATTTTTGATCTTGGAGCAGGTGTTCTGCACCGACTGTCCTGCAGCCAACCAGATCTAACGGCAATCGAACACGTTTTCATAAGCCACTTCCATGTTGATCACTGCAGTGATGTCCCTGCCTTAATGCAAAGCATGTGGCTGATGGGGTATGAAAATCACCTGAACATTTACGGGCCAAAGCAAATTGAGAACGCATTCAAAGGCATCACTTTGATCTTTCCCTATCTGATCCCTAAACTGCCACTCAAGCTTCATGTTATTAAACCAGGGTTCCAAGTGAAAAACGAAGATTGGAACGTAACAGCCTTCCCTGTCGATCACGGTGACATGGAGACCTACGGTTTTCTAATTGAAGCAGATGGTAAACGAGTTGTATACTCTGGGGATACTCGTCCCTGTGCAGAAACGATCAAGCACGCAAAAGGTGCTGACCTACTTATACACGAATGCTCCCTTCCTGATCGGATGAAAGAATTGGCACCAAACCACACTACACCAGGCGAACTAGGGGCACTCGCAGCACAGGCTGAGGTTAAGACTCTTGTCATAACACACCTCTATCCCGAGCTGCTTAAAGAACTCGGTGAAGCCTTATCCAGTATCCGCCGCTCCTTTTCAGGAAAGGTAATCGTTCCTCGTGACACTCAAATAATCACAATTTAAATATGAAAGCAACAATCTACAAGCCACTGAAGGGACGCTGCTATGAAAGGTTTTGAAGATATGCTCAGAAGAGCCGTCACCATTCGCGAATACCTTGACGATATCCCCGATGGTGATAGAGCAAAGTATGACAACCGAAGTGCAGGTTACATACCAGACCAGGAGGCTCTCAAGGGACTACGGAAATACTCTGACCTCTTTATCGTTGTAGCGATTGGAGCTAGTTGGTGCAAGGACTGCGTCATGCACATGCCCGTCCTTGACCTCATCAACGTGAAAACCGGGATTCTCGTGATGGTGCTTGGAGGGGTAAAGACAGACCCCTTGAACCCGGACCGTCAATGGGCCGTTCCCCCCAGCCCCCCTGAAGTGGACACACTAGGCATAACACGGATTCCCACAATCCTAGTCTATACTAAGGACGGCGTTGAGGTTGGTCGTATTATCGAGCACCCAAAGGAGACACCAACCCTTGAGGAAGAACTCCTATTCATCATGGACCAGGCATCCTAGAGCATCTGTTCAAGTCTCAGTTTCCAGCAAGAAGTGACGGGAGTTCCCGATGTCAACCCAGTAGTTCTACCGTTGCGTTCATTCCACTTATCCAGCAGTCCAAAAACGTTTTAAAATCACCAATCCGGACAACCGATGTTGAGAGCGTGCGATGTCATATCAGGTCTGTCCTCAATGCTCAGGTAAAGTGGAGATTCGCCCGTCGGGACGACGTTTCAGTCTGCGTTGTAAACAATGTGGGTTAAGCTATCAGACTGGAGTTGGTGAGGTCAGTAGCCAAAAGGCTGCCTACCAGCGTTTTCTTGAAGCAGTCGAGGGGAAACAGTCGTCTCAGAGGGCAGTGGTAAGGACCCGCACAAAGAGAACCCGGAAACGAGTATCTGAACCACGTACTCCTAAATCCCGAGAGGAGTGGCAACGTCAGATTGCAGCAGCAGGTGTAACCTCCGTTGAGGAGCTTCCAAGAGTGGTGCAGCGGATTCTGATGGATGCATCAAATTTACTGGTAAAGTACCAGCGGTTTCCAGAAACCACACCACCGCTGGGCCCAACGGTATCAGACGCCGCTATCAGTGAGGGATTAAAATCAGCGCTTCTCCAGCAGGGAATAAAACGGCTCTTCAAATTCCAAGAGGAGGCGATCAACTCTATCCTTGCAGGGGAGGATGTGATAATCTCAGCTCCCACTGCAACAGGAAAGACAGAGGCCTTTGCAATCCCTATCATGGAAAAGATCGCCTCTCGTCGCGTTAGCTGGGGCCCGCTTCGTGCTCCCAAGACAAGGGCTGTCCAAGCACTGTTCATTTATCC
>JAEOSX010000060.1 GCA_016840135.1 Candidatus Hermodarchaeota archaeon
AACTCGGTAGGGTGCCCCAGAACCTCTTGGAGTGAAGTGGCCTTGGACTTCAGGTCTTCAGGGAAGTCATCGAGAGCAGTGTTAGCGTTAACACCGATGCCAGCTACCACGTATTCAACTTTGTTTCCTTTGAGGCTTTGCTCAGCAAGAATGCCTGCTACCTTTTGCCCATCAAGAAGCACATCATTAGGCCATTTCAGTGTAGCCTGCAGACCAAAGGCTTGCTGTAGAACCCTAGCAACTGCAACGCCTGCAGTCAAAGTGATGAGCTGTGCCTCTTCGGGCGCTAATATACTTGGACACAAAAGGATTGAGAAGTAGAGCCCGCCAAGCGGCGAGTGCCAAGATCGAGCCATCCGACCAACACCCGCTGTTTGTGTGTCAGCTAGAACGACAAGCCCTTCACGTTCACCTGCTTCACCCTGAGCCTTTACATAGGCGTTTGTGGACGGTAAAACCCTAAAGTGCACAAGCCGCTGAAAAACGATACGAGCAGTATTCGAAAAGGCATACTGAAAGGGGTCATCATGCGGTTCAACGGAGACAGGCTTGTCCGCCATAGAGAAACCTCATAAAAGAGGGCAGGTTGGATTAATCTGCTCGCTGGCAGAGCTCTAACAGAACACCATTCGTGCTCTTTGGGTGTATGAAGGCGATTAACATGTTTCCTGCTCCTCGGCGGGGCGTTTCGTCGATTAGTCTGTAACCCTCTTCCTTTAACCGAGTTAGTGACTCTTCAATGTTTGGGACTTCGATTGCGATATGGTGTATGCCCTCACCCCGTTTCTCGATGAAACGGGCAATGACACCCTCAGGGCTGGTTGATTCGAGGAGTTCAATGCTTGAATCACCAATAGGTATGTGAACAGTCTTCACCTTCTGGCTTTCTACAACCTCAGTATGATCAGGTTCCAGACCCAAATCTCGGTAAAGCTGCAAAGCAACTTCTGCATTCTTAACAGCGATTCCTATATGTGCAATGCGCATTTTGTTTTCGAACCTCCAATATAATCCTAATCGAGTTGTGCTGAAAAGGCTTCTGCTCTGACCTACCTCCTTCTACGACTTCAAGATGCTGTTTTCTAATCTCAACAGTGTAAGTCAAGAAATGTTTTATAATCTGAGAAGGGTTGTTAAGAGTATGGGGTTTGACGAAGACAAGGGGGATGTTATCGACTCCCCTAGCAGCTTGTACCGTGATTCCAATCTTCTGATTGTCTTTAGCGTCACTTTGATGGCGGTGCTGGGGGTAGCAAGTATTACCCCTGTGTTCCCTCTCCTAGGTCCTATCCTATCTATTCCCCCTTCAATGGTGAGTCTGCTCATCATATACTTCACCCTTCCTGGAGTTTTTCTTACACCCATATTTGGAATACTCGCTGACCGCTTCGGGCGTAAACCCATTCTCATTCCATCACTATTCCTCTTTGCTATTGCTGGGGGGGCATGTGGTCTTGCTAGCGATTTCACGATGTTGCTATTGTTACGCTTCTTCCAAGGGATAGGCGCAGCCTCCTTGGGAGTCCTAAATGTGACAATAATCGGTGACCTCTTCACAGGCAAAGCCCGGGCTGACGCAATGGGCTATAATGCTAGTGTTACAAGTATCGGGACAGCTGCTTACCCTGCCATTGGCGGAGCGTTAGCCTACCTATTTGGGTGGTTCTTCCCCTTTTTCCTCCCCTTGGTTGCCATTCCAATTGGGATAGCCGCATTATTGAAACTCCGTGTACCCGAGTCTAAAGAAGAACCTTATTTCAGTGAATATCTAAGAAAGACTTTGCAGGTTCTCAAAAATCGCCAGGTTTTCGGGGTCTTCCTTGCCAGTACTGTTACTTTCATCATGCTCTATGGTGCAATAGTAAACCATTTGCCATATTTGTCGGTATTCTGGGACAGCTCTCTTCTTAGTGGGCTAATGATGTCTTTCTTGTCCGTTGTGGCTGCCCTTGTTGCGACACAAGTTGGAAAATTGATGCAACGATATTCCGAACGAACGCTAATTTTGGTGGCGTTTCCCTTGTACGCACTGGCGCTGGCTCTTATACCATTCATGACAATTCTTGGAAATGATTTCTTTCTCCGTTTTGTCTTTCTTCCCTTCCCTTGGCCCATTGCCCTAAGTCTATTTCCACTTCTAGTACCAATCTCCCTTTTCGGAGCTGCTCAGTCACTTAATCTGCCCAGTCTTCAAACACTTCTTGCAGGAATGGCACCTCCTGAATACCGGGCTGCACTAATGTCTGTAAACGGACTGGTTCTGAGACTAGGACAAACCCTAGGTCCTCTCATAATGAGCCTTGTTTACATCTATTATGGTCTAGATTGGGTCT
>JAEOSX010000061.1 GCA_016840135.1 Candidatus Hermodarchaeota archaeon
AAAGGTCGTCGTATCGCCTTCATTGCTCGTCACGGTCGCCACCACACCACTCCTCCACACCTAGTCAATTATCGTGCTAACATCTGGGCCTTGAAATCACTCGGTGTCAAGCGCTTGATAACAATCGCCGCTGTTGGTAGTCTCCAGGACGATTACAAACCCGGTGAACTCGTTATTACCGATCAAGCATTCGACTGGACCCGAACCCGAAAGAAGACCTTCTTTGAAGGAGGCAAGGTTGTCCATGTCTCGCTGGCGGATCCCTTCTGCCCGGATTTGAGGAAGTTCATTATCAAGAAAGCACGCACTCTCAAGCTACCAATCCATGACTCAGGCACCTACCTTACAATGGAGGGTCCGCAGTTTTCTACAAAGGCTGAGTCTCACTTCTACAGGAGCCAGGGCTTCCATCTAATTGGAATGACACTTCACCCTGAAGTGAACCTTGCCCGGGAGGCAGAACTGTGTTTTGCCAACATTGCCATGATCACCGATTACGATGTCTATGCTGACCGTCCAGTGAGTGCTGATGAAATTGGTCGAGTAATGGCAGAGAACATAGACAAGGTTCGTAAGCTGCTTGCAGAAGTAATTCCAGCAATGTCTGACAAGCAGGATGGCTGCGGTTGCGGTAAAGCCCTCCAAGGCGCTGTCTTCTAAGCAATAGACTCAAAAGACATTCCCCATAGGGAATACGCCTCCACTAGTGAAACTAGTATTCTATTAGGTGGTCAGTCATTGGATTTCATCGGATTTGGTGCAGTTCTCTGGGATTCCTTGGTCTATGTTGATTACTCCTTCCTCGACGAGATTGGCATCGAGAAAGGCGGTTATAGGGCAGTTGATTTTCCAACAATTAAGGCAATCCTTGATAGAGTTGGTGCTGATCAGGAAAAGAAAATCATAACAGATCCTGGTGGAAGCTGCGCCAATGTTATGTCAAACCTTGCTAAACTAGGATCTAAGGTCACATTTGTTGGCAAACATGGAGAAGACAATGAAGGCTATGAGTTTATGGCCCTTCTGAAGGCTGAGGGCGCCAAGACCTATAGTGTTGTTGATAAGGAAAAACGGACAGGTCAAGTTCTATCATTGATTACGCCAGATAAAGATCGAGCGTTTCTCGCCTATTTAGGCGCAGCTGAAGTCTTACCTGCTGAGGTCGTCGATGAAGCCTTAATACGGAAAGCTGACATTGTACATCTTGAAGGCTATCTGGTGGCGAACTCAGAGCCTGCCCTTTGGAAAATCTTCGAAGTGGCAGACAAAGTTAGCATCGATTTAGCCGCTACAACCATCATCCAACAACACAAACCAGTCCTCCAAGCGCTGATGAAAAAACATACACCGCATATCCTCTTTGCCAACGAGTTCGAAGGAAAGGAATTCGCAGGAAAGGAGGAACCCAAAGAGATAATTGAACGGTTATTAGAGTACGCTGAAACCGCAGTGTTAACCCTAGGAGCAAAGGGGGCGATTGCCGCTACCAGGAAGGGGGACTACCACTTCGAAAAGGCTATCAAAACCAATCCAGTTGACACCACTGGGGCTGGTGACTCTTTCTGTGCAGGTTTCCTCCATAGTTATCATCGCGAAGGGGATATAGCTCTCTCAGCTAGACTCAGCGTTCAAATCGCTAGCGCCACCATCCGATACATGGGCGCCCGTTCCTTCCGAACTTCCCAGCTCAAACAACTCTTCGGATAACTACCTCCTCTAAAAAGAGTTAATTGGTCTAACACTCCTGTCAACCTATGGTAGACGCTGATGAGCGCCCAGAAGTAATCGACTGGTTGTTGGACCCAATAAATCCGAGTGTACGTTTCTGGGCGTTACAATATCTTAGAGACAAGCCCCTAGCACACCCTGAAGTTCAAACATCTCAAGATGCCCTGATGGAGTCTCCGCCGGTTAAAACCATTCTAGGAGTACAAGAACCAGAAGGTCATTGGGGCAAGCGGAATCACAGCTACATCAAAAAATACACAGCTACGACTCACCAACTACTGATTCTTGCTGAGCTCGGGGCGAAGCTGACTCCAGCAATTGAACGAGGAATCAATCACCTATTCGAGTTTCAACTTGACTCTGGCCACTTCGCTACCATACTACCTAAAACTGCGCGTGGTCGTGCTAGCCAAGCTAGCGATATGGTCTGCTTTGATGCTAACATCCTTTACTACCTGATTAACTTCGGATTCCTCGATGATCCACGGGTTGTCCGACTAGTTGACTTCCTCTTGAACCATCACTCGGCAACTGATGGTGGGTGGAACTGCCGTGCATACCCTATTAATCCTGACAACGTGTTCCCAGGAAATTGTTTTATGGGTATGTGCAAGGCGCTCCGCGCGTTCTCCCTCATTCCTGAAACTCAACGGTCGTCTCAAATGGATGAGGTTATCCGAAAAGTTACTGAAATCATTTTAGAAAACAGAGTTTACCGTTACTTAAGAGCACCCAATGGAACTCGCAAGGCGAAGATGGGATGGACCCGATTCGGCTTTCCCCTATTCTACAACTCAGATGCTCTCGAAGTCTTAGACACATTAGCTCGGTTGAATATCTGTGATGAACGTATGCAAGATGCTATTGATTTAGTCGTCTCAAAGCAGCAATCTGACGGCAGGTGGTTACTCAAACACACCTTCAATGGCAGAATGTGGCACGGCATCGAAGTCAAGCACCAATCCTCAAAATGGGTCACCCTCCGTGCCCTCCGCGTTTTGCGACACTATTATCGCAGGTAACTAGGGTGTGGAGTCACCACTTTCCGAAATATGGTGATATATCGAAATAGATCTCGACTGTCTGACCATCTGCCAAGCGGATGGTCATCAAGTCGCCCATCCCTCCTGAGGGCAAGCTGATCAAGGCTTGACGAACTAGCTTCCAGTCTTCTCCTCTCTTGCCGAAGCGTTCATTCAGATAAAGATATTCGGCTCGTACAGCTTCAGCGTTTGTGGTCACGCCAGAAATCTGAATAGGGTCTTCTTGTGTGCCTTTTCCGCTAAACGTCACAGTCATTAGATTTCACTAGATTTGAAACAGCGTTATTGCTAGTAAAACTTTACTGGTGCAGACTAACAGGCTGGAATATTTTTAAACTTACGAGTCTATTCGCTGATGAACATATAGGGGCTGAACCTCGTGGTCAAACCTATTAATTGTCGATTCGTTTCATGGCGAGAAGTCGTAGACTGGACAAGAACACTATCTGACAAAGTGATGGGCTCCCGCTTCAAACCTGAACTCCTCCTCGCCATCGCCCGCAGCGGCTTTGTACCGGGCCGCCTTATTTCCGACTACACCGGTAACACCGACCTCTACGCCCTCAAAGTTGAACACTGGCTAGACACTACAGCAGAGCATGCCGATGATGCTGTAATTCCTTTCCGCGCTCAGCTCCCTGTAAAAGGCAAGCGGGTCCTAGTCATCGATGACCTCGTAGACACAGGAAAATCCGCTATCAACACTATCAAATACTGCAAAGAACTAGGCGCGAAGACCGTCAAAACTGCCGTAATGATATATCTCACAGAATCAAAATTAAAACCTGACTTCTTCTCCATCAAAGAAGAAGACTGGGTCTGGTACATATTCCCTTGGAACCGCACAGAGGATTTACGGAACCTCTCGTTGAAACTCTTTGAGGATGATAAAAGCCGAGTACTTAGTTTGAAAGATATCCGATCTGGTCTCAAGAAGTATTTCGGGCT
>JAEOSX010000062.1 GCA_016840135.1 Candidatus Hermodarchaeota archaeon
GAGTAGTAGAGCGTAACAACGCTCACACTAGTTCCGTCCGTGACGTTGGCGCGAACAGTTACCGTGTCTAGGTCTGTCGGCGTCTCAGGGAGGTAAATGATGTATGCGATGAGGGGAGGAGTGTCAGCAACAGTGTAGTTGTATAGTGGAGAAGTGGACCATTGGTCCTGTGTATCATTTGCGTAGATACGGTAGAAGACTTGGAACCTTTCAGGGAAAACTGGAATCACAGCTGTGTAATTGGATAGGGCGCTTTTATCCACCTTCATAGTGACGTTTATCCAGTGGGTGCCATTGTAGTAGCTAAGAATTACATGGCTTATACCTGCATCATCGCTAATTTCTGTTGTCACGATCGCCTCGTCTTCGTCTGTGGGCGGGTCGTTCCCTTCCTCATTTATGATAACATCGATTAGTTCAGGCGGATCTCGATCAATTATGAAGGGCTCTGAGAAGGCACTGGTACCATTTATAACACCGCGCTCTGCTGTGGCAGGGGAAATGAAGTAGGCTGTGATGTTGTAGGTTTCGCCGATTTCTAAGGTTCCTTCATCGAGTGATGCGTTAACATCGAATGTCCAGTTATACCAGTAGCCGCCAGTCCCATTCCAATTGAAGGTACCGTTAAGCACTATAATTGAACTGGCGACATGCCAGATGCTAAAGTTAGTAAGAGTCATGTTGGCATCTACCAAGTATCCATGAACAGAATCCCAAACACTGGCAACTGAAATATTAAGAAGCTGAATATCTCGCCCAACATAGGTGATAACAGGAACATCGATATCCAAGTATGGCGAAAGATAGACAAAGTGCTCTTCAGAATTACCACCCAATATTGAATGAGTGGGATATTTGATTGAATAGGTGGCACCAGCTCTGACTTTGTATTCTACACCCGGTTCTAGTATTCGTATATCCAATTCCTCTACTTGCCAGCGGTCAAAGGTAGAATTGTAAACCAGTTCGTTAACGAAAACCTCTAAGTTGCCTCCATCGTTAACGTCGGTGAATGTTAAGCTGTTGGAACTGACCGCGTTGAGTAAGCCCCAAATACTACTCCTGATGTAAGCGACGTAGACATCGATGGTATATGATGTGTCGGCAATGTATGTGAAGGTTGGTAAGGCGATGAACAGCGAGTGTTTGTATAGGAAGGTGTTGGATTCGTCGGTCCAGAGGCTCCAATCGCCTTGGGTGCTATTACGCTGGAAATAGCACTTCACGTAAAGGGTTTCATGGTCTTCCTGGGATATATTCGCGAAGGTGAGGAGACTGTAGTTTAGAGCTGCCCAGTGTGAACCATTGAATTGAAGGTGATCCCAAAAGACCCTATCATCGGTTCCATTGTAAACTCCGAACTGACTGACATTAAGGTCACCTGCCTGACAGTTAAGGAGGTCGGGCGCTGAAACGTTGAAGACCGTGACAGTTAGAAGGGTCGAATTCGCATTGGACGGCGCTCCATAATAGATGATGTCGAATTCACTGTAGTTCATAGTTCCAGCCGGAGGGGCCACCGCAGGGTTTTGAGTCCGAGTTGTGGGCGTCAAAACACTTGAATTGAAAAGTGGTGGAAAGACCGTAAAGGTCAACACAAGCAGAAAGACCAAAGAACCGATTGTACGGCTGCGCACGATTGTTCACCTTTTATCTGACTTAGTGCCTTCGTTCCCTAAACAAATCCTAAAAAGGTTGCGGTAACGCACTTCTTCTTGTGGAATAGCTAGATGATGACTCTTTCGACTTCGACTTGCCGGTCAGCGACGCTTAGCGTGTTTGTTGGCATCCTCTGTCCCCCGAAGAGCTCTGCTTCCTTTTCTCCCCGGTAGAGCGCATCCGCTATTCTTGCCATGGCGTCTGCCTTCATTATTCCGCTCCCACTCGCCCCAGTAACTACGATAACACCTGCCTGCTTGTAGACGTATGGTAGGGCATCAAAGGAGTAGCAATAGCTCCCAGCAAAACTGTTTACTGGACGCACATTCTGGAACGCAGGGAAGTACTTGGAGAGAACCGGGTACATACTTTCCTCGAAGTAGGAGCGTTCAGCCTTGTAATCCTGCTCCTCCATTGCGTATTTGTATGCGCGACCAACCTTGTCGCCGCAGCCAATCCAGAAGGATTTCTCCTCAGGAACTCCGCGCATATACACCCCAGCGGAGGGGAGGATGGTGAAGGGTAGGAAACCTGTTTTACTAAAGCCCTTGGTGAAGAGGAGTTGTTCCAGTAAGGGATGGCCACTGGCAGGAATGATGAAAAGCTGGCGCTTCTTAGCCTTGACATAGCTAGATATGCCCACAGGGTCCAGCAAGGTGTTGGTCCAAGGACCTGCAGCTAGAACTATTGTTTCGGCATGGATATCGCCGTTAGAAGTACGAACACCAGTTACCTGTTTGTCTTGCCAGACATAGGGTTCACCTGGTAGCCCTAGGGAGGGTTTAGCCTCTAGTAGTAGGTTTGTGACGGGGAGGCTGAATCGGGGTTTGACTTTGCTGAGTTTGAGGAATTCCTGTTTATAGAATTTCACCAGCAAGTCGGGGTCTAGAACACCGCACTCGGGTCCAAAGAGAGCGTAGTCGATTTCCTTGAGGTTCATCAATTGGGCTTCCTCATCGCCCTCGGAAAACTTGGTGGTCATACCAGGAATGATTTTCTGAAGTTCTTCCTGTTCGTAGACCTTGTAGGCGATGTCGCTTTTCTCCATTCGCTGCATCCACATCTTTACGCTGGGTTCCTTGAACTGACCTGTACTGAGTAACCAGAGATAACCACACATGTGCATGGTGAGATCAAACTTGAGGTCGTCTTGGATGTGTCGGAAGAAGTCAATACTTGAATCTGTAAGAAGTTGGTTGGTGGTGGAGGAGAACATGTTTCGAACGGCAGCTGCGCTCATCGCTGTGTTCGCCTGACCAGCTTCAGGTAGACTGTCTACTAGCAGGATACTCTTCTCTGGGTTGTTCTTTTGCAGGTGATAGGCAGTAGCAATACCGATGACACCAGCGCCAACAACAACAATATCAAATCTGTCGGTCAATCAAAGATCCTCCACGGATAAGGATTGTAAGAGATTGGCGTTCCATCTCTTTTTGTTCTTTACGGAGATTAAGTAATTAATGAATCTGTGAAGTCTTGGACGATATTAACCATTTATGAGGAAACAGGTGTGAGTAGATGCCACGACTTTGAGCATGCTTAGGTGTCGATGGTGTCTATCCCTGATTATGTGGCCTCAATTCCACTGCTTGGATGCTTTCTGATTCTCTTGCCGATTATCATAGCTCTCTATTTGCTTGTGGGTCGGCGTTGGGCTGCTGATAGAACTGGATTAGTTGCCTTTGGAATCGGTTTCACTATCGCAATCATATTCTTTGGGACTAATCCGATTGTTGCACTCCTTGCTAGTGCAGCCGGCATCGTTTCTTCCTTCCCAATCTCCTTAATGGTGGTCACCTCCATATTCATGATAACCTACATGGTCCGGTCAGGGTCGCTAGCTCGCATCACTGTATTTTTCAAGACACTTGGTTCAGGGAACAAGCCCATCCAAATTATGTTAATCAATGTAGGACTGGGGCTTTTCCTCGTGGGCATCGGTGCAACACCCTTGAGCATGCTTCCCCCGGTTATGCTGGCGATGGGTTATTCACCTCTGGTTTCAGTTGCGTTACCAGCTATCGGTTATGACCCACTCACGACCTACGCGCTCTTGGGCATCCCAGCTGTAGTTTTTGCCGATACTGTACCTGCCACCTACTGGGCTACATATTATCCAGGTGTGGACCCATTATACATGTCTGGTCACATCTTTTCGCTTTTCATGCCAGTTGTAGCTACAGGCATCGCCTTTGCTATGTTGTGGATTGCTGGTGGACGGAAGCTTCTCTTCAACCGAGAAGCCTTCTCTCTCGCACTTATTACTGGCTTAACTTCTGGCTTTGTGTGTATTCTCTGTAACCTCCCCTGGGTTGGCTTCACACCTTTGACCAATGTTTTCTCTGGACTCACAGTAATTGTGGTGATGTTAGCATACGCTAAACTTCGCGGCCTCCCCCTTGTGGACCGTTCGGTTCTCACCGAGAAAGATCAGCCTGTTCTAGAATCGATGGGCTTACTCCGAGCCCTTTCCCCTTGGTTAATTCTTATTACCCTCTGCTTTGTCACCAACCTAATCCCCCCAATCTATTACTTGCTCTTCACTCAATTCGCACTTCCCGTTCAAATCGGTAACATCACAATTAAACTCAGAGTGTTCTGGAATGCTTACTTCTGGGTGTTAATTGCTACGCTTGTTGCTATCCCATTCCTTCCTCACTCGCGAAGCGTGATGAGCGATACGGTGCGTACGTGGTCCCGGCGTGCATGGCGTCCCTTCCTTTCTGCCGCTATCTTCTTTGCTCTAGCTTACATCATCAGGTATTCGGGTACCATTCTCCTCCCTGATGGTACTTGGCTCCTTTTCCCCCAGTGGAATCAAGTTTATGTTCTAGCGCACGTCACCTCTGGGGCCTTTGGTCCCTTCTACCCGTTGTTAGCTGCATTCCTTGGGCTACTAGGTGGTTTTGTCAGCGGTAGTGAAACCTCAGCTATCGCGATGTTTCAGCCTTATCACCAGTTGAGTTCAGAGTTGATTCTAGCCAACCCCTTAGTGGTCGGTGCGAGTGGCGGTATCGGTGGGGGTCTTGCCAGTGTGCTTTCCCCTGCTAAGCTGCAGAACGCAGCGGCAGTCATCGATGAACCTGGTATCGAAGGGCGCGTTCTCCGATTTGCGGTGCCCATCGCTCTCATCATGACGGCCGCCGTTGCGATACTCGCGTTCTATTGGGCGTTCCTACTGCCCTAGATGTCAAGGAGTCAACGGTTGATGGAAAGTTTATAGGAATAGAAAACAAACTCATACAAACTAACTCTTTGGATGATAATGAAATGGGTGATGAAGAATTTACGTTGGAGGGCATGAACCAGCCCACTGACAACGATATGACGAAAAAACATGTACCGGACCTTGAGGCACCTAAGCGTGTGAAGGCGGGTGAACCCTTCACCTTGAAAATCAAGGTGGGTGGCTTTGATGGTGTGGAACACCCAAGCTTACTTGGTCACTGGATTAATTGGGTCGTGCTCTACGCTGGTCTACGTCCTGTGGCTCGCGTCTACTTTTACCCCCCAATGACCGATGGGTACGAAGTAACATTACAGATAACCCTCGAAAAGACCACTATCTTCGTGGCGCAAGCCTGGTGCAATCTGCACGGCTTGTGGGAGAGCCACGAGACCGAAGTGTCCGTGATTGGTGGTAAGGTCGAAGAAAAGCCTAAGGAAGAAGACGACGAAGAGGAAGAAGATTCAGAAGAAACCGAGGCTCCAGAAGAAAAGCCTGAAGAACCTGAAGAATCGGACTAGCTTGTGCACCCAAGCTGTTAGTCTCAGTTGACTGTTGGATAGCCTAGTGCTTTCCAGGCATTCATTCCTCCCAAGACATTGTATACATCTTCATAACCTATACGCCTTAAAAGGCTCGCTGCTAAACTTGCGCGTCGACCTGACCCACAAATAACAGCAAGAGGTTTATCGGAGGGTAAATCAATTGCTTCCGCGGCTAGATGTCCAACATAGATATGTTTGGCGTCAGTGATGTGTCCTTTATCCCATTCGTTGTGTTCACGAACATCTAAAAGAGCTAGCTCCTTCCGGTCTAGTTTTTCTTTTAGACTGGTTGGCGTCAGGGGAAACAAATGATTCGTGGGCTTGCCTTTATTACGCCACGCAGCAATATTGGGGCAGAGATATCCCTTGATGTTATCAAAGCCCAAGCGTTGTAGATGTGTCTTGGCGGTTTTGAATTCTGACAGGTGGTCTAACACTAATAGTATTTGTTGGTCGTGGGTAACCACCCAGCCAGGGAAGAAGGCGAGATCATCTAGGCCAATATTTGCTGAGCCGGGAATGTGAGAGGCCGCAAATGCCCCGGGCAAACGAGTGTCGAGGATTATGGCATCAGGAGAACGCGCGGTTTTTTCAAACTCTTGCACTGACAGTTTCTTTGTGATAGGTGCGTCCTTAAGGAGCGGAGGTCCGTTAAGGTTGTAGACTTCCATCTTTCGGAAGTATGGGGGGCGGTACAGCTTCAGCCCCATCATGTACTTAACGAATGCATCCTTGTCAAGTTGGAAGATTGGGTTGGTTTTTCTTTCGTACCCGAGGGTGGTGATGCTACGGTCGCTGAGCTTTGACCCACAAATTGTGCCCGCGCCATGACCAGGATAGACGATGACATGGTCACCCAAAGGTAGTAGTTTTTCATGGAGGCTACGATAGAGCTTCTCGGTTTGGACCTGCCAGATATCTAGTCCAGGCAGGTCAGTGCGCCCTACATCACCAGCAAATAGGGTATCACCTGTGAACACCATCAGTGGTTCCTTGCTGAGCGCAGAATCGTAGACAACATAGCAGATACTGTCATTTGTGTGACCCGGAGTCTCAACTGCTTCAACTCGGAGTCGACCGAGAGCAAAAGTATCACCGTCTCCGATTCTGTGTTCACCATATTTGAAAGGAGTCTCTTTACTGTGAACGATTTCTGCATCAGTTAGGTTCTGCAGTTCAAGAGACCCGATTACGTAGTCTTCGTTTCGGTGAGTTTCCATTATGTAGTTAATTTTGGCACAATATTTCTGCGCAATCTCCGTGTAGATTTCACAGTCGCGACGGGGGTCAATAACTAGTGCTTCATGGTTGTCAACCAGAAAATAGCTCTTGTGAGCAAGCCCAGCAGAGGTGACTATTTCAAGCTTCATACATCATCCAATCCATACAAACCTTGTTAGTGTTTTGAATGCCGACTAGTAAATTTGTGATGTTTTGCTGCCTTTTATTATTTCAGTAATAACTTGACAAACATTATAAATTCCAGACAGGCTAAAGGATTCGTGAGGTTCGGGATATTGAATCGTATTAAAGTTGAAGGCAAGCACAAGGAACACCAGGTACTCATGTACGCCATCAGTACCTGTGGGTGGTGCCGAAAGACCAAGCAGCTTCTAAAGGATCTTGGGGTGGAATATGAATACGTTGATGTTGACTTGGCCAGTAATGAGGATAAGGAAGCAATCAAGCAAGATATTCAAAGACATGGTGGAGATCTTAGATACCCCACCATTATAATCGAAGATAGAATTCTAATCACTGGTTTTCGGGAAGCGAAGATTAAGGAGGCGCTGGGGCTTTGACTACGCTTAAGGCTGTGCGGCAACGAGCTGCGGCTGACGCGAAGACCCATGGCTATTTCTTAAATCCTGATGATGAAATGCTGGAACCAATCCTCAAGGGGCTCAAAAGGAACGAAGAAAGATACGGTTACCCGACATGCCCGTGCCGTTTAGCGAGTGGACATCTTGAGAGCGACCGCGACATAATCTGCCCTTGCGACTACCGAGACCCTGATGTTGAAGAATACGGTCACTGCTACTGTGCTCTGTACGTCAATAAGGAAATCGCGGAAGGCAATGCTGAAGTGCAGCCTATCCCTGAGCGTAGACCACAGCCCAAGCTAGAACAATCATTCAGTGAAACACCTAAATCCACCACGGTACAAACAACCGAACCTGATGCAGTGACTTCTACCTCTAAGACCAACATGAAGCTCTGGTATTGCAAAGTGTGCGGCTACGTGTGCTTCCGAGAGGAGCCACCTCACAAGTGCCCTATCTGTCAAGCGAAGCGGGAGATGTTCAGTGAGATTGTACTCGGGATGAACTGGATGACACGCTAGCCTTACTGGTTCTTGGATATGAGTCTATTTGCCGAAGTTTTAGCGGCCAAGGGTTTTGAAGAGTAAAGGAATTAAAAATGCCCCAAAGAGTCCGACCAAGATGTATTTTATGAAGCGCAGAGTGAAGGCAAAGACGGCGCTAAGGGTAAACAACCCGAAGAGCGCAGTAAGTGCGAAATAGAGTACAAAGGCGATTACCAGTCCTACAACGGCACGGAGGATTCGAGTGTTACGGGAAACGTCAGTGGAGAAGTCGATGAACCGAGCCTCAAGGGCTGCACCTACGCTAAATCCAAATACAACGCCCATGGAAACGCCGATATTCTCTGTGGGGAAGTAAAGCGTTGGATACATGGTGTAGTAGATGGCGAAAATCCCAAAGAACACCAAAGCTAGGATTGGGAATACAAGACTTTGTAGGATTCGGGGTAGCCAGTCCCATCGCTCAAGAAGGAAGGGTACGATGAAGAACGCCATGACAACGATTACGATGCCAATGCAGGCTCCCCCTATTACGTCGCCCAGCCAGTGCATGCCTAGCCCCATCCGTGCTAGGGCACTGGTAATAACCATGAGAACAGATACAACCCAGACGCTCCAACGGCGTACTTTGACTGATGCCCAGCCCCAGAAGGTTGCTGAGTTCTGTACTGCTCCACTGGGAAACCCATAAGATGCGTCTAGTTTGTGTTCAGGGTTGGGTCGAAGCGACGGATCGGGGCGTGGTATTTGGAAGGTATACTTGAGCAGGATGTTGATGAAGCTTGAGAACATTAACAGGTTAACGGCGATTTTGCCTTCCCGCTTGTTGAAGCACCAGTAGACTATACCCAGCAGAGCGATGAAAACTATCTCGCCACTTACCTCGTTTGACACAATCCAAAGTAGGGGGGGTAGCTGCTGGAGGAACAGGATGACGTTAATGGCTAGGGAATCAAAGAAGAACTGCATCATCGTCACACCAACATAATGTAGTTACCAACTTCCTAAAAACTGAATAGGAGTTAGGCGATTTTGAAGAGGGGGTGTTTGAGGTCGACTTTGCCTGTTCTCTCGAAGACAAGCTGCCCCCAAGCAGCGTCTACCATTGCGACCATGGGGAAAACGGCTTCTGAGTGTTCTAGCGGTCCGTATAGAATGAAATCAGCGCCTGCAGAGGCTGCTAGGACCGTGGAGTTGGCAACACCTGTTTCTAGTAACCCGCTTCGAAACTTGGTTTTCAGTCCCCGCCAGGTGTCAATAGCGTTGTGGGCTCCGCAGCCGCATACAAGCCCAAACTTGTCCTTCAACTCGTGTATAGCGCGACACGCTAGTCCGAGAGTTGGTATATCTAGAACTACGGTGTCTACTAGCGGCTTAGTAATACCATGTTGTTGAGCCGTATCTAGGAGTCCTGAGCCCTCTTCAGGGTTGATAATCTCAATACGCCCAGCGGTACTGGCGAGATTCTTACTGTAGGCTAGAAGTATTGCCTGTTCCAGTTTCACTTCAAGAATTGCATCATACTCGTCAGAAGAAGATGAGGGCATAAGAGAGTTGTAGACAACACGGCTGATTAGACCAATCTCCGCAGCATACTGGATAGCTGCTATCTTTGTTTCTTTGGAAGTGGAGTCAAGCAGAAAGGGCGCATCCGTAGCTTCAGCGACAAAGTCGATGTAGTGCCTCATTGCCTCAGGGGTGTTACCGACAATATCCACCAAACATGGATTCCCTGTCTTAGCGGAAACCTTGTCCTGTGCTTCAAGGAGATCCTTTGCAGCTTGGCGGTCGAACTTCCCTGTCCTCGCATCAGAGACCAGTTTGTGTCCCAAATAGAAAAGAGATCCAATCAGAGCAGTAGGTGCGGCCCCTGGTTGACCACCAATTTTGATTCCAGCGATATCGAAGGATTGTTGGGGTGTCGAAAATTGAAACATACTGATTCGCCTTCAGAGTATGATGTAACTTCTTTAGCACTATATACTAAAATACCTCTTGGCGTGACAAAAACACCGCTTTTTCCTTAGTACAAGGCAAAGCTGAAAAACACGCGTCTAGCAAAGAATCACACACCTTAATCGGAGTTCACAGAATGACAACCAATCAAGA
>JAEOSX010000063.1 GCA_016840135.1 Candidatus Hermodarchaeota archaeon
TCTTTTCCTTCATTGTGCTTATGCTCTTCACCATCATTCTAGCAGCCCTCCTCTTCCCTGGTGTTTGGTTTCTTGAAGAGGCAGGTATTGTCTATTCCAATAAGACCAAAGCCGAGGCTGCTGATGGAGTTAGGGAGGTTCGTAGCGTTGGAGGCTGGTATTATCAGTTCCTGCAAGGCTACGCAGGTGTAGGTGTTATCTTCTCCTACATTGTCATCATTACTAATTTCTGGAATAGTGTGTTGCTAACTTTTGGTGACCCATCGACCTTGCTCCTCCTCTCCGCCTTAATTTTCCCTATTCCCATCTACACTACGCTCGCTTGCCTCCCTGCAGTTATCATCCTTGACGTGCTAAAACCACATCGCAATGCCTATGTTCTCAAAATTGCCAAACGACTCGGCATCACAGAAACAATCGAGTACCCGAGAAACCGGTAGAACCTCTCTTCTGAAGAGTGGTATTAGAAACACGATAAGCTCCTTTTATATACCAAAGAACCACAATAACGCCACCATCAACTTCCACGGGAATTAACGACAATGAGCAGAAAAGTCACCTACATCGGTATGGGACTCCTACTCGGTGGACTAATCTCATGGACCGCTGCAAACTGGAGCTGTCTACTCCTATTGAAATGGGCAATAACCAGTGGTATACTTGCAGAAACATCAGGATATAATTGGTTTGATTTCTTTGATTGGCAACAATTACTGTTGACCATCTGGGTCATAACCAGTGTTGTTGTTTCTTTTCTCGGGTTCATCATAGCTCTTATTGGAACAAGAAGACACTAACCATTCCGAATAAGTGAATTTTATTGGTGAGGAATTATTCAGACGGAATTTGACTAAAATTCCTCCCTCTCAGAAACTCGGGCATTTGTACTTGCAAAGCTTAAGCGAAAGGCATATAAGTGAACCAAATTCCGCCCGAAAACTGGTGGTGAAAGTAACTTCAGTTACTAACTGGGTTTAGGTAGAGTCAGACGAAGTGAAGAATAAGAAATCCGGCCTATACAGATCGGAAAGCATTGAGCCGTAACACTCTCTCCCTCTCCCGTAAAGCATCATCAGTCTCCAGGCGACGATGGAAATGAAGAAAAACAAACGCTCAATACTTCTACTCCTTTTACTAGTTCTTCTAGGTTACATCAACCAATTTCACATTGGAATAGTACAAATTTCTTCACAAAGAAAACATAACAACAACACGTTTGACACAACTGAGAAATACAATAATCAGAAGTTATCCTCAACTACTAGTATTCCTATTTCTTCCCCGTACTCTTCCCACGATTTTCCTCTGAATTTTACAGGAACTGGGGTCAACCTAACATCGAGAGAATACGCGAACAGAGCCGGTCAAGGCACCGTCATACAGACAGGCAACACAATTACATGCAATCCTAGCCAACCATGGAATAATTACTGGGTTGAATGTACAATCAGTAATGTTTTCAGGTATTCGACAACCTGCGTTATGGAGCACCATTTTGACAGCTCTGTTGAGTCTTGGAGTTCACAAACTGGCTTTGTTGAGGGAAATGGCTTTTCTGTTGTTGACTGTTACCTTGATACAATCAGTGGCAACCCACCAAACTGTCTTACAATTCATCTATCAACACGTACTGGTTTCGCTACAACAACTACCACGGAGTGGGGTAGCTGGTTAAAACATAGTTCGAATTTAGATAACAACCCGATTGCAAGTGCAACCTTAAGGTTTTGGTGGGCTTATGCCTTTGACGCCTCTATTCCATTACCAATTAAAAATCCTGATTTTTATGCAAAAGTAAATGGTGCTATTGTCTATGATGCAGAAAACCCAGACTTCACTTCATTAGTTACAACCCCTATAGATCCAGTGAGTGAAATCGTGGAGTGCGATATCACTAACCTTGTTTCTCCGAATGATTGCGTAGATATAGAATTCCTTGCCCAAGCCCAAACATATGCTTCGAACGTTGATAGTAATATGTGGGCTGCGGTAGATAATGTTGTAATCGATGTTACATACAAAGTGAGTAAAAGCCCTAATGTTATTCACCTCAGCAACAACCAATTTAGCACCAATGGTGAATTATCATTTGAAACTAATGGACAAACATCTTGGACCTTTGGTGCAATCCATCCTATTACTTACTATTTTGATGCTGATTGGATTGTGAAAGCGCAGCGTACAATGAAAACTTCTACCGAGTTCGTTTGTCTTCCTGACGCCTTATTCACCAACTGGACAGTCGCTGTTACTCCCTCGCAAGTTGGGGGTGGGTATGTTTATGATTATTACACGCTGCTTGGTGTGGATGGGTGGAGCTACAACCATAGCGACCCCAGCACCGATTCATTCATTTTGAACCAACAGGTGGCAGGCATGGGAAGCGGTAACCATCACTTCACAGAGCCCAACACCGCAATCAGCTCGATAATCATCAAACAACAGGACAGCGGTGAGATTCTACGAGCTCCCTGTTCTGTTTTCATGCGAGGTGAACAGTACGCTGTCACTCCTACTGGCGTAATCGGCAGCTACGCCCTGACCATCTACGATGATATAGCTTGTTATGGCTGGGGTAGTGGATGGATTGCTAGTGACGAAACTTGGACTCAGAACAACGCTAGTCAGTTCCTCGCCATTGGGGCAGGCGATGCCCTTGGCACTTATCTGGTTGCAGTAGAGTATCGCAATGCAACAACACCTCTCCACGTCGGATTCAAGACCACAACCTTCTCTGTGGAGACCTACACTGTTGCAGGGCTCTCAGCAGAAGAAAATACAGACGGCACCGTCACGGTCTCGGGTAGCCTAGGTGACTCTGCCAGTGGAGAACCCGCTTTCTACATTGCTGCAACGAGCCAAACCACAACTCCAAGTACCCAACTTGATTATTTCCTCACAACCAACTTGGTGTTGGAGCACTGGCGACAAAGTGACTACCTAGTCACAGCTGCTGGCGAGGAGGTGGATTTCTGGTTCAACATCACCAACACCAACTCAACCACCACGCTGAACAACATGGAGATTAAGATACAAATCGTTAGCTTAGCTGGTGAAAACTACACCCTCTTTGAACGTAGCCAGATTGAAAGCCTTGCCAGCCAGCAGACCCACATCTTCAACTGGGAAAACAACCTGCTCAGCCCTGCTGGTGTCAACACTATGCTGCGACGGGGCATTTACCGCATCCAGGTCAGAGTGGATGGCACAGAATCTGGCAGCATCTACCTCGACAAACTCCTACCCGGGGCCTACCTTGTGGTCACCGAGGATCCCCTCCTTGATGGTTATGTGACCGCTCTCCACCAGGCACAGCTCCAGTTCTCTCAGTTCAACACCACCTTTAACCGAGAAGAGGTCGCTCTCCCAGACACCCACTTCATAGCCGCCGTCATAGACAACAACCATATCACCACTGAAACCCAGGCTGAGACCAGCATCCATCTTCGCCTCCAGACCAGTCTCTCTGATCCCACAGCCCACCTCCAATACACTGACAACATGACCATATCCACTACCCTCACTGGAGAAGCTGGAGGTCCTCCAGCCCGGGCAACAGGTGACAGTACATTCACGGTCTGTTTCTATGCTGATTTTGGTGAAGGCTACGAGCTCCTGGACAAGGACATCATACACCTTGGTGAGACAGCCTCCATCACTCCTGACCTCACCTGCCCAGCGGCTTCCTATCCCCTGAAAGTGAATGCCACCTGTGACCCTGACTACTGGGTCTCAGAGGAGGAAGGCACCCTCACGCTTTCAAAGGAGGTTACAGAACTTAGCATACTCTCTGTCAGGAACTTCACCTACAGCGACCAGGGCATCCTCACAGCCCAGCTCCTCACAGACGACAGCGAACCGGTAGTCGGCTATCAGATTTTCCTGGAGTTACTTGATGTGACCTGGGTCACCATCGGTTCTGGTGCTACCAACGAAACAGGACATGTCTCCATCCTCTGGACCCCAGAACTCCCCGCTGGCTACTACCAGATCCAAGCACGAGCGCCCCTACCAGAATCCCGGTTCTATGAGGCAGCACCCACTGCTCATGGACTGCTGGTTGTGGACCGGGAACTCCTCATTCTTAACCTGGACACCAGCACTGCTAGACAAGGTTATGTTACTGCTTGGGTGACTGACGACAACGCGGACCCCATTCCGGGCGTAACTCTTCTCTTCTTCATCGATGGTACATTCCATGATCTTACCATCACGGACGCTGTTGGCGCCGCCCGCCTTACTACATCCCTCCAGCCTGGGCAGATAATCCGGGTTACCATCGAGGAAGATAACTTCTACCAAAGCATCAGCACACAGACCGTAGTCGACTTCAGTCCAACCCCACCCGTTCCAACAATCTACCTCCTTGGGCTGATTGCCCTGATAGGTGTCTTATGTGGCACCATTGTTCTCAGGAAATATCGGAGTAACCGTAGGAACCAGCAGAGATCACAGCATCGTTACACTCCAGTGGAATACAGGCGGAGTTCATCAGGTCGTGCCCTGAACCCTCGGGGCGTCGGGGAAAGCGTTCCAGTGGTTCGAACAGAGGCCGCTGAAATACTCCAGGGAACCTATACGCACTCCACCCCACATCGTGAGAAATGCCGCGACGATGACCCAACCGATGACGGATGCGATTCCAAATAATAAAGATTCCAACAAAGATGTCCGTTGAGAGATCTCCTCTCAAGACGGTGGCTCAAATCATTCGGTTAAAACGATGCCATTTCCGGTGATTCGGAATTGCAGGATTTTTTCTGGGCATTGAGTGCCCCGCATCTTTCGCACGGTCAGATACCGCTTAAGCTCCACAATCTCCCGTCCCGGCACCTCTCGCTGCTCTAGTCCGATGATGCCCTGGGTGATGTAGCCAAGGCGTGCCTCCTCTTCTCTAGCTGTCATGAGGCATGTCATGCCTGACCGCTGAAGGAAACCGCCCAGCCTGGCAACCACTTCTTCAGCCACTGAGCCTACCCCCTTTTCGGTGCTCGTCTCCAAGGTTAGCAGGGGTGTGACAGGGTCAATGACGATACGCGTTGCGCCCACGCTGTCCCGGGCTTGCTGAATAGCCTCAATGAGGCCTTCCAGAGTGAATCGCTCGCTGGAAAGGGCAAACCGACCCTGCGGAGACAGCCCAAGGCGAAGGGTTGCGGCATCAACGATTTCAATTGTCTTTCCGAATTGGGCTTCAAGACCAAGGTTGAGGGTCTGGGCTTCAAAGCGTAGCTGGTCGGGGGGCTCCTCCAGCGACACATAGACACCAGGCTGCCCGTTCTGGGCACCGCGCACAATATACTGGAGACAGAAGACAGTCTTCCCGCAGCCAGGGGAACCCACGATCAGGGTTGTTGACCCCTTGACTAGGCCTCCCTGGAGGAAGCCATCTAGCCCTGAGATGAAAGTTCTTGTGCGTTTAACCTTGATAGACAACCTGTTCACCTCTAAGCCAGAACTCCATTAACTGCCTCTCCCGCCGATAATGGTGAAGCACCTCCAGCCTATACCCCTCCTCGCCAGTGTCACTTTCTGTGACGTGAAGAAGGACATCAGCCAAATATTCGACGGCAGGAAGCCACCGGTGCATGTTCTTGATGATGAGTAGAAGCGCCCTGTCGCCCCAACCGAGGAGGTGAGCACGGAACCTGCGAAGAGCCGTGATCAATGTGGTTTCATCAATACCAAGGGTTAACAAATCGCTGGGACTATTCCAGACCCAGACAAGAGGTCTACTCTCCAGCTCCTTGATGCGAGTGATTGTGTGTAGCACCGCCTTTGTCGATTCTGTGTGATCCACAAAGAAGTAATTGGGCACCTCCCCTTGCTGCTGCCTTCTAACCTGGCTTGTGAGGTCAGCATAAGCGGAGAGTCCATGGTGAGTTAGGTCAACAAGTGATAGCTGGTTGGCTTTGGCATGAGGGGTGGTCCATTCGAGGCTGGGATAGCGCTGACTAAAAGCATAGACAACCTTATCCTGCATCATAGCACGCCGTATCCAATCATAGACGAGAAGACAGCCCTCTACCTTATGCCTGCTAGTGCAGAGGATTACTGTAAGGGTGCCAGGGTCCAACCGCTGAAGAAGTCCAGCCAGGGTCAACGGACCCACCTCCTAGGCTCAAGCAGAATCGGAGCATGACTCTGAACAGGGCTCTGGGATGTGATTTCATCGGTGTCGAGGGCAAAGGTAGCATGCAGCTCCTCTAGTAGTTTGTCTGCATCCGCATAGGTCAAGGCGATTATGTGATCGGGGCTGGGTGTGACACAGACCGGTGTTGGCCACCGAAGCAGGTGAGTGCAAATCTGCTCCACATAGTCAGCTAGTTCCTCTTTGAGCATACGGCGACTAGCTTTGATCCGGATTTCGACTAGGATGAGGGAACCTAATTTGTCGGTGTTTACAATGGCGGTGGGGCGGAGGCTTTTGCTCTCAAGGAGCTGGTTGACCCGATACTTGAGGAGATGCCGGGGCTGATCGAGAAGGGTGATGAGTTTACCTATGGAGAGGTGGACCGCTTTTGGTGATACAAGGAGAATCTGTTCTTCAAGTGGTTCTGGCATGGTTTTCCCAACCTTTTTTTTTCGCTTTGATTTGTTTTCTGTAGAGTTTCTATTTGGAGAACCTATTTTCCCGCCAGTTTTGGTTGTTTTATAAGCCTTTCTCCATTTTGGACAATGACTTGCCCTTTCTTTGTCCATTTTGGAGAATCCTCTTGTCCATTTTGGACAATTTCTAGCGTTCTTTTGTCCATTTTGGAGAATAATGAATATTTTCCTCTCCATATTGTCTAAACATTCAAATAAACAGTTAAGTATTGGTTTGGGTCTACATCTCCCCCAGAGGAGCAAACCATGACATACCCACCCAAAGGTTATCGAAAAGACCCCGAGCCCAACCAAAAAGACGATCCCGAGACAACCAGCCACGCCCTTGAAGAAGAGGGGCTAGACAAAGGAGGTGCTGAAGAGTGAAAGCCAGTGCGCGAGTAATTCTTCCACTCCTCCTGCTGGTCTTGGGGGGATCCCTATTCCTCCTTCCCACCAGTCAGGCAGAGGAGGGGGAATGGGTCTTTGTTGGCTACGACTTTCACAGCTACTTCGAGAGTCTACCAAGCTACGGGACGTGGCACTTTAACACCACAGTGGGCTCTGGTGAACGCTGGGCAATCAATGTCTCCCTCAGCTGTGTAGGCTTTAGGCATGTTACGGTTCTGGTCTGCGACGATGCAGGTTATCAGGAATGGCAGCAAGAGGGAACAACCACGAATTGTATACTAGCGGAGAATACATCTCGCCCCCTCGATGCCACAGTCACCTTTCCTCATGGCGGTAGCTGGCACCTAGTGTTGAACAATACTGGTATCTTGTCCCAGCTCATAGGGGTTATCATCTGCCGGTACCGATGGTCTGCTGTTGCGCCGCCCCTGGATTTCTTGAATCTGTTCGGAGAGGGGCTTGTGTGGCTCTTTTGCCTGCTCGTGATAGCCTGTGTTGTAATTCCATGTGTGTGTCGAACTGCCTGCAGGAACAACTAACATACAACGGAGGGGAGAGGGGCCATTTGTTGGGATAAAAGAGTGGATTTTTGGGGGTTTTGCTTGTTTTTTGTCTATTTTTTGAGGTTTTTCCCATTACTAGTCTCATTTACAGATTGTCTTCTCGCATACGGTTGACAGTTATTCTCCGGTACCAATAGGCTTATATAATGAATCGTACCTATTTTCTCACGTTATGAGAAAACTTCCTGTTCTACAATGCCCATTCCAACAGGAGCGCCAAAAGAAACCCAAGGATGTAGGCAAAGATGCCAAAGGAAGCTCAACCATACATACTCGGCGTCTCAGGTAGTCCCCGACGCGGAGGAAACACCGATTTTCTATTAGAAGCAGTCCTCACCGGCGCGCAAAAGGCAGGTGCCCTGACAGAAAAGATCATTCTTAACGAACTAGAGATAAGACCCTGCCAGGCCTGTAACGCGTGCCAGAAAAGCGGTAGCTGCGTCCATCAGGACGACCTACCAGAGCTTCTAGAGAAGATGCAGCGAAGCCAAATATGGGTCCTTGGTACACCAGTCTACTGGTGGGGACCAACCTCCCAGTTCAAGGCATTTGTTGATCGCTGGTACGGTGCAAAGCAAGTTAATTTTGCTGAAAAGAAAGTCATCCTCGCTATACCCCTTGGTGGAGGAGCAA
>JAEOSX010000064.1 GCA_016840135.1 Candidatus Hermodarchaeota archaeon
CCAATAGTGATTACGACACCGACTAACCATATATTCAGCCACATCTTTTTAGTGATGGCACTTTCGTTGGGATCCCGTGGTTTCCGTTCCATTACATCGGGTTCAATGGGATCCATACCTAGCGCAAGGGCAGGAAGTCCGTCTGTAACAAGGTTTACGAAGAGAATCTGAATAGCGAGGAGCGGAAGTTCCCATCCAAAGAAGATTTTGAATGTGATACTAGCTATGAAAAGAACTAGTATTTCTCCCGCATTGCATGATAGTAGATAGGAAATGAATTTTCTAGTGTTATCTCCAATGCCCCTCCCTTCTTCTATCGCAGAAATAATTGAGGCGAAATTATCATCAGTCAAAATCATATCAGCTGCTTCTTTAGCCACATCAGTTCCGGTGATACCCATCGCAACTCCGATGTCCGCGAATTTTAAGGCAGGTGCATCATTGACACCGTCCCCAGTCATCGCCACGCATGCACCGTGCTGTTTCAGGGCACGCACTATACGGAGTTTGTGTTCTGGTGACACACGGGCATAAACCCGGACTTTGAGAACAGCATCGGCTAAATCCTCTTCAGAGAGGGCGTCCAATGCCTGACCTGTTAGCACTATGTCATCTTCTGTGAACATTCCTAGCTCTTGGGCAATGGCAACAGCAGTGTATTGATTATCTCCAGTAATCATGACCGGAGTGATTCCTGCACGCCAACAGAGTGCTATGGCGTCTTTCACCTCTGAGCGTGGTGGGTCCATCATTCCCATGAGACCAATAAAGACCAGGTCCTTCTCGATACCTTCAGGTGTGATATCTGATAATGTGCCAGGAACCTTCCTATATGCCATGGCGAGAACCCGTAGAGCCTGGGTTGCCAACTGTTCGTTATTGGCCAGGATATCTGCTCGCATTTTCTCCGTTAACAGTTGAACTCCTTTGTCAGTCAAGATGTGGGTGCATAGCTCAAGGACTACTTCAGGAGCCCCCTTCACATAAGCCACCGTTTCGCCTTCAGGTGTATCGTGAAGGGTAGACATTCTTTTCCTCGAAGGATCAAAGGGTAGTTCAGCAACTCGCGGATATGCCTCGAGAGTTTTCCTATCCAGTCCTGCTTTCTGTGCTGCTACAATGAGAGCGCCTTCAGTGGGGTCTCCCAATATCTCCCACTGACCTTCGCTCTTGCGTACAATAGCATTACTACAAAGAGTACCTATCCTGAGCAATAGCCCAAGTTGGGAATCCGGAAGAGGATTTATCCGGGTCCCACTATGGATGAATTCACCTTCTGGTGAGTAACCAGCCCCTGTGACTTGGATAAGCTGGTTTGGTAAATATATCTGCCGAACTGTCATTTCATCCCTAGTTAGCGTTCCTGTTTTATCAGAACAGATGATATTAGCAGATCCCAATGTTTCTACCGCAGCCAGTCTCCGAATGATGGCATTGCGTTTAATCATCCTCTGGACGCCTAGTGCTAGAGTGATAGTCACCACCGCAGGTAATCCTTCTGGTATTGCAGCGACAGCGAGTGCCACGGCAATTATGAAGAAGTCAATTGGCGTCAACTCAGTGCTAGGGTGAATAACATTGACAAGCATTTGAACGGCAAAGACGAGCATGCAAACAACAAGGATGATGATCCCGAGTTGTTTTCCGAGGCGCTCCATACGACGTTGCATGGGAGTTACTTTATCTTCGACGGTCTGAATCATCTCAGCGATTAATCCAATTTCTGTATTCATTCCAGTTTTACAAACAACAGCTACACCGCGTCCTGAGGTAATGACAGTACCTGCGTGTACCATATTCTTTCGATCAGCTAGTGGAATCCCTCGGCTTAGAACGAGTTTAGCGTTCTTCTTGACTGGTGTGGACTCGCCTGTGAGTGAGGCTTCATCGGTTCCTAGATTGTGGGCTTCAATTAAACGGGCATCAGCAGGAAGCCTATCACCTGTTTCCAAGCGCAGGATATCACCAGGTACAACCTCTCGTGATGGTGCTTCAATCATTTGCCCCTCCCTGAGTAGATGGGCTTTTGGCGCTGCCATCTGTTTTAGCGCCTCTATCGCCTTCTCCGCGCGATACTCCTGCACGAAGCCCATAATTGCATTGATGATTACAATAATCATGATAACGATTGTATCAACTGGAAGGTGCTGTTGCGCTAGTGGCAATGATATGTTTTCCATCCAAGTAATAACTGCTGAGATAGCTGCTGCAAATAACAGGATTATTACTAGGAAATCCTTGAACTGTCCAGCGAACATCTCTAGAGCGCTGGGTCCCTTTATTTCTTGGAGTTCATTGGGTCCGTACTCCTCCAGTCGACGTGCTGCCTCTTCCTGGGTTAATCCTTCTTTTGTGACCTGTAGCTCGTCCATTACAGCTTCTGCTTCAAGTGTGTGTGGTGGAGGCGAATCGGACAGGTTTTACACTTCCCCAGGAACTGTCTTTAGACCCAGTCTCCTGAACGGGCGAGTAAGTACCTAAATATTTGAATTTATTTAAAACCTCTCATCGAATCATAAAGCAAAGGGAGATTGTCATTGTTTATTCAGCGAAGAGAACCTTTGCTATGGCGGTTCGCTGAGTGCTTGCGACCTCGACCAAAAGGGTTTCCAGCTGATAATCTACTTTGATGCTTCCTTCTGTGTTTTGAACAATGACACCACCTGTACATTTGAGGGCTTGTTTACCAACGGAGATTTTTACCTTTTCTCCGGTCTCTTTGCTAATGGAGGATTCTAAGCCGCTTAGCCCTGAGATGATGGCATGGTCTTCTTTCCGAGCTAAAATTACGAGGTCGCCGCTGATCTGGACACCAGCTGAGATGATAAGCTCCTTGAGCAACGTTTTGTACTGGATTTGCCCACGTTCTTTCTCTATTCGTTGGCGAGCCTTTTCAACAGCAGACGAGATTAACTTTGATTTTGTGTCTAATACCTGCATCTGAGCTTGGCGTTGGGCCTGCCCGATTATCTGATCACCAGCTCGTCGTGCTGTATCACGCTGCCTATCTGCCCATCCAGCTAGTTGTGCCTTTGCTTGCTGCCTTGCTTCCTTCTCCATCGTCTGTGATGCTGCTTCAGCATCCCTTGTTATTTTATCGGCCTTGCTCCTTGCATCCCTTATGATTATCCGCCGAAGAGAGGTTGCTGAGCCTTCAGAGGATTTTGAAGTCTTAGTCATTTTCCTTTTCCTCCTATAGCATAAACTGCTTTAGCAATAAGGTCTATTGCCTTGGGCAAATTCTTTGCAGCACGCGCCTCAAAAGCAGTGATTTCACTTTCTGTTTTGGAAATAATCCGTTTAGCTTTTATTTTTGCCTTGGCTTCAGCATCGCTACGGATTTGTTCCACTTCCTTCAGGATTTTACGCCTTACCTTTTGCTCAATTTCTCGAGCCTTCAGTTCAGCGTCACGTCGAGTTTTCTCAGCTTCAACTTCAGCCTTTTCTACAATCTTGTCGGCCTCAGCTTCTGCCCTGATGACTTTACTCAAGGAATCACTCAATCTAGCCACCAACTTGTATCAGTTTAATACGGTAGCGGGGACAAAGACGCTCTAACGTAAAAGCCTTATCGTTAGTTCTATAATTCGGTTTAAAAAACACAGTCTATAGTGAAAACTTAAGAATGAATTGCCATTTACTATCGTTCCCGTCACACATACAGTTGATAGATGGTGGAATAAATGAGTAGAGTCCCCTCAGATTCATGTGCACGTACATTCCGGTATAGTAGTGTTGCTTGCGAAATCTTTGTATTCGCTCTAGCTGGATGGTTTGTAGGACCTTATGTGTTCGGCATGCCAGGTGGGGATGTAATAGGAATGTTCATCGGTGCAATTTTCGGTACTTTCTTCATGTTTCTTACCCTCTTTTACATGGCAGGGGTCTTTGGGCAAAAAGGAAAGCAAGAAAAAGCTTCATAGGAGATTACTTGAAAGGAGACTAGGAAAGATGTCTGTTGCACGCTATTCCTACATTAACGCTAAACTTCGAGCACGGAAGGCTGAACTCCTTACCTCCGAGCAATGGGATGCACTCTTGGGCGCGCGGGATATGTTCGCTGCCCTTCGTGTCCTAGATGGAACTGGATATGCTCAACTTGTCAAAGACTTTGATTCCGCAACCGAACCACGTGAAGTAGAACGCGTACTTCAAGAAGATTTCAGTCAAACGCTTTCCGAAATAACGACCGACGCACCTGAATCGACACAGCACCTTATGCTCTGGATAAACAGGAAATTCCTCAAAGAAGTCATCAAGACACTGCTTCGACTCCGAATCAATGATGCTGATAGGGAAACGGTAGAAAGATTACTTGTTCCTCTGACACCCTTCACTCGGGAAGAACTCCTAACCCTTTCAGAAGCTAGCGATTTAGAAACGCTTGTATCTCGATTACGGGATTCTTTCTTTCGGAACTTGCTTGCATCAGCTCTCCCTAGATACAAAGAAGCTGAAGAGATGATTGTTTTAGAACAGACCTTAGATTCGGAGGTTTTAAAGAACCTTTACAATCAAGCTCAACAGCTCAAGGGGTTAGACCGCCAAGTTACACTCAAGCTTGTGGGGCTAGAAATTGACCTCATTAACCTCATGATTACATTGCGAGTTAAAATGCTTGGACTCCCGGTTAACAAGGCTGAACAATTCCTTCTTGATGTAGAGTACCGTCTACCAAGGTCTCTTTGCTTGAATGCTGTTCAAGCTGGTGATCTTGAGGCGTGTATTCAAATCCTGATGGAGAGCAGATACAAAGGCGTGTTAATTAAGGGCTGGGAAGCCTATGAGCAGTTTCAAACGCTTCGTGTCTTTGAGCAGAGATTCTACAAGCAAATACAGGCTACCAGTCTTGATGCGATGATTGGTTTTCCCTTCCATTTTGGTGTCATCTTGGGCTATCTAAACCTGAAGTGGTTTGAAACCCTCAACCTCAAAGCTGTTATGCATGGAAAGGCTGAAAAACTCGACCCTAGCTTGATTCGTCGGGCCTTAATTCTCTAAAAGTCTGTTTTTAACACTTTCACCCACCATTTGTAGCGAAAAGTGTTAAAGATTAGTGTGAACGGCTCATTCTGAGGGTAGTTGTTACTAGGAAAACTTAATGGGAGCAGTTAGCATTTGGCTTTCTTATGGGGCAAAAGCATCTTCTTTTCGATGAGAACCTAGGCACTTCGCCTAAAACCCTAAGTGGGCAGCTATACCGGCTGCTCGAAAAGCGTGGGTGGGTTTGCCACTCCGTCCACGATTTTCCCAACCTTCCAGGGCAGCCAGATGAAGAAATTATAGCTTTCGCGAAAGAGAATGGCTACGCCCTTTTGACCATGGACAAACGCGCAGCTTATCTAGCCCTGAAGCACAGCGTTGATATTTACCTTATCTTGCACGAGAAACATACTGACGAAACCGGTGAAACAGAGGAGTTTACTGTAGTCCACCTCGAACCTTTTGCTAGCGTTCAAGCTCAAACCAGCTACCATGCTGAGTTATCCATCAAGGATGAGCCATGAAATATGCCCAGCTCTTCTTCCGGAAATCAATGTAAAATGTGCAGCCAGCCATCGTTTTTCACACGTCCCTATTCAGGGGAAGTTCTCTGCGAGCAGTGTTTCCGAGCCTCCGTCGAATCAAAGATACGAGAAGCCATATCCAAATGGCAAATGCTACAACGTACAGACCGAATAGCTGTTGCTCTGTCCGGTGGTAAGGATAGTGTTGCACTCCTATCAGCTCTTGTAAAAAACCAGCAAAGATTCCTGGAAAGCAAAATCATTGCTATCACCTTGGAGGAAGGTATAGCTGCAGCCAAAGAGCGTATGTTAACAGTAAAAACTGTAACACAACTACTTGGAGTAGAGCTTGTAGTCTCTTCGTACGAGGAGCTGTACTCCGTCACAATGGAAGATGTTGTAGAACGCATCCGTGAAACAAAATTCCCCTACGCACCTTGTGTCTACTGCGGTGTGATGCGGAGACAGGGATTGAATATTCTTGCCAGTCAGATAAACGCTGACAAACTCGCTCTTGGTCATAATCTTGATGATGAGGTGCAATCCATGCTTATGAACCTCGTCCGTGGAGATGTTCAGCGACTATCGCGCTTAGCTCCTTTTCTGCAGGAATCCTCAGCAAAATTAGTACCCCGAATCAAACCTCTTTACCATATTCCCGAGAAAGATGTCGCCTTGTACGCCGATAAGCTTGGGCTCCCCATCTATGAATGTCCCTGCCCTTTTGGTGGAGAATCGCTACGGACAGAGATCCGTCAATGGCTGAATGCTTTTGAAGAATTGCACCCTGGAACCAAGTATAACCTTTACGCAACAATCTCTAGACTTGCTAGTCCACACCAAAGTCAAGATACTACACCATTCCGAGAATGTAATATTTGTGGCGAGCCCACCTCACGTTCAATTTGTGCTGTATGTGAATCGCTTCAAAGACTAGGATTTGGAACCAAGAGAAAACTGTAGGAGAAGTTTTTCTTCAAAAGAACGGAGTGTCAGAAGATTGACTAGAATCTAAGCCATTAGTAGCATGAAGGCTACGAGTAGGGTGTAAATCGCTAGTGCTTCTGCAAGTACCACCGCAACCATAGACTTGCTGAAGGATTCTGGGCGCCTCTCCACCGAACCTGTCATCGCGCTTCCTCCCCATCCGATTGCCAATCCAGCGAAGAATCCGCCAAGACCGACAGTTAGGGCTGCTGTAACTGCTACAAAGACCTGTATCATTGTTACTGCAGTACCTATTCGCATAATTACAATAAACGAAACTAGCAATCCATAGATTGAAAGAGCTTCAGCTAATACAACGCTGACAAGAGCCTTCGAGAAGGCCTCAGGACGATATTGAAGACTCCAGCATAATGCAGACCCTGCACTAGCAATTCCAATCCCCGCACCTATACCTGCCAGTCCAATGGCGATTCCTGCAGCAATTGATAGAACCCCTTCACTAACCGGCATAAGAGGATCCATTCTCATAATCACCATGAATGCACAAAGCAAGCCGTAGATTGAAAGAGCTTCTGCCAATACTACACTGATCATTCCTTTGCTGAAAGCCTCTGGTTTTCGTCGAACTGTCCCTATCATAGCATTGCCACTGTACCCGATTCCTAAAGCCGCTCCTAGGGAAGCCAACGCGATGGCGATTGCGCTCCCAAAGGCTGCCAACATCATACCACCTGCTTGCTGAAACCGAATGGTAATGTCGAAGTCAACAGGTACATCTGATGTGATTACGAAAGTCCAAACTAGTCTGTAATCGGGACTGGTTATCCCTGGAAACCAAGTGTCAGGAGTTGCTTCGAGGATCATCTGATCAAAGGGTCCTTCGACAGTGACGTTCCCTACACCAGTAAGTATTAGGGGGGTGGTTCGTCCGAGTGCACGACCAAGGCTGAAGACGAAGACGTTTTCGTCCTCTTGAATTGTAGCATTCTCAATTAAGTATGAAAAACGGAGTAGATGATGCGAAGTGTTCCACTGCATCAAGAACTGAAACTCTGAAAGATTCTCAGCTATCCCCTCAGGGTCAAATCCATCAATCAGGTATGCGGAGGCGTTTTCAACGAGCCGAAAAGTATTGTTAAGTAATGAAGTAGTAGAAGCGATGAATGCAGCTTCGGTCGCATTGTCAACGATAGTGTCGTTGAAGCTCCAATGCATCTGGTTCTCGTAGTCAGCAAAATTATAGATACTTAGAGAAGGCCAGCTGCTGCATTGAATATAGTGTTCCATTGTATAGTTAAGAAACTCAATTACCTCTGTTTCGTTGTATGTGTCGTTGGGGTAGACATCGATAGTCGCATTTCCAACTGAACCAGTATTGAGTATGCCTGAAATTGTGCCGTTGAGCGTCCAGTTAAGTAGGGGCAAGTAGGGTGACGACTCGTTCAGAGGCCTCCCTTCCCACATCACGCTTACAGCGTCATCATAGGAATAACGCGCATACAAAGTAGCACTCCAGTTTTCTATTTGAGGAACAGGAGGCTGGACCGCCGCGACACGACATTCCTCTTGAGGTGTGCTTAGTTGTAATGGTGCAGTGCCTTGGGACATTAGAACGGAGTATGGTCCAACAGCTAGACAGGCGACCAAGACTAGTAATAACAGTGGCTTGCTGTTTTGAACCATCCTTTCGCACCATCTATTAAATTCGCATTATGAGCATGAATGCAACGAGCAATGTGTATATCGCGAGAGCTTCTGCAAGAACGACTGGAACCATTGATTTGCTAAAGACGCCGGGCTGATCCACCATAGCACGAATCATTGCCCGTCCAGCTAACCCTATAGCTAGACCAGCACAGAATCCGCCTATACCGACTGTCATTGCTGCTGCAAAGCCTACAAAGGCTGAGCTCACCGTCTCGATAGCCTCAATCCTCATTATCAGCATGAAAGCTGCTAGAAGACCGTAAATCGCCAAGGCTTCCGCTAGGACAACTGCTACTAGAGATTTGCTGAAAGTTTCAGGCGCCTCGCGCAGTGATGCACAGAGCGCCTCGCCACCCAGTGCAATTCCGATACCTCCACCTATGGCAGCGATGCCGATACCCAACCCACTGGACATTGCTAGGATTCCTTCAGCAATGCTAGTTGCAGTGTCTACCCTCATGATTATCATGAAAGATATCAAGAGCCCGTAAATGGCAAGAGCTTCTGCAAGGACTACAGCGACCAAGCCTTTGCTGAAGGTGGCAGGAGCTTCTGCAACGCTCTGGCAGAGAGAAGCGCCAGCGCGGGCAATACCGTATCCGCCACCTATAGCTGCCAACCCAACGCCAATTGCTGCGCCCATAGCCATCATCCATTGAGCGTCAAGAGTTACAGCGTCTAACCTCATCACAAGCATGAAGCTAGCAAGAAGTCCGTAAATCGCGAGGGCCTCAGCTAGCACTACAGCGACTAGCCCCTTACTGAATGATTCAGGCGCGTCAACTAAGCCCCGGCAAAGAGAGGCTCCAGCGCGTGCAATTCCTATGCCGCCGCCGAGGGCAGCCAGCCCGATAGCCAATGCCGCAGCCATTCCTGTCATTGCCTGTGGGATGAGAGTTACTGTATCAATCCGCATGATCAGCATGAAGCCTGCTAGAAGCCCGTAGATAGCTAATGCTTCTGCTAGGACAGTGCTCACTAGTCCCTTACTGAAGGTTCCTGGAGCCCGGACTAGGGATTCGCTGAGCGCAGAGCCACTGCTTGCAATACCGAGTCCGCCGCCAAGCGTGGCTAGCCCAACACCAAGCGCTGCTGCCATACCGAGTAAACCTTGAGCAGGGTGAACGACTTGGTCAACCCTCATAATCAGCATGAATGACGAAAGAAGACCATAAATCGCCAAGGCCTCTGCAAGTACGACGCTCACCAAAGATTTGCTGAAAGTTTCTGGTGCCTCCGCAATTGCGGTGCACATACTACTACCAGCCTTTGCGATACCGATTCCACCGCCAATGGCTGCTAGACCGATGGCGAGGCCCGCGGACAGGGCAGTGAGCCCTTGGGCATAGCTTAGTGTATCAGACAGCCGCATAATTATCATAAAGGCACTCAAAAGGCCGTAGATAGCTAGAGCCTCTGCAAGGACCACACTAATCATGGCTTTGCTAAAGGTTGCAGGTTTCTCAGCGACTGTTCCTATCATAGAGCTTCCACTGTAGCCTATACCGATGGCTGCGCCTAGGGCACCAAGAGAGGCTGCGAGAACAGCACCAAGAGATGCGAGGACTGGTCCGCTGAGAAGAGGTGTGAACGAGCTCATTGTGTTTCACTTCAGATGATTACAGTCCATTTGGAAGGAACGGAGAGGGGTTCAAAGGCATAGCCAGTTCCAGAGTAGAACTTCAGATAGCATTCGACCCAATGCAAACGTAGGGTGTGGATGAAGCTGAGAAGCCCTTCCATGAAGAGGACGAAGATTGTACCGATAAGAAGCATGATTATGAACATCATCATGCTGAGTTCTCCAGTAGTAAGGGTTTCTATGATTTGGAGTATTTCGGTGTGGGCTACGCCTCCAATAAAGAGAAAGGTTTTCGCGAAGCCTGCGTGTGCCATATTTAGTGCGAGTATCCGTGCGTAGCTGATTGTATTGCTTATACTTGCGATGAGGTGTTCGAGGGCTTCCATGAAGCCTTCCATTACTCCCGCGGCGAGCATACCGCCAACTACCATAATTACTAGTGGAATGATGAGGAATACGAGGCCGTCGATTAACCCCGACCCGAGAATATTAGGTTGGAGTCCACTGGGATCGACATAGTTGAACCATGACATGAAATTAATGCCTTTAGTGAAGAGGAGGACGGCAAGTCCCCAGAAGAACCAAAGCCAGATGCCGGGACCGAAGATAGCGTGTTTCCATTCCCGGTGGCGAATCTTGTTGATGAGATCGAAGATAATAGCGATTGAGAGGTGGATGAAGCCTATGATTATGCTTAGAACGAAAAGTACCCAAGTTGGAGATGCTACATTGTATGGGAGGTTAGCAGGAGATTCGAATGCGCTGAACCAAATGGGTCCATAACCATGATCTGCGAAGTAGGCATCGGAGCCAGGGCTTTCAGGGTGAATAAACCAGTTTACGCCGCCATCGAAATCAAAGAACCGGAAGAGGGCTAGTAATCCTCCACGCATAACCATTGCGAAGGGTGATGAGCGTATACCGATGAATAGGCTATGGTGAATTATGTCGATTCCAAGGAATTCACCGTATAGTATTCCGAAGAATACAGCAGATATGGAACATACCATTAGCATTCCTGAGCCTTGGATGAAGTAGTTCACCATTTCGCCAGCATCTACGCCTTTCTTCTTTGCTAGGAATCCGAGCGTCGAGAAGAATAGGAGAAGAAGACCGTGACCGATGTCGCCAAACATTAATCCAAATATGATTGGGAAGCCAATCGCCATGAAAAAGCTGGGGTCTAATTCCTTGTGGCTGGGTGTGCCAAAGGCGCTGGTGAGAATCTCAAAGGACCTGATAAAGCGCGGATTCTTGAGCTTAGTTGGTGGTCTATCTACCGGCTCTTCCTCCTCGCCGTGACCGTGGTGGGGCTCATGGTAATCCCCTATCTCAAGGGCTACTGATTTACCGCAGTGTTTCTGAACGGCTTCTTTGAAGAGTTTAGCTTGTTTTGCGGGAACCCAACCAGCCATAATGTAGGTTCGTTTTGTTTTACCGAATAGGGTCTTAGTCTCTTCGAAGTGATGTTCCCGCTGGAGTAGCTCCTCCCACGCGAAGTAGAGGAGCCGTTTCTCTTTTGCCCGCTCTTTGATTGCTTTCTCAGCTGTTTTCCTCGCTGATTTATCATCAGCTTCCTGTGCTGCCTCAAGAGAGCTGGTGAGGTCGGCGAAGGCATCCTCCTCGCGTTTTAGATCTTTCTCTAAGGAGGCAAGATAGGAATCGTTAGGAGCCTCCGGAACCTCCTTAGGTTGTTTAGTACTACCTCCACGAATCACGCCCATATCTGAGATTAAGGCTGTAACTCGGGTCAGGAGATTGGAGATACGGTAATAGCGATCAGAGGCCTCAACAGGCTCCAGCTCGACATCGAGTTCCTCGCTGCGGTGCTGAACATCGATGAAATGAGCTACACCAAGGCTGGCTATGAGCCGGAGAGTAGAATCCAGCTCTCTGTCCAATACGACCGCGTTGAATTTCTTCATTTTCGCTGGCATGGGAATTACACCCAAAAGAACTCTGATTATCCATCGGAAGTGAATACCCAATAATGCTTCACTAAAAAAGCCTTGCTCTCATTTGGAGAAACGCCATATTGCCATGGTCGTAACATTTATGAGAGCCAAAATGATACCTCGCGGTAGGTGTATACTATGGGGTATCACGTTTGCTCAAACTAACCCAATGGTGACACAACTCTCCGTCTCCTTTTCTCTGATAAAGCAATTGATTTCTGTGAAACCTTATTTTATTGAAGGTTTCTTGAGTAAACATACTGATGGAGAGTGGGTCCCTTGACACCAAAACCTGTTCGTCGAATAACGGGCACTCAAGGTTCATCCCTTGAGCCCATGTCGTCCCAACTAGTCATATACAACAGCTTCTCCAAACAAAAAGAAGCCTTCGAACCCCTTCAGCCGGGCAAGGTATCGATGTATATCTGTGGTTTGACTGTGAATTATTTGATGCATGTTGGTCATGCCCGATGCTATGTTTTCTGGGATGCCGTTGACCGTTATCTACGGTACTTGGGATTCGATGTTAAACACGTTTCTAACATTACAGACATCAGCGTAGATGACAACATTCTCAAGCGTCTAAGCGAAACTGGTGAAAGCTTCCAGAGGTTGGTCACTCGTCATACACAGGATTACATCGAAGACCGCCGCCGATTAGGCATTGCCGACCCCTACATTTACTCAATAGCAACCCAGCACATTCATGAAATGATTGAGCTCATACAACAACTACTCGATCAGGATCACGCCTACATAGCTGACGATGGAGTCTATTTCCGTCTCAGTACCTACTCGAAATATGGTCAGCTTTCAGGAGTAAACCTCGTGAAATTAAAGACTGGGGCTAGTGGGCGTATAACCGAGGATGAATACGACAAGGAAGCTGTTGGCGACTTCGCTCTTTGGAAACACGCCTCACAAGGCGAGCCCTACTGGCACAGTCCCTGGGGACCTGGACGCCCTGGTTGGCACATCGAATGCTCAGCGATGTCAATGAAATATCTGGGCGAGACCATAGACATCTCAGGCGGTGGAGAAGACAACATCTTTCCACATCATGAGAATTCGATTGCTCAGAGTGAAGCTGTAACAGGCAAACCCTATGTTCGTTTCTGGATGCATGTAAGACACCTGATGCTAAATGGTGAAAGGATGTCAAAATCGACTGGAAACTTCATCACCGCCCGAGACGCCGTGATGAAATATAGTGCTGCAGTTGTTCGGCTATCGCTCCTATCGACACATTATCGGAAACAGATGGACTTTACGGAAAAACTGCTAGAGACTGCTGAAGGGAAGATCAGACAGTTACAGCATGCTGTTGCTGCCCTCAAATTCTTTGCTACGAATAAGACACCACCTCAACCGAAAGATGACATGCTATCCAAGGCGATAAGGAACATTGATGCTCAATTTCGTATTGCAATGAATGATGACTTCAACACTGCCCTAGCTATTACTCAGACCCTCCGTTTCATTGAAAGCTTACACCATCATGTTGATGAATACAATCTAGTGGGTAGCAAGCTAGCCAGAAAGGGGCTTTCGATACTTAGAAACATCGGCATGGTAATTTTTGGAGACCTCTACGAAAAAGAGATTGCGCCATTACAGGATTCAGTTACACATCAACTAGTTGAGTTCATATTAGCAGAACGTGAAAGGCTCAGACAGGAAAGGGACTTCAGTAGAGCTGATGTTCTTAGGAAGATGCTCAAAAAGTCAGGTTTCGAAGTTATTGACACACCAAATGGTCCGATATGGTGGAGAACAGCACTACCTCAATAAAGGAACCTCGAATCATCTAGGTCATAGAAAAAAAGAGTAGACAAGGCCCCCAAATACAGGAGGCTCTTGTTTAAAGAAGACCTAGTACTGCTTTTGCAGCTAACTCGGCTACTCTGAGGAAGAACTCGGGGAAGAGACCAATCCCAACTATGAAGATGGTCAAGACAACGATGGAAAAGAGCATCACTGGCGAAGCCCTTTTGGCCTTGAGGGCTTCAGGACTCGGATTTGAGAATATCAGTATCTGAATCATCCTCAGGTAATAGACTACGCTGAAAGCGCTACTGAGTACAAGGATTGCTGTGGCAAGGTACCAGCCTGCAAGGACACTACCCCAGATTATGAAGAACTTGCTAAAGAAGCCGATCAGGGGTGGAACTCCCGCTAATGAGAGCGCCCCAATGGCAAAGCAGACCATTGTGATTGGCATCTTACGTCCTATACCGCGGAGTTTATCGAGATCTCGTGTTCCTACCTCATGAAGGAATACTCCTGCGCAGAGGAAGAGCATTCCTTTAGACAACATGTGTGCTGTGATATGGAATAATGACCCAGTGATACTGAGATAACGAATCTGATTGATAACAAGTACGTTACCGATATGAGCCAGTGGCATCATACCCACTGCGAATCCAAAGATGATATACCCCACGTTGGTAATTGTCGAATAGGCAAGAAGGCGTTTGATGTCCTTCTGGGTCAGTGCCATGAGGTTACCATATATCATGGTGAAGAGAGCGAACCAACTGATGATATAGCCATATAGCGGAAAGACGGTGGGGCTGAAGAAGAGGGTGAACAGCCGAAGGATAGCATAGGCTCCGGTCATGATGACGACGCCGCTGAGCATCGCACTTATGCCACTGGGGGCGGCTGGGTGCGCGTCTGGAAGCCATGTGCACAGGGGTGCTATTGCTGCCTTTATTCCGAACCCGATAATCAATCCCATCATGGTTATTGTGGCGATGTTCATCCAGTTCCCCCCAGCAGGGAGGAGAGCAAGATTTATTCCAATCTGGGCAAGATTTAGCGTGCCAGTTAGACCATAGAGGTAAGACATGGAGAAGAGGATTAGGGTTGAGCCGAAAGCACTGAGTAGGAAGTATTTGAGGCCTGCCTCAACTGGTTCGGTTTTCTCCTTGCGGAATGCAACTAGAGCGTAGCTGCTAACTGACATACTCTCCCAGAATATGAAGAGTGTTAGGAAGTCACCTGCAATTACTACACCAACCATACTGCCTACAAGGGTAAGCAGAAGCGGATAGAAAAGTCCCATTCCATCATCATGCTCCATATACTTGATGGAGTATATGGCGACGAATAGTCCAAGGAAGATAAAGACGACGCTCAAATACACGGCGAGAATGTCAATTTTAATGAGAGCAGCGCCTGTGGCAACATCAAAGGCCCCTGGAGGCCAGTACCAAATGTCGAGGGGAAGCCATTGAGCTACACCTAAGCTATCAACAGCCATTACGATATAGAAGAGGTTTACGACGGAGAATAGAGCTAGAAGCATGAACACTGCAGTTACAATGCCTACAGCTATGTCTCCTCGCCGTCCTTTCAGAACCTTGCCGAGGAGCCCGACGATTAGGGCGCCGCCGAGAGTTAATACTAGTGGGAGCAGATAAATCCATTCTAACAGTCCTACTGACATCTCTTACTCAACTCCATTAGGGAAGAAGTACATATACCGCTTCGAAGAGGCGGTTGATTACAAAGCCTGGCCAGAGCCCAATTATTATAATGAGCGCAGCCAAGCCGAGCATTGGCGCTCGGACCCACCAGCTTGTTTCCTTCACCCTAGCCATCGATGTTGGTGTTGGGCCAAAGAAAACACGTTTGATAAACCAGAGCACATAGCTGGCAGTTAATGCAGTGGATGCCACGGCAAACATTACCATGAAGATGCTACCTGCCATAGCTCCACCTGCAAAGATTATCCACTCTGAGGCAAAGCCTGCAAGAGGTGGCGTGCCCGCGATGCTTAGAGCGGCAATTAGGGCGATCATAGTAGTCCAAGGCATTCTCTTGGCGAGTCCACCCATGGCTGTAATGTCTCGTCCACGCTCATGACCAACTTGCATCATCAATGCTCCTGCGGTCATAAACAAGAGACCTTTACCAAGGGCGTGGGTAAATATATGGAATGTTGCACCAGTAACTCCGTATAATCCAGCTCCTGCAAGTGTAACACTTGTGAGTCCGAAGAAGATGTAACCCATCTGACTTATCGAGGAGTAGGCGAAGAGCCGCTTCGTATCTTTTTGGGCAAGAGCCATTATTCCACCATAGAACATGGTGACAACGGCGAATATCATCAGGTAGAATGATAGACTTGCAAAAGCATCGAACATGAAGGTCACAAGAATTCGGACAATAGCGTAAGCTGCAGTTTCAATCATCACTCCTGACAGTATTACGCTTATGGGGGTTGGTGCCTCAGCGTGAGCATCTGGGAGCCAAGTGTGCAAGGGGAATATTGCCATCTTCACTGAGAAGCCTACCAAGAGCAGGACAACGAGCAGCTTGACTAGGTTCAGAACAACTGGGTCGGCCATAGCAGCCACTAGAGAGATAACGGGTGCACCGGGCACCGTGTATAGCTGGACAATATTCAAGGTTGCTACACCAGAGAGACTAAAGATACCTGCAATCCCAAGAAGGATACATACTGCACCGACGTGGGTGAAGATGAAGTACTTCAGGGCTATTGTTACAGACTTGGGTTTCGTACCCCACTGGGCGATAAGGAAGAAGCTGGGTATCAACATGAGTTCCCAGAACAGGTAGAACTGGACAAGGTTTGTGGCCAGTACTACTCCAAGGATTCCCGCATTGTACAGGAGTAGCAATGCGAAGAATTTGCCTTGCCCGGGGGATTTAGCCATATAGCCGATAGAGTAGCAAGTTGCAGCTGTAGTAAGAATATAGATTATTGTGACTACAGGGAGATTCAATCCATCTAGATAGAAACCGAAGAGGAAGGAGAAAGGCGAAGCTGATTCTTCCAAGATATACAAGGGATCTATCCAGAGGAGCACTTCTTCGTAGGTCTGGTAAGGACTGACGAATGCCATTTCAAACCAGGCTAGGGCAAAGACGAAGAAGCTGATTCCCATTACAGCTAGAGCAAAGATTCCGCCGTAGCGTCCTCTCTTGCGTCCGATAAGCCACGCAATAGGTGCACCGATGACCATTAACAGTATACTGAATGTAAGATATTGGAACAAAGCCACTTTAGTTCACCTCATGGAAGGAAGAATACTAGAAACGTTCCCCCGAATAATAGGAGGAGTATTAGAGCAAGGGCACCGATGAGCAGCAGAATCATGTTCCAGCTGTGAACACCGGTCTGAAGTTTACGGAAGGCGCGACTCAGATCTTGGAATCCTTCTGCAACCGCATAGTTGAAGCGGTCGATTCCGCCTTCCTCAATATGTTTGTACATGCCCTCAGACAACTCGATGCCGGTTCTTACGAAGATGAAGTAGAGTGCGCGGTTGTAGTACCATCTGTTGTAGAGGAAGCGGTGGAGGGCATTGTTGCTGAAGCGGGAGGCATCCCAGCTTCTTCGGATGTAGAAGAAGTACCCTGGTATCCCACCCAGTAGCAAGACACCTATTGTGATGAGGAAGCTTGGTGAGATGAGATATGTTGTTGAAGTGAAGGTGTGGGTGAGCCAGACACCATACATTACGGGGAGTGATGCTAAGTTCATTGGAAGGCTGATGTGACTATAGACAGTTCCCCATTGTCCGAAGAAATACATGTAGATGAATGGATAAAGGAAGCCAAGAACCAACGTGGTTACTGCAAGGATTGCTAGGGGTATCCACATTACTTTCGGCGCCTCGTGGAGCTTGTGCTTCTTCTCAAGGTCTTGGACGTTTCTGCTTTGTGGTCCATGAAAGACAAGACCAATCATACGAAGTGTGTAGAAGAACGTCATCGCGCCGGTAATGGCTGCGGCTGAGAGTAGAAGAAGCCCGATGAGGCTGGTTGAAGCAGTTGTAGCCAAATGCCAAGCAGATGCGAAGATTAGTTCCTTACTCCAGAACCCTACAAAGGGCGGAACACCACCAAGGCTCAGAGCGCCGGCGAGCATACAGATGTATGTTATTGGCATCGCCTTTCGAAGCCCACCCATATCGAACATGTTCTTACTGTGTACAGTGTGTAGCACTGCTCCAGCGGAGAGGAAGAGGAGTGCTTTGAAGACTGCATGGGCTGAAAGATGGAAGGTGGCGGCGATGAAGCCTTCAGCGTCGTGTGCGCCTAGAGCGAAGATGCCAAGCCCTAGAAACATGTATCCAAGCTGGCTGATGGTGCTGAATGCGAGTACCTTCTTGAGTTCACCTGTGGCTATTGCCATCGTAGCTGCCATAAGAGCTGTGAAGGCTCCGATGCCTGCAACGACCAGGAAGAAGTTGGGCATCACATTCGAGATTATTACCTGAGTAGGTCCAGATGTTCCCATGAATTCAAGGTATCCAGTGACTAGGATTGGCATCATCCGTGCAACAAGGTAGACACCTGCCTTGACCATGGCAGCAGCGTGGATTAGTGCCGAAACAGTGGTGGGACCTGCCATGGCTTCTGGGAGCCAGATTTGAAGTGGAAATTGAGCACTTTTACCAATAGGTCCGAGGAAAAACAGGAAGAGAACAAGGAACAACAGTCCACCATTTAGGACCAACGCCATGCTACCAAGCCAAGTAAAGTCTGCCAGGAGGGTCTGGTAATTGAAGGTTGGGGCACCCGCAGCGGAGGTAAAGAAGAAAACGAAGATTATTGAAATAAGTAGACCTACGTCACCAATCCGTGTGACGATGAAGGCCTTCATTCCGCAGTGGCTGTTATAGGCACCTTCTGTTAGTTCACCGAGTTGATCGTCTTCAATCTTGTTTTTCTTGTTATACCAGAAGCCGATTAGTGCATAGGAGCAGAGCCCTACAATCTCCCAGCCGATGAAGGTCATCAGAAGATTGTTAGCCATAACCAGCAAGACCATGCCGCCGATGAAGAACTGCATAAAGAACCAATAACGGGTTAGAGAGTCGTCTCCCTTCATGTAACCGATGCTGAAGACCATAATGAGGAATCCAACGCCCGAAGCTATACAGGCCATGAAGACGGAGAGGGGATCAATTAGCATACCGAATTCTAGGCTAAAACCAGGAATACCAGGAATTTGTAGCCAGAGATAAGAGTCCTCTAACCAATGGGTGCCAAGAAAGGCAGTACCGTTCCAGATGTCGATTATCATAGAGAAGGCGAATACCGCTCCAAGAAACACCATAATTACTGCGGCATAATCACGAAGCTTGGGGTGAACCTTTCCAAATAGCGGGGCTAGAAGGGCGCCAATGACGGGTAGCACCCAGCAAAGCCAAGGAGCATAAGCTAGCATTTTTCCATTTTCCTCCTGATTTAATGTCGTAGTTCGTTTAATTTCCGGATGTCGAGTGATCCGCGAAGGTTGTAAGCGCGGATGATGAAAGCAAGACCGACGGCGATTACACCGCCTCCGATGCAGATACTGATAATGACCAGCGACTGGGCTAGTGGATCTACTACAAATCCTGGCCAGGCAGCCGCGAAGGTGACAAAGTTAAGGTGTGCACCGTCGAGTAGGAGTTCAAGACCTATGATGAACTTGATCATGTTCCTCTTCGTCGCCATTATGTAGAATCCAATAGCGTAGAGGAACACAGCAGTGAGCAGGAAATATTCCAGTGGGACAAGGTAGGGAATCATCTTATTTTCGCCTCCTTTTTGCTTCCCGGAAGAAGACTGAGGATGAAAGGGCTGCTGAGAAGAGAAATACGCCTTGAACGACCATATCGATGCCTCGATAGCCCCATAGCATCTGACTTAATGCTGTGAACAGGTAAGCAATGTTACCCGTTGCGATATTGACTAGGCGGGACATTACAGTGGTATAATACGCAGGATAATTCGTTGAGAGCAGGTTCGACAGAGTGAAGGCGACGCCTTCATCGAGACCCAAAACAAAATATCCAATAATTATGAAGAGAAGAGCCGTGAGTATTGCACCTGGTATCTTGGTTTTCATGTGACATCTTCCTCCGTCGGTTCACCAGTGCCCCGACGTGTAGTCAGGGAAATTGCAGCCACTAGCAGGACAGTTACTGCACCTGCATAGATGGCCATTTGGAAGAACGCGACCCAAGGAGCCCACAGTAGCAGGTAAATCAACCCAAGGAAAATAGCAGTAGCCGCAAGGTATAATGCAGCGTGAAGCAAGTCCTTCGCTTCTGCAGCAAGCAAGGCGAATACCGCCGTAAAGATTAGTAAGCCAACCAGCAGGTAGAACATCATTGTTAGAACCTCAGCTACAATGACCTGAGTCACCTTTAACTTCAGGAACTTACATCCTTCTATCAATTCTCCTTAAAAGGTTGACACTTGTCAGAAATTTTTAGCTTGTAATCATGGATGTAACTGAAATTCGAAAGCTAAATTAACTGCTTGCTCATTTTTCTTGTATATGCGAGCCACAATGAGTGATACGGATTGATAGTCATACCACCCACACTTTCTGTATTCGGCTTCAAGGATTCTGGTAAAACCACTATAGCTTCAGCGGTAACAAATCACTTCACCAACCAAGGCTACCGAGTTCTAGCTATCAAACACGTGGGCGAGCCGGACTTTTCTCTGGATCGCCAAGGCACTGATTCCCATCGCCTCACACAGGCTGGCGCCACGGGTGTCATACTCCATAGTGACAGCTCTACTGCTCTCCTTCTCTCCCACCCTGTCAAACAACTTGCTCAGTTAATTAATTTGGGCTTGGCGGCAACCTCAGCTGATGTTGTGGTTCTTGAGGGATTCAAATCGTGGACACAGCATAATGAAGAGATAGCCAAAGTTATCTGTCTTAGGTCAGACTCTGAGGCACCAGAATTATCCGAAAATATTCAAGGTGAACTACTAGCCCTCTGTAGTCTAACCCCCAATGTTTCTGGAGCACTTCTTATTCCTGATGAATTGCCTGAACTCCTGCAAAGGCTCGATCACTGGCTTGCGACAACGACCTCTTTCAAGATGGAATGAAAAAATGACAAACCATAATGATGAAGACCCCCAGACGGGGAACCACACCACACTCATGGTCTTTGGTGAAAGGGTTCCGCTTAACGCCTTCGTTGACAAGCTTTTCCAAAAACTTGTTTTAGCTATGATAACTTCACTTCACGCACCAGATCTCACAGGAGAAGAAAAGGTTCGCATAGAGATTTCAAAATAGCAAGGTTTGCTAAAGAGTAGCCTCTGGAATCTTCAAAATACTACACGACTCGCCTTGGACACACATATCCCAAATCGTCCCCTGGAAACTTTGTAGCGTGAGCAAGCCTTTTATACAAATTCCAACCTTTTGGGAGTTAATAACCATCGATGGTGAAAGAAAAATGCCCCTACCCTTCGATATCAATTATAATTTGAATCAAATGTTTTACTTCCTTATCGCCTTCGCCATCATCCTCATTATCGTCCTTCTGATTTATTTTATCGGTAAGCGACTGGCTCCTAACAACCCGACAAAGCAGAAGCAAACCACTTATGCTTGTGGCGAATCGGTTCCCGGTGTAAAGACTCAGTTCCATTCTCACCTCCTGCGTTATGCAGTTTACTTCACAATCTTCGACATAGTAGCGTTTATGCTGGCAACCTCAATGGGTGTTCTTGGTTGGGTAGTAGTAATCTATGTCTTAATCGGGTTCTTTGCGATAATTGTTCTCCGCAAATAGGATTCGTTGTCTTAGTATCGAGACTCAACCCCAGAATTCGAGTGGATAATAGGTTGGCTATTCCCTGATTTCTTTCAAAAACCCAAACCGTTTTAAGAAGAGTCAGAGAAGTAAGGCATTGCCCAGCAGGAGGCATATTAGAAAATGGGTGTTCTAAGTAAGCTTGTAACATGGGCGCGTCTCAGCAGCCCTTGGGTTCTCCACCTTAATAGCGGCGGCTGCAATGGCTGCGACATTGAAATCCTTGATGCGCTGACGCCCCGGTATGACTTGGAGCGGTTTGGCGTATTGTTGAAAGGAAGTCCGCGTCACGCTGATGTACTATTGTGCAGTGGGCCAATAACAAAGCAGACAAAAAAGAGATTCCTGCGTATTTATAACCAAACCCCTGATCCTAAATTTGTCGTCGGGATTGGGGCCTGTGCTATGTCTGGAGGAGTCTTCCGCGAATGCTACAATGTTGAGGGCGGATTAGATGGCGTGATTCCAGTGAATGCTTACATTCCTGGATGCCCACCCAAACCTGAAGCTATTATTCACGGGGTTGCTGCACTCTTAGCTAAACTCAAGGGTGGTTAATTCTTACAGTAATTTCATGATGGAGGCAAAGAAAAATGTCAGTTGCACCGAAAGCTAAAAGCCCAACTAAAAAAGAAAGCAAGATGATAAGTGATTTCGAGAGAGCCCTAGGTTCAGA
>JAEOSX010000065.1 GCA_016840135.1 Candidatus Hermodarchaeota archaeon
ACGGCTCGTTGAGCGATTAGCCGCAGGACAACCGACAGTGATCTATGCGGATATGGCATACCTGCCTTACATGGGTGTACCGGAAGATGCACATTTTGGTCAACATGTAATCGTCATATACGGCATCGATGAGGGCGCTGATGTAGCGTATATCTCAGATAGAGGAAAACAGGGAGTGACTGTAGCTGTGGAGGATTTGAAGCAGGCGAGGGGTTCCAAGTTTCCACCTTGGCCTCCCCAACATACAATGTTCGACATCACACTTCCTAAAGAGCTGGAGGTAACACCTTCCATGCTACGACAAGCCCTTCAGGATTGCGTTGACGGAATGTTAAATCCACCCATTAGCAATATCGGATTAAAGGGCATGGAAAAGTGGGCTAAACTCCTTCTCAAATGGCCAGTTATGTTCCCAGGTCGCAAGCTCTGGGACTGTCTTATGCAAGGCTTCATATACATTGAGACGGGCGGCACAGGAGGCAGCTCCTTCCGACCAATGTTTACTAGATTTCTCACCGAAGCAAGGGATATACTCGAAGAAAACCGGCTTGATTCGGTTATTGAGAAATATAAGGAATCAGGAGTTATTTGGAGTAGAATCGCAGAATTAATGCTCCCGGACGAATACCCTGCCTTGCGGAAAGCCCGAGAGATTCTCTGGGAACAGGAGCGCGTTTTTCTCGCTCAGGAACCCGGTGCAGCTGATAAGTTACAACAGCTTAACAAGGACCTTGGCGACATGCTCGATGATATCATATATGAGGCTAAGAACGCCCCTGATTTCCTTCCCGCTGTTCATCAGCAAATTCTCCAGCTCTACGATGTTGAAAAAGAAGCTATCCAACAGCTTAAGAGTATAATCTGCTAGGAGAAGCGTATAATGCGAAAAATAAACTACAGAGAAGCACTTTCGGAATTGTATAATCCTCCCCGAAAAGCTCCAGTGATAGTTGATGTCCCATCCATGAACTACTTGATGATTGATGGACAGGGAGATCCAAACACAGTCAAAGAATATCAAGAAGCTATTCAGACCCTTTATCCCGTCGCGTTCGGGGTGAAGTTCGCACTGAAAAAGGCGGGGATTGCTGATTATGTTGTGCTCCCTCTTGAGGGGTTATGGTGGGTCGACAATATGGAGGAGTGGAGCATGGACCGACGGGATGAATGGAAATGGACTATGATGATTATGCAACCCAGCCCTGTGACAACAGAGTATGTTAGCAAGGCAATTGAGGATGCAAAACTCAAGAAACCAGTGCCCGCTCTGTCAAAACTCCGATTCGAATCCTATCACGAAGGACTTTCTGTTCAAATCATGTACTTTGGACCATTCTCTGATGAGGGCCCAACTATCGAGAAGCTACACGAATTTGCTCGAGAAGAGGGTTATGAGCTTAAAGGGAAGCATCACGAAATCTACCTAAGCGACCCACGAAAGACTTCTGCTACAAAACTAAAGACAATATTGAGACAACCCATCAAGTAAACTCCTGAACTGACTTTCGCTGTCTCGGAAGCCCCTCAGCGGGAGAAGGTAACAGCTCAAGTTGAGAAGCATCAGGAAAGGTACCTGTGTGAATCCAGCAATCTATACGTTGCTTGCAGCCAACCCGATCATCAGGGTCTAGAATGCAGCCGATGGCTAGAAGGGGAATGCAGAATTCGCAGGGCTCAACATCATCAGGTTGAGGTCGGACCATTCGAGGATTAACCCCTAGGTATTTACGTCGTACTTCAGGTGTCGCTGCTGCTAGAAGACGTCGAAGGCGTGTGACTGGATGGATGTCTGAATGTCGAATCCACTGTTTCATACATTCATTACAAATCCATGTTTCAAGACTTATGAGGGGTTCACTATTCCGCCAGAAATTAGCCACATTATGGGCACGTTGCGCCTCAACACAACCACAATAGGGGCAATGCTTTGTGCTATTACCTTGCTTCGGATTTGGTATTTTTGTATATAATGGGAAGTAATCCTGCATTTTCCGTGGTCACCTTAAGCAGCGGGCGGATTTTGGTTTATTTATATTGGTTTCGGTTTTCATTACAACCCGCTTTGGTAAATCGATGGATAGGCTTATCTACGCTAGAAATTCAGAGAAGTAGTAGGTTGAGTGGGTCAATATGACTGATAGAAATCAGAGTGAAGGAGTATATCACATCTATCCAATTGGATATATCCGACAATCTGATTCTAGCAGTTCGCTAGAAATTCTTGAAC
>JAEOSX010000066.1 GCA_016840135.1 Candidatus Hermodarchaeota archaeon
CTCTGGTTAACAGACACCTCTGGTGAACAATGCTGGCGAGGAAGATTCGGATCAGGAAACTTACCCCGATGGGCCATGAAACCTTGATGGCAGATCCTGAAGACGTGTTGCCCATCATCGAGGAGGCGTTGATGCAGCGCCGCTTCGTGTTTTGCGAGCCTATGCGGGTGATGGTTCGTAACCTCAACGAGGCGCGCCGGCTCATGAACGACCTCCAGGAGGTGGTTATCATGCCGCCGGTTGCCGGCGGCTGCCCCATCCATTTCCTTAGCAAGGGATTCATCTGATTGGTGATTGTTGAACGTGACTGGAAAACGTGTTGTTCGTCGAGGTTTGCGTGCGAGGCTTTTGGATCGTGTTCGTAAAAACACCAGAGAAACTCAGTTCATCTCACTTTCTAAACGCAAAGTGATGATTAAACAGGGTACTCTGAGTCTAGTGTTGCGAAGAACCGACCCCCTCGTCGAAGAAATCGAACAGATTCTTGATGCATACTATGAAAAGATGAAGGCTGAATGGGAGGCTGCTCAGGCCGTCAAAGCCGAAGCTGTTCAGAAGGCCAGGCGTTTGCTCCGAGAGATTGTGCAGGAACATGCCTGCCTCAATGTTGAGGACGGGGAAGTTATTGTTGAGAGCGCAAATGGTCGGCGATACGCCATTTCAATTAAAAGCGGCACAACCTATCGTATTGGCAGTAAGAAGAGGCGCTTTGTGTGTGTACATGTACCCTATTCCTTTCCTAATGGTCATGTACTACCTCTTGCAGATCGCATTATCGCTACGGCACTAACCATCGCCTACGCCCCACGCCGCATTAACACTCTGTGACTAGACGAAACAACGAGAGGGAGACAGCGATTATTAGGTCATACCACTAGGGTTAACTCACAAAGCGCGTCTTTGGTGACAACATTGACAAAAAATAAAGCCATCACGAAGATATTCTACGAGATAGCGGACCTATTGGATTTACTGGGTGATGTTTCTCGACCACGAGCCTATCGTGATGCGGCCAGTTCTATTGAGGTGCTATCCAAGGATTTGGAAGAGATTGCTGCCAAAGGTGATTTAGAGACCATTCCTGGTGTGGACAAAGCCATTGCCCGTGATATTCAGGAGTTTCTTAAGACGGGGAAGGTGGGGCTGCTTCTTGATTTACGTGAACAAGTTGATATGCACACCCGGTACAATCTCTATAAATCATAGTGACCTTGTAGAGAAGACGACAGGTAGTGGATTCGCCAGGTGGTAAGATTGCCCGAGAACAGTGATATTGTGAAGGTTTTCTACGAGATTGCTGATCTCTTGGATTTATTGGGTGAGACGTTCAAGCCTCGAGCCTATCGCCGCGCTGCTCGATCAATTGAAGCTCTTTCAGAGGATTTAGCGGATATTGCTACCCGCAGCGAACTTGAGGACATTCCTGGTGTGGGGAAGGCGATTTCTCAGAAGATTCAGGAATTCTTGAAAACAGGGAAGGTTCGGGCTCTGGAGGAGTTGCGAGCGAAGGTCCCAAGTGGTCTTGTGGAGCTGCTCCGAATCCCAGATATCGGTCCTAAAACTGTACAAAAGCTTCATGAGAAATTAGGGGTCAGTACGATTGAGCAGCTAAGAGAAGCGCTGGAAGAACATCGGGTTCGTGACCTGCCGGGGTTTGGGGAGCGAAGCGAGGAAAGTATTCGACGCAATCTTGAATTATACATCAAACAGCAACAGCGAAGCCCAATTAATACTGTATACCATCTTGCCCAAAAACTCCTGAATGTACTTGGCGGATTATCAGGTGTAGAAAAGATTGAGGTTGCTGGAAGTCTTCGGCGCTGGCGGGAGACCGTCGGTGATCTCGATATATTGATTGCTTCTGAGAAGTCTGAGCCAATAATGAGTGCTTTTACTCAGCTCCCTGATGTGAAGCAAATATTAGCTCATGGTCCAACAAAATCCAGCATTATCATTCGTGATGGAATGCAAGTGGATTTACGAGTTGTAAAGCCTGAGAACTTTGGGGCTGCCCTTCAGTATTTTACTGGGTCAAAGGCTCACAATATCGCGTTACGTCGTATCGCTCAGAAACGTAAATGGAAGTTAAGCGAATACAGCCTTAGCGATAAAAGAGATGGGAGAATTATCGCTCAGCGGACCGAGGAAGAAATCTATGAGGCACTGGGAATGCCCTGGGTACCCCCTGAACTCCGAGAGGATACGGGAGAGATTGAAGCTGCCTTGGAGAACCAGTTACCCAAACTAGTGGAGCTCAGCGATATTCGTGGAGATTTACATGTGCACACAAAATGGAGTGATGGTAGAGACACCGTTGAGTCAATGGCACAAGCTGCAATAGAGCGAGGCTATGAGTACATTGCCATCAGTGACCACTCAAAACGGATCAAGATTGCTAAAGGACTAGCTGAAACCAAACTCCGAGAGCAGATTGAAGCAATCCAGAAAATAGATGAAGAGCTCTCCGATATCCGTATTCTATCGGGAGTGGAAGTAGAGATTCTTTCAGATGGAAGCCTTGATTTTTCTGACGATGTGCTAGCTGAAACGGATGTTGTTACCGCATCAATTCATTATGATACAAGGGGTTCTGAGGAGGAGATGACAGAACGTTTGGTCAGTGCCATGAAAAACAAGTACGTCGACATTCTTGCACATCCAACTGGCCGATTGGTTGGAGAACGTCCTCCATATTCAGTAAATCTTGACAAGTTGATGGAGACTGCCAAGCACTATCATGTTTTTCTTGAAATCAACTCACATCGTCTTGATTTGCCAGATGTTGAAGCGCGTCGTGCTAAGGATCGGGGTTTGAAGCTAGTTGTAAACAGTGATGCTCATTGGGCAAATGGGTTTGAAATAATCAAGTTTGGTTTGGCAGTGGCGAGAAGGGCCTGGCTGGAGGCCACAGATGTGATCAACACTCTCCCCTTTTCAAAGCTTCACAGAATACTCAAGCACGTCCACATCAACTAGTTCGTTTCGCTGGACGTAACAAATTTACGCGGGTCTTCGTTTGGCTTTTACGATTCCCACGGGCAGGTGTTCTTCGCCATGTTGTTGGAGTTTAGTATAAGCCGCCTCCCACCTCTGTAAGAGATCTTCCCTTATTTCTTCATCTTCGATTTTCTCTACAAGCCCCCTTGGGACACATGCTAGAAAATGTGGTTGGTCTATTTCCATCATCCTTGAATCGGTCACTTCTCCTCCTGCTTTTTCTACAAGTTCAGTTAGCTTGTCGAGGGGAAGGTAGTGTATGTCATCTTTCTGTCCACTTCGGGCTTGGAATATTTCTTCACGGAGGTTGTACATTTCCAGATGGGCTTTCTGTGCCTTCGTCTTGGCGATTGGTAGCGATTCTGCAACAAAGATTCGTGGAGACACTCTAAGCATTTCTTTGAGTATCTTCGTGATTGTTGTTTCGTTTCTGAAGCTGCGAACTCCATGAATTACGACAGCTAGATTAAAACATTCGTATTGGAGTGGCAAACTGGTGGCATCGTGGGCAAGGGGGAATACTCGGTGTTTCAGTCCTGCTTGAGCGAGAATTTCATTGACGAACCGCCATCTTCCAATATCAACAGCAACGACTCTCCCTCTGTCACCAACAAGGTATGCCAGTACAGTTGTAGTTATTGCATGGGCACCACTGCCCACCTCAAGTATATTCATACCCTTTTCGATGTTGGCTTCTCTGAGAACCTTGTAACGTTCAATCATCTCGAAGTGAAGCCAGAAGGGGGTGGGTTCCTGTGGGTCACGCTTGGGAATACGCCTGATTATTTCTGCGAATTCACTGTCTATCTTCTCAAGCTTCGTCTCCAACTCGCTACGGCTAGTCATGGTACACTCTGTGTTCACTAATCCATTTAAGATAGTGATATGTTGAACAGGCTTTGAGGTTAGTATGTACGGGCGACGTAAGTAACTGCCTTTGCGGTTTTTCCGCAGACTACACAGGGACCAAAGGGCTTCTCTTTCTGGTCAAGTCGAGTACCACGGGTTTCACCGCCGGTTTTCTCCTTGATTTTATCTGAACAGGCTTCACCCTCAAGTTCCATGGTACAGAAACTGATTCTTGCAACCTGTCTGCCCTGAAGAACCTGTTCAATCTCCTCGATGCTTCTAGCATCACGAATTGCACCTGTGAAACGGGCTTTGGCACGTCTGACGAGTTCTTCTGTTAACGCCACTCCTAGCTGTTGGACCTTCTTCTTCAAGTCAGCTAGTGGGATAACAATTCGTTCGCGTGAATCCCGCCGGAAGACCGTAGCTGTTTTTTGTTCCACTTCACGGTTGCCTATTTCAAGACGTAGCGGAACCCCTCGCATTTCCCAGTGGTAATATTTGTCGCCTGGGCGGCGATCAGTGTTATCGGTGTGGACTCGAAATCCTGCTTTGCGGAGTTTCTTTTCTAGCTCTCGGCATCGCTTCTCTACAGCCTGCTTTGACCCCTTCTTCGGAATTGGTACAATAACCACTTGTATTGGGGCGAGCTCGAAGGGAAGGAGGAGACCGTCATCATCGCCATGAACTGCGATTAGACCTCCGTAGATGCGGCTGATTGCTGGACCATAGCAGGTTTGGAAGGCGTATTGTTCTTTCTCGTCTTCGTCAACGTACTTGATACCAAAAGCCCGAGCGAAGTGGTCTCCAAGGTAGTGGGTTGACGGTAGCTGCATGAGGCGTCCATCCGGCATGAGTGTGTCCGCAGCACAGGTATACACTGCACCTGCGAATTTGTCCCATTGTGGTCGTTTGAAGGTGATTGCCGGAATCCCGAAGCGGTTTGTCACTACGTTCTCTGTCATTTGCATGTCTTCGAGAACTTGTGCTTCCGCTTCCTCACTTGTGGCAAAGACGTCGTGGGCTTCTAGCCAGTAGAATTCTCTGCTTCGTAGGAATGGGCGGGTCATCTTTCCTTCATAGCGCCAAACTTGGCAGCTTTGATAGCGTTTGAAGGGGAGGTCGCGCCAGCTGCGAAGCCAGAGCTTGTACATCGGGTACATAGCGGATTCGCTGGTGGGTCGGAGGGCGAGTGGTTCTTCGAAGGTTGTATTCTTCCCTGCGCGGGTCACCCAGAAGACCTCCGGAGAGAAGCCTTCAACGTGATCTGCCTCCTGTTCTAGATTGGCGGAGGGAATCAGGGCAGGGAATATGACGGGCTGATGGCCATGGCTTTCAAGCTCCTTCTCGTAGATGTCGTACATGATTTTCATCGTCATGACCGACCAAGCGCGGAACACAACAAACCCTTTAACGCCATATCTTAGGTCTGAGAGCTCCGCTCGCTTGTTGATCTCGGTGAACCAGGTACTGAAGTCCTCCCGCTTGTCGAAATGGAAGGTCACCGGTTCCTCCGTGGCGGTTTGATTTTCTTTCGAGTGTTTTGATTTAGTCATAGAATTCACCTGCCGATGGTCTC
>JAEOSX010000067.1 GCA_016840135.1 Candidatus Hermodarchaeota archaeon
CCGTTGGCGAGTCCTCCATTGAGTTGTTCCGACTGTACACCCATGTAATGCTTTACAGCCCCTGTTGTACCGTACCGCACATGGGATTTAAGAATGGGCATATTGATTACCCTCAATCGGTCATTGTAAATCGCCCCATTCCAGATTCCGTCACGGAAACTGATGTAGGTGCCATATTCGGTTTGAAACTTGGGATAGGAGACATAGATTCCGGTATCAGGGTCCGCGGAGCCATAGACGATGTAGCCGTCGGTCATATCGCCTTCCGAATACTCATTCACTTGGATGTTGCGGATAGTTTGCCAATCAAAGGTTGATACCTGGTAGGTGGGTGAGAACGTGTCGACTACATCTTGGACGGATTGATCGCGATCTTCGGCATTGTTTTGAGAGTGGTCTAACCCGCCGACCCCTTGGCTGTTGTCAGCCACAACGATTTCACCAGTAAATCCGTCAGGGTGAGCTACGATGGCTTCTATCACTTCGGTTAGAAGGTCGGTGTTGGTTCCACCCCGCATGGTCCACTGCGAGTTGATTTTCAACAGGACCACGTCATTACTGGCGATTAATCCGCCAGGTCCTTGATTGCTGCTGGTCGTGCTGGATTGGTAGAAGAGCAATCCCTGTTCGCCCATGAGGTCAATCAATTCAGTGAAATGCGAGTAGACTCGACCATGGGTAACAAAGATGTCCGATGCAGGCACTGAAGTCGCATCCGCCATCTCAAGAGTGAGCTGCATATCACCAGGAAGGAAGTTGGGTTCTCCAGACCCTGATGGTGGGGGTTGCACAAACAGCCAGACGAATCCAACACCGATGAAGGCACTGGGGACCACGATGAGTAATATAAGAATCGCCTTCCAGTGTGAGGAGAAGAATCCCTTCGCCTGGTTAACGAGGTTGGAGAGTGAAGGCCACTTGAAGCCTAGTAGGGCTGGTGCAGCTGCAATGGGAACAAAGGCACTCAGGGATGTGGATACGTGGTCGATAGATGCTCGCTGACAAGGATACGTGATGCGTGTAGGCTTGGTGCCAGTGCGGATAAGGAGCCAGGTGAGGCTGATCATACTCAAGAAAAGCATGCTCTTACTCGCGAAGGCTTGCTTCTGTTTACCCCAGTCATTGTAGCGTAATATTGAGAATATCCCCTGATTCATGAACGCCGCAAGAAGTAGATGTTGATTGCTCCCAATCGTCGGTGACTCATTGAATGGTTCGGATGCCAGCAACGACAACCCCGTTCGGTTCCTCAAATATTGAACTAGTATTATTCATGAACGCGGCTTATCTGGTTTATAAAGAAGACGAATTAGGCATTACTGGAGGTGCGTACAGGTCGAGCATTCGACGTCATGTCGAGTCGTAGCGATTATCGGACATCTTTATTTTTTTGAGATACAAATAAATAGTACGATTTAGTACTATACGCATACGAACTAAATCATCTTGAGAAACCAGTGGTGAACATGAATGGATGAACAAGAAATTCGACAAATGTGCCTGGAATTATTAAAGACCGCCAAGGCTGTGTATGTATCAACAATCGACGAAAACGGGTTTCCGCACACTCGAGCCATGTTCAATCTCAGGAACAAGGCGATGTTCCCAAAGATTGCATCAATGTTCAAAGACCATCAGCAAAACTTCATGGTATTGCTAACCACGAATACCTCCTCCTCAAAGGCTAAACAACTATCAGCGAACCCCGCTGTCTCACTATATTACTGCACCCCCGAGAAATGGAAAGGTCTCATGCTGGGTGGGGAAATCGAGTTTGTTCACGACGCTGAGGTGAAAAGGCGCCTCTGGCAGGAGGGCTGGGAACGCTACTACCCAAAGGGATACGATGACCCCGATCATACAGTGCTACAGACATTCCCCCGCGTAGCAGAAGGCTGGCACGGGTCAGGCAAGTTCCAGCTTAAAATTAGGTGAAACCAATGCAAAACCAGAGACAAGGCGGCTTCCTGATCACAAAGATTCACCACCTCGCAAGCAGAATCTTCGCTAGGATGCTAAAAGAACACCAGATTGATATTCACCCTGGACAGGGGCGAATCCTCTTTGCTCTTTGGGATAGCGACGAGGTCCCAATAAAAGAAATTGCAAAACGCACGCTTCTGAGCAAATCCACCCTCACCGATTTGATAGACCGCCTAGAGCAATCAGGATTTATCGTCCGAGTACCAAACCGAGAAGATCGACGGAAAACTCTGATCAAGTTAACCGAGAAGAACAAAGCCTTACAGGAGGCCTACACAAAAGTATCTCAGAAAATGTTGGACTTGTTCTATAACGGTTTTTCTCCTGAGGAAATCGATACCTTCGAAACACATCTGAAGCGTACCCTTACGAATCTTCAAGGATACACTGGAAGGTGAAGCGGGGGCTCAACTCAACGGACAAAAGGTTATTCAGAAAGCCGTTAAGACTGGACTCGAACTAGTTCAAAGGTGACTGGATTTTTACCATCAGGACAGGTATGAGGTGCAACGCATTGGTTACTAAGCCAAGGGAAGCGAGCATTATACCGCATTGCGTAAACCTTCGGTAGCATTGAATAGAGGGCGCTAATGCATATCTTGCCTTTGACCTCATTGCCTGTGAACAGGACTTCATCGCCTATTTTATGTCCTTCATGGCATGTTCCTTCTTGCTTAATGACACGACAGAGAATCTGCCACGGAGCATCACGGATACAATCGGGGTTAGACATAGTATCCCTAAGATATGACTTACTAGAAAAGGATTAGGTGCTGCTTCTCGTCTCAGCTAGAGCGCGTTTCCAGTCTCGGACGATGCGGCGTTCACGGTTGAAGTGACCCATCTCACCAGCCTTTCTTGAACCAGATATTATTGCTAGGGTTTCGAAGGCGAGCAGGAGTATCATTATCACCAAACCAATCAAGTCACCACGTAGATAGAAGCCTATGGCACCGACCCAGGCAGAGGTGACGACAGTCCATATACCTGCTATGAAAAAGAACCATTGGCGTCGAGGTGGGGAAGCCTTCAGGTAGGACACGTAATTCACTTTGAGGGTAGGCTCGTAGTAGGGGTCGCGACTGATGCCGTCTATGTGAATACCGAAGGCTTTGCTAGCAAGTAAACGGCCAAAAGGGTAGAGGAAGGCGACTGCCCCAAATACCATAAGCGCCCGTAAAAAGATAACAAACAGAATGTCGTTGAGGAGGATACCAGTATATTGTGGACCAAGGGTGATTGCCCATATGTAGCCGTAGACGCTCAGCGCCCCTATGAGGAGAAAGACTACAAGCAGCTTCATGGGTTTGGGGGTCCCTAAGCGAGACTCATAGAGCAGGTCGCGAATTCCTGCGGCTTTGATGACGAGGGAGTCATCAGGGGTGGGCATGCGTTTGATTTTCCCCACAATTCTCCAAAATCGGCGCCGGGTTTGTTCATCTGCATCTTTCGGAGACGCTGCGACGAGTTCGTGTATTTCTTCCAGTTCTTCGAGGAGCTGCATGATGTTGTGACTCCATAGGATGCCAATCATAGTTTCTACTGGGATGCGTGCCAGAGGGAAGATGCAATAACCGTTGCGCGGTGGGTGAGCCAGAGTTGGAGAAAACGGTTAATATTCGCTTCCGTGCGATACACATCTTCTTGGATTCCCCTTTTTGCTTCAAGTCCCTCAAGTAGATTTTCCTCCAAGGCAGAATGGTACCTTTTTGAAGCTTGGTCTATAGAATCAGTTTCTAAAGCGTAAGCAGCTGTCTCAGCTGCAAGTTGTCCAGAAGTGACCGCGTAGGGAATGCCCTTACCACTGAGAGGATCTACAAGGCCTGCTGCATCACCAACAGCAAGAAGCCCTCCCTTACCAAAATCTTGCCGTAAAGCAGCTGGCAGCATATGCGCTACCCTGTGTACAACCTTACCCCCAGCTAACTGTTTCTTTAGGAACCGTAAGAAATTATCAAAGGACTCCTTTAGGTTCTTTGTATGGGTGAGGCGACATCCCAATCCCACACTTACGGTATCTCTTTTTGGGAAGACCCAGCCATATCCCATCGGTGAGATGTCATGACCAAAATAGAGGTGGAGGTGTTCTTCCCCGAATCGCTGGGCGATGGTTTTCTCTCCTAGCTCTATTTCGTGTGTCACAGTTTGAGCTACCTCTTCAGGTTTGAACCTATTCCAACCAAAGCATCGAAGAATCGTAGACGTGACTCCATCAGCTGCGATTAATATCCGTGCCTGAAATGCGTTCTGTGATGTTTGTATGTGGAATAGTCCATTTTCTTTATGGGCAGCCACAACTTGTTCTCTCTCCTTTAACATTGCACCCGCTGTCACCGCTTGCCTGGCGAAAAAAGCGTCAAGGTCAGCACGCCAAAGACAAGCCCCTTTCCCCTCTTTCTCGTAAGTTTGGTTGCCTAAATGGTGGAGAACAAGGTGTTCTACGGGGCGCTCTATTATGTTCTCAGGTAATTGTGCCCCGTCCATAAATTCTTGTGTCACACCACCGCCACAAGCCTTGTATCGTGGGACTGAATGTTTTTCTAAGAGTAGGGTGGTGAACCCCTCGGCTGCTAATACTTCTGCTGCAGCGGATCCGCCAAGCCCTGCGCCACAAATGATTACATCCCAGATTCTTGGCTCAGGCATTCTAATCAAATACTCTTCACTTTCTAACTTTACTCTGAATTGAGAATATTCCTTTTGAGTCTTAGGGGAAGCCAATGTAAAACAAATATAGCTATACTTCTTGTATGATATCTGCTAGGAAGATTAGGAACAGGGCTGGTGTGCGCTCATCTATTTGAAGCAGCTGTAATTTCCTTTTACCTGCGACGGCGTACCATTACAAAAGTTAGGGCAAGGGGGATTGCTAAGAGGAGGGCTTCTAAGGGAAACCCAGGAATAGCGGGTGGTGGTGGACTAGTTGTTGGAGAGGGGCTGCTGACGACGATGTTATCGATTCGCCAACCCCCTTGGGCTGCAAACCGGAAGGTGGTGGATTCAGTTATGTCGTTATCGGTCACTTGCATTCGTTGAACGCCATCTATGTAGATAGTAAATTCTCCGGCATCGGTTCTTGTGAAATTAATTGTATACCAACCAGCAACGGGGGTTCCTGGATAATAGCTGGTGATTTCGTTAACTTCGTCAATTTCCTTGAGAAGATCGAATCCTGGTCCTGGTATTGTAATGCCGCCTGTCCATGATCCAGTCCACACACAAAGTCGATAGTTTATTCCCGATGAGATAATGTAGACGTAGCAATGGTTTGCGGGTGTTTCAACGGCGTAGACGTCAAACTGCCAGCTTCCATATGCAACGTCGCTGGGGTGGCTTATCCAGCTCCATGTACTATCAATGAGTGTCTCGAGATAACCATTAGCTGCTGAGAAGCCAACCTGAGAACTGGTTGACCAGCCGTCATAGTTACCGTCTCCGAAATCGTCTTGCCAGACGACGGGATACGCTGTACAGGTTTTAGGTTCAAGAAGAGTAGCACAGAGGAGTAGGGTTGCACTAACCACGATGACTAGAGTTATAACTCGATTCTTGAGCATTTAACATACCTCAGGTGATTGTTGAGATTAACAGCCTAGTGCTGTAGAGTATTTTCTCATCAAGTTGAGAATTACAATCTCAACCTATTAGAAAGCACTTTCTATTATAAAATGCTAATGGTATATGCATAAGAAATCTGAACCCGATTGCACTCTTAATGCACGACTTCCCACTCTGTCTATCAACCCACAAGCCTTTGGTTGAGGGCAAGCACTAAAGACTCAATTTACTGAGGTAACGTGGAAAAGTTCTTATTCAATCTCTCTTGAAGTTGAATGTTAAGAGCCATTTACGATAGATGATGCTGATGCCACCTAAAAGGTCGGACTCCAAAACCGATTGGAAACAAACCATCTACAACTGGTTAGCAGAAGAAGGCATGTTCCGGAAAGAGGTCGACGATCCAAAGGCGAAATTCCATTTCAACGCTAACTACCCAGTAGGTTCACCATATCAGGTTGAAATCATCAAACCAAGAGACATGAAGGATGGAGTCTTGGTTGTTTCAGTTCTTCGTGTGGCGTCGCAGCATCGTCAGCGGTTAACCAAGATGGCACCTGAAAAACGTAAAGACCTAATCTTTGAACTAAAGTTGCGTTTATTGCAGCAGCGCCCAGGTTTTTCTGTGAAAGAAAGAGATGGTGCATGGGATGCCGCTCAGTTCCAAGTTCGCTTACTATATGATGGGCTCACCAAGACTAGGCTCCTCGAAGCAATAGACGATGTATTCAGATGCATGCTTGTTGTTATTTGGACATTCGCAAACGCCTTCGGTCTACCTACCAATGCCCAGCAGCCCGGATTTTACGCATAGCCTTCGAGAACGGAATCACAAGGCACGAAAACCGAGAAGAAAATAGTTGCTCGGGGAAAATAGCAGATTAAGCACATCCAAAAAAGGACACAATTGGAGGGGAGAGGGAATGGTTTTTCTAGGGAGGGATGGAGTGCCTAACCTTTCGCTTACCCCGAGCAGGGATATGGGTATTTCCTGTCCCCAGAAATAGCCCAGCAATTTAGACCTTTAAAAGTTTGTAACTTACAAGCCTTACCAAAACCAGTCTCTCGAACCAAGTAGCGCAGTCAACAAGTCTATTGTGAGAGCTATTTAGTGGTTGCTTGGTCTCTTTGAGCCTCCTCGCCTAGGAGACTTTGGTTCCTGTTTATGTGTTTTCGATAACTCTTCCTGGGCAATTCTTATGACTTCTTCAGATAGTTCATCAGCTGTTTGATGAGCATAGTAAGTGTCATACACTGCCTTGTACTTACCACCGAGGGTGAGGAGCTCATCATGAGTTCCTTGCTCAATGAGTTCCCCTTGTTCAAAAACAAGAACCCGTGAAGCGTTGGCAATAGTTGTCAACCGATGGGCTATCACTACCGTTGTCCGATTAACGAAAAGCTTCTCCTGGGCGGCTTGTACTAGCGACTCTGAATAAGCGTCCAGCCTGCTGGTCGCCTCATCAAGGATGAGAATCTTCGGGTCAGCGAGTAATGTGCGGGCTATTGCTATCATCTGAACCTGCCCCGCACTAAGGTTACTACCCCCCTCACTGAGTAGTGTGCTATATCCCTGAGGAAGCACATCAATGAATTCGTGTGCGCCAATAAGCCTGCAAAGTGTTTTAATTTCCTGATTCGTAGCAGAAGCACGTCCGTAGCGAATGTTCTCCATTACGGTATCATCAAAGAGATACGGCTCTTGAGCAATTAGAGCGATTGTGTCGTGGAGTGACTGGAGTGTCACACTCTGTAGATCCTGGTCACCAATCAAGATGCGGCCCTGCTGCGGGTCGTAGAAACGGTTGATGAGTGCGGCAATAGTAGTTTTACCCGCACCAGTATGACCCACAATCGCCACCATCTCGCCTGGCGCAACAGAAAAGCTAACACCCTTCAAAACATCAGTCCCTTTAACATAGGCAAAGGTCACGTCTTCAAAGACAATGCCATCGCTATCAGGGTCTAGGGGAATAGCGGCAGGGGAATTCGTTACTGTAGGTTCCGCTTCAAGAATATCTAATAGGCGGTCCATAGAAGCCATTGATGCTTGGAACTGGGTCGCCATCATGCTCAAATGAAGTAAGGGGCGTAGAAATCGCTGAATGAGAATGGTGCCCAAAAAAACCTCACCAATGGTCAGCACTGGTAAGGTACCAACTGCTAGACTTCCCCCAACGAAAAGAACTGCAGCAACCGCAGCAATACCAGTCGCACGAACTAGGGGCTGCATAAGGGTCATGAGGATCATAAATTTGAAGCCATAGTGGTAGGCTTCTTGGTTCAATTTGCTTAGTGTAGCAGCTGTTTCCTCCTCGCGGTTGAAGGCTTTGGCAATATGGACTCCGCTTATGTTCTCCGCAATCTGCCCTGACACATGACCCAACGCCCGTTGGGATGCTAGCATTGTTCGCTGTCCTACCGTACCAAACAAGACGACAACTAGTACCACTACAGGTACAACGACTAGAGCTGTTAGTGCTATTGAAGGCGATGAAATCCACATCAGAGAGAATGTAGCAATTAGCAAGAGGAGTTGGCTTGCAAAGTCGATGATGATCTGGATACCTGAACCTAGTGAATCTGAGTCAGAGGTCACCCGAGAAGTTACATCGCCGCTCTGCTGGGATTTATGGTATGATAAATCGGCGTTTACTAGTTTGGCGTATGTGTCTTGTTGCAATGATTGCACAAAACCAGCTTGGGCTCCTGATAAGGTCCAGGTATAAAGTGAGTTTAACACCCAGCCAGCGATTCTAAGTACCACATAAAGAACACCTAGCAAGAATAATCCGCTAAAGAAACTGCCAGGCGTAAGGACAAAGTCAATCCCCCAGGAAAGGATTAGCGGATCGATTGATGAAAAAATCGTTGCTAGTAGTACAAACACAGCTGCAACAACGATTAACTTCCTGAATCGACCCAGATACGTGAATGTTTTTCTCAATAGGGTAGAGAATGGCCTGCTACTTTTCTGTTTCTGACGAGATAATGCTGTGGGGCCTCCGCGGCGACGCATACCCATTAGCTGGCACCTCCACTTGTTGTTGGCTGCTTCACATGGCGGAAGGCTCCAGGTAAGCGCTCAAAGATGCGGCGATAGTGTTCAGAAGATTCTAGGAGTTCTTCATGGGTTCCTATGGATACAAGGCGTCCCTTGTCAACAATTATTATCAAATCTGATTCGAGGAGTGTTCTAAGCCGCTGGGTGACTGTGATGCTTGTACGGCCTCTCATTACCTCATCAAGAGCCTTTCTCAAGAAAAATTCGGTTTGCGCGTCAATTGCACTCACCGAGTCGTCTAGAAGAAGGAGTCGTGGATTCTGTACTAGCGTCCGGGCAATAGCTAAGCGTTGGCGCTGCCCCCCGCTCAGAGTCATCCCTCTCTCCCCGATAATAGTATCATAGCCTTGGGGAAGTTTTTCTATGAATTCGTGGGCTTGCGCTTTCTGGGCTGCCTCGATGATTTCCTCCTCACACGCACCAACGCATCCGAAGGCGATGTTCTCTTTAACGCTCCTCCGGAAGAGGAAAATATCCTGCTCAACTAATCCAACAGCTGCTCTTACATCGCGGGTGTGAACACCTCGGAGATTAACTCCCCCGATGAGAATCTTGCCTTTTGTAGGATCATATAATCTGAGTAGCAACTTCAAGATAGTGCTTTTACCCCCGCCTGGTCCACCAATCAATGCAACCCTTGACCCTCCTGGTATGATGAAATTAAGTTTTCTTAAGGCATAGGTGCTGTTTTCACCATCATTTGAAGTGTATCTAAAATCAACGTTTCTGAATATGATGTCTTTACTCCAATCAACAGCTGCTGAATGTCCGGGTTCCTGAAGGGGATCCTTCCAGCCAAGCAGCTCCACAATGCGTTGAGCGTTAATATTAGCTCCACGGATAACGAGGAGAAAGCGGGGTAACATGAAACTGAATGCGTCAAAAGAGGCTAGAAGACCAAGCACCCTGACGAGTGTGCTCACCTGATAGGCGCCCAGCAGCACATAGTATGCGACGTAAAGAAGGGCGATGAAGGTAATGCCCGTCATTATCAAATGAGGGATGTAGAATGATGCCAATCTAGCTTCCCGGGTTTGCAGTCGTTGATACTCCTTTGAAGCCTCCTCGAACTTGTTCTCCTCATATTCCTCGGTGCCAAAGGCTCTGACGACCTCGATTCCCCGAAACACTTCCTGGCTGATCCCTGTGATTATCTCATTTTGAACTGATCTCGCCCTCCGAACTGGCTCTACTTTTTTCGCATAGCGATAGGCAAAGAATAGGTAGAGGGGTGCTCCAACAAGCATCAAGAGACCCAATATCCAATCAATCATCGCAAGAAATATGGAGGTAATCACGAGGGAACCCAGTGATGTGATTATGTTCCTCAATGCAGGGTTTAAAGAGAAACGGACCCAACGCACATCCTGCATAGCTACTGCTAATAGCTGCTTGCTGTCTACTTGGTCATGAAAGCTCATACTGTTTTCTTGGATAATCTCGAAGAATTCTTGGCGGGCATCCCGTTCCCATCGAAGCGTTATGATGGCAAATGAGTAGCCTACAGCAAGGATTGTGACAAAGAGTGCACCAGCGACTCCTAAAATCACTAAGCAATAGTAAACAAATGTTGGTGTTAAGCCTAGGCCATTATCAATAGCAAATTGTAACGCATCAGTTGCATCACCCATGAACCAGCCTGGAAGGACGGTGAGTAAAGCAGCGAATAGCGCTAGCCCCACAGCTAGGACTGTCAAACCTTTATACCGACCAAGCGCAGAAAGTTGATACCTTGTTGCGCTTTTGTATCTGGGCTGTGTCAATAAATAATTCTCCTAGGTTTTGGACAGAGATAAGCACCATTAAAAAAATGATTGCCCCTTACATATACTGGACGGTTGAAGAATGATGGCGTTCGATGAATTGGCTCTAGCTTATGATAATGCGATTGATTGGGAGCAGCGATTGAATCGCGAACTTCCACTTCTCCTCAGTCTAGTGGCTGGAAAAGGAAAGGTAAGAGTCCTTGACTTGGCTTGTGGGAGTGGGCGGCATGCTGTTGCTCTGGCACAAAAAGGATTCAAAGTAGTGGGACTAGACTCGAGCAAGTCAATGATTGAGGCAGCTCGCCTGCTAGCTCAAACAGAAAGAGTCGAAGTAGACTTCCTAGTTGCTGATATGGTTGCAGCCAAAGAGGTTGTACTGGGTGAATTCAATCTTGTTACATGTATAGGTAACTCATTGGCATTGCTGGCTAGTCGTGAGATGCTGGAAAAGACGATAGTCAATGCCCACTCTCTACTTGAAGACGGGGGTGCTTTTGTGGCTCAGATGTTAAACTTC
>JAEOSX010000068.1 GCA_016840135.1 Candidatus Hermodarchaeota archaeon
TCACTCGGTGAATTGTATCTGCTTCCTCAGGCGATTTATCATATCGGATTTGCTTAATTCGAGCAAACCTCAACGCCTTCCCAGATGGATATCTTACCGATTGCTGGATTTCGTCGTATTCAACTTCAACCACTATTTTGGGCTGTACGAACACAACGTTTCTGCGTTTTCCCACTTGAATCTCTAAAAGACGCTTAGTAATCTCTTCGAATTCTGCATCAGTAAGGCCTTTGAATGTTTTACCTAGCATTTGGAATTCAGCAGTTTCTGGATCCCATGCTCCTAGATGATAATCCGAAAGCCAACGATGTCTGCGTCCAGTTCCGTACTCTGCTGCTATTATTACTAAATCCAATGTTTCTAAACTCTCTTTGATTTTCAACCACGCTTTACCTCGAATACCAGGTTTGTAGAGACTATCCAATCTTTTAGCGATTAGTCCCTCATGACCCTTCTTAATAGTAGAAGCAAAGAAGGTTTCAGCTTCTTGAGAATTGTCTGTAATGATTCGAGGAACTAAGGGAATTAATCCGCAAACTGTAGATAGTCGCTGCCGCCGCTCAGTATATGGATGGTCAATAAGCACTTCTTCGTTGAGCATTAATAAATCGAAGAGGAAAAGATTCACGGGAATCTCATTTACTAGTCTTTCTACATCATGAACTCGTCGAAACCTCCGCATAAGATGTTGAAAGGGAAGGGGTCGATTGTCTGACCCGATGGCAATTAACTCTCCCTCAAGAATGCAGCTAGTTTCTATTACTTCTTCATGAATTAACTTGACAACATCAGGAAGGCTGGTAGTTACATCAGAAAGCCGGCGACTGTACACCCTTATTTTTGGTTGTCCATTTCGTTGTTGATGAATTTGGACGCGGGCTCCATCTAATTTCATTTCAAAAGCAGATTCGCCGCTATGGTGTAGTAATGCTTCTGATACGTCCTTGGCTTGCGCAGCTAACATTGGCAGAAGAGGAGTGAAAGGGCAAAGACGAATCTTCTGTAACCCAGTTTTTCCGTATTGGCGAGCGATTCTAGTAACTTGGCCAATATCTCCTGTGAACATATTCGCGCGCTGGACCAAGGATAAAGATAGGTTAAAGGCGCGCGCAATAGTACCTTCAAGCAGCCCTTCACTAAATCCTATTCGCTGATCACCAAGAAGGATTTTTGTTACATATTTAGCTTCTAAGGGATTTGCACGAATTAATAATGAACGTAAATGCGCCGTTTTTCGTCGTTTTGATCCTCTTCCATGCACATCTGCTATTGCAGTAAATGTTCGGAAAACTTCCATTATTGTCAAAGGAGTAGCGAATAACATAGTTTGCGCCACTCGTCCATATTTTAGAAACAAACGCTGGACAACTTCACCTAAATCACCTGACTCGTGAAATAAGGCACTAATTTCATCTTTGGAGGGTTTGAACAATTCTTTTAAAACACCATCGAGAGCCGACCAACTAAGAGCGAGAACACGATGACTTGCTCTGGGAAATGGCTGCCCTATAAGGAGGAGCGCAGCAGCCTCCACCTCTTCAAGGGGTAATCTAAAAAGAAAATCCCCTACTAATGACATCTTCTCCAAACGTTTTGTAGTGGTAACAACCTTTTCACATAAATCTGCCAATTTGCTAAACGCTGTGTAAACTACTAGTGACATGTAACAGCCTCTTCTTTCTATACGAATCTAGCTTAACAAGGTTTTAAAAGGAATTATCCTAATTCGTTTGTAACTCGTTTTACGAGGTTTCCGATAGAAATGAAAGTTAGCGAATTATCCTCCTCATCTCGTCGCGTTGATATTAAACTCCGAATACTCTCGGTTGAAACCCCGCGCGATGTACGAACTGCCAGGGGTGGCGCCCGAGTGGCGACAGCTCTAGCTGGTGATGAAACAGGCACCATTAAACTATCTCTTTGGAACGATGATATCGATCAAGTGTTTGAAGACGCAGTAATTCAAATCACAAATGGTTATGTAAAGACCTTCCAAGGCGAAAAGCAACTCTCCTCAGGAATCTACGGAGAGCTTGCAGTTGTAGATGACCCAATGTTTCCCAGCCGTGAAGCAATTATGTCAGGGGAAACACCAGTAGAAGAGTGAGTGACATAAATCTACTCATAAAAGTTTACTACGAAATTTGATATTCCTGTGACAGTGGGCAACATTGGAGGTGGGATAACATGATAATCGATGTTCTTTTTGTTTGGCTTCATACCATTGACCTGTGGATAGAGGGGTTATTACAACTCATCATACTGTGGGTTCAGACTCTAGGCCCAGTCGGAGTCTTTGCCGGAGTTATGATTGAAACTTTGATTGCTCCTATACCCTCTCCAGTTATAATGATGGCAGCAGGGTTTCTGTTAACGCAAGGACAACCACTCCACATACAATTACTCATAATCACGGTAGATGTGATGTTGATTGGTGCATTAGCGTCAACTATTGGCTCCTTCTTCGGGTATGGAATTGCTTACATCGGAGGGTATCCTGTTATCAAACGATACGGAAAATACCTTGGCACCTCGATTGAAGAGGTTGAATATATGCGCCAGCGGTTCGAGAAATCATCGCGCGACGAAACGTTCCTCTTTGTCGCACGTGCTGTACCAATCATCCCTCTTTCGGTTGTTTCGATTGTAGCTGGTGCAATCAGAATGGACGGTAAGCGATTTGCACTCGTCACATTTCTCGGCGCGCTACCTCGATGTCTGATATTAGGACTGGCTGGTCTATTTGTTGGTGCTGCTTTTACCCAACTTGGAGAGATGATAGATCTCCTTGAGACAATAACTCTATTGCTCCTCATTCTCTTCATTGTCGTATTCATTGTCTTTCGACTTGTTTTACGACGAAAAGCTAGAGGAATAACAAAACCCGCAAGCGAGTAAGCAGTAAATTTTCAGGAAAATTAGTTAGACGTATGAAGGTCGCCAACTCGAGTAAGTCTAACTTCAAAATAAAACAGAATCCGATAACCGAGTTGACGTAGTTGGGTTTGGAGCAAGACAGCGCGGTCCCTAGCTTCGGTTATTGTTCTAAACCATGGTGAAACACAGATTCGTTCCTGCTCATTTGTTTCGCAAAGAAAATCGTTGGGAACCTCTGCCTTCTCAGGAACCTGCGCCGAAACGCGATATTTACCATTTTTCGTGCTGAGCCAGATTTCACAGTATCCAACTGAGAGAGGCTTTGCACTTCCCATTGCTAGTCAAATAAAGGTAGAGGTCAGTGAATTAATAAGGTTGCTTATCTGCTATCAAACAGTGAGAGAAGTGACTTCGCAATGCATAGCTGGTGTCGATGAGGCAGGGCGAGGTCCAGTGATTGGACCCTTAGTTCTTGCTGGAGTAGTTATCAGAGAAGAGCATTCAGATGTGTTGGTTGAATGGGGAGTTCGAGACTCGAAGCGCCTTACTCCAAAAAGGCGAGAAGCATTGGAACTGACTATTCAACGAATAGCCCTCCAAGTAGAAGTGCTGGAAATTAGTGCCGCTGAAATCGATACACAACGCTTTGCAAAAAGAAGCCTCAATGACCTAGAGGCAGAATGGATGGCAATGATTCTACAACATCTCCAATGGGATATTGCCTATGTTGACGCGGCTGATGTTATCGCTGAACGCTATGGCCAAACTATTCAAAATCGTCTTGGTACAGAAAAGCCAATAATCAGTGAACATAAGGCCGATCAGAATTACCCTGTGGTTGCTGCTGCATCGATACTAGCAAAAGTTCGGCGAGACCGCCGCATTACAGAGCTCCATAAACAGTACGGTGACTTTGGTAGTGGCTATCCAAGTGACCCACAAACACGTCAATTCCTAATGGAATGGATAACCAAGCATGACGAATTCCCTGAGATAGTTAGGGTATCTTGGGAGACCGCGAGTAAAATACTCTTAGCTCGGAAGCAACAAACCTTACCGTAATTCTATCAGAAGAGCGCCGCCTAGGTGGCTTCAATACCCACTACTCTGATGTCTTCTTCTTTCTCTTACGTGTTCTCCGTTTCCGTTTCGGCTTCTCTTCAGCTGGGGGCGTTTCTTCACTAGACTCAGCAGAAGGAGCTTCGCTTACCTCTGCTGGTGGTGCTGCTGGGGCGAGTTGTGGTCCCGGTTCGTCCTTAGGCTTCTTCCGTTTCTCCTTCATCTTTTCACGCATTCTCATGTAATGCTCCGCTAGGAGTTCGAGATGACGCTTCGCAATGTCAGGGTGAATATCCTTTTGAGCGAGCCTCTCCTCAAGACGAAGAACCAAGAACTCGGGGAAGAATGATTCAAAGTGGATATCCGAAAGAAGCATAACAAAGGCATCGTCCCCCCTCTTCACATCTATATCGCTAGACCCCATCGTCGTAATGACTTGGGCCGATTCAAGTCTGCGAACAACCGTATCAAGTGCTGCTCTCTTTTCCACTATCCCAGCTAATTCGGATTTGTGAACAATACGCCGCCGGAGCACCTTCGCAACATCGTAAATATCTGGATCGAGGAGGAGCTGACCCAGCTGAAGAGTGTCATCCTCTGACCAAGCATAACCGCTAAAGAACTCAGTGACTCGCTTCTCATACTCCGCAGCTTGCTCAGCAGATAACCCACCCGATTTAGCAAGTTTTAGTGCCTGTTCAGGTGGATAACGAGCGCCAAATAAATCATTAACCATGAAAACACAGTTATCAGAAACCGCGTTTACCCAATCCTCATCAACAATCCCACTACGTAAAAGAGGTAATGTCAGAAGACCCAAATCAGGATAATGCTTCCCAGTTTGTAGCTCTAACCATTCACGCAGCTCCTCTCCAGGAATTCCTCCACGCGATAACTTGTGCATGAGAAGCCGCGTCTCTTGGTCGACAAACACCTTCGCCAGACGCTGCTCAACACTCAGCTCAACCATCCTTTTGAGTTTATCAAACATCTCACCGAGATATTCAATAAATTCTGGTTCACCAATATTCTCTACGATCTCATTTGAAGCGAGCGTCAATCCTTCCTCATAAGCGCGCGCCTCTTCTTCTAACTCCAAAAACAACATAACGCAGAATTGGTCCTTACCCCGACGAATACCCGAATACCAGCTCGAAACGGCGAGCTGCGTACCTTCAAGAGTCATCGTCAAGAAACCAGCTTCTGGTTTACCCATAGCATGTGCAGTAAACACACGAAGCATATTCTCCTCGGATACATCAAGATCTGAAGGAAACACACCAACAACACGCAGACCGGATTTATCGTCCCAGCGCGTGACACCTAATCCTAATGGCATCTTTTATTCCACCAATTACTTTCTCGAGTATGAGTCAATATGGTTTACTTTAGTTCATCTAATATTTAAATTGTTTCTGTATTCTCTTATTTGAACAACCTGAAAAAATCACAGGTTTAGGTGTGCCTAATCCCCTGTAGCCTCTGCCACTGCACCTACTAGAACTTTGAAAAGAACCTCCCTATATCGTGGATCGATTGCCACGAGGCCGTAAGTCTGTACTCCAAGAATGCGCTGGACAAGCTTAGCAGACAAAGCCCCAGGGAGATCCTGTTTATTCGCAATAGCCCACACGATTGCAGAAGAAGCGTTCTTCCGTACCATCTCCAGAATATCCCTAGTCGCCAACACATTCTTCAATGTTGAATCTGTCACTAAAAGAACTGCATCCGCGTTTCGAAGATAATAACCCCAGAGCGACCTAAAACGTTCCTGTCCCGCGAAGTCCCATACTACCAATTCGTACGGTCCGAATCGCACTCCTTGTAGTTTTTCCACATCTACTGCTACTGTTGGTACGTAGATTCCATCGATTGTTGCGCCTGTGAGGAGTTTTAGCATTGTAGACTTGCCTACTCCTCCTTGTCCGAGTAGGCAGATTTTCAGCATAGTTACTATGACGTCATCGAGTTCGCTAGCGAAGCCCTCGAAGGCGCTTGGACGGGGGTTTGAGAGGTAGGATTCTACTTCGTGTCGGAATTTTCCGAGGAGGAGTTGTTGGGTTCTATTGATTAGCTCTCTTATGCTGGCTTCATCATCGCTGGTATCGACAGCAAATGTGAGGAGGAGCTTGTCGCCAATTGCAGAGTAGAGGAATTTTGTTTGGCTAACATGGATCGGAAGTTCTACATTTGGACCGATTTCTGTTTGTAGTGCAGTAAGGGTGATTAGGAATTCTTGGATTACTTCGTTGGTGATATCTATTGACCAGTACTGTCGATGGAAGACCCGTTGACCCGTTAGAGTGAGAATGAAGACATTGTGAATCATAGGGACATGTCAGCCTCTACTGGTTGGGTTTGTAGCTTAGCATCTGCAAAGAGCGCGGAGAGTTCTCGGCAGTTGCGGCGAAGGGATGTTAGTGAACATCCGACAAGTTCGATTATATCATTTTCGTTCAAATCATCCCCAACTTGTTTTGCGCTAAGGTAGGCAATAGCTGCAGCGATTATTGGTCGTGGTACACCTTGAAAGATGCCTTTCTCGCGGATTAATTCAGTGATATTAGAGGATAAGTCTTTAGTAGCCTGAGAGACCGATAGAACGGTGAATAGGTGGTCTAATATAGCATGAATTGGTTCACTCCAACTCTTCTGCTCAGATCCTGTTTGACTGCGATGTTCATCTGCTTTGGTAAGAATTCGTTGTATGCCAGCTCGTACAATCCTCCGTGCGTTTGCTAGTTGTTTTCGTCTTTGTCGACGTATATACCTAGGACACTGGGGGAAGCCGGACATCTCATATTTCGTCAGATAGCATGGCTTTTTGACTACCCTGCAGAACGGTATTATTTCATTTTGGCGTGAGGGACGTTCATAAAGAAAGGGGCAAATTGACTTGTCCCTCGATCCGCCACGTCGTTTGATTTCCATTGACATATCGATAAGGATGTGTCGATATTTCCGTATGCGTTCCTTCGTGTTTCCTTCTACTTCGACTACTCTTTGGATTGTAGAGAGGAGCACTGATTGATAAGCTGTAGGCTCCTCCTCTGAGCGAAGAAGTACAATTAGACAATAATAGTTCTCTGCACCGAACTTCTTGATTCGTCTAAATGCAGCGGCGGCACGCAGGGAAACATCTGAGGAGGGAAAGACGCGGAATACAGTGTCTCGGTTCATCACCGCGCAACCATAAAAAATCTGGGCTAACTCTTGTCGATCCACATCTAAAGAGTTAGGGTGTTTCGCGAGCAGAACTAAACCAGTCTTTACGTCCCAAGTACTGCAGACTAGCCCACGAGGGATGACATTTCACCTACAACAAGTTGACAACTCACAGAATTCGTCGTCTCTGTGTCCAACTAGTTCAATCTTTAAATCTAAGTATGAAAAAGGTTACGGATTCACCCTTTGGAGTATACCTTTTTCACTTATTTCTACGCCATCAAATAATCCCATTTTAGGTTATTTATGCTGTTCCGACATACTTTTCGACTGCATCTAGGAGGATTCGCATCATCTCTGCTCTTTTTTCAGGATTCACTGCAACCATCCCAAAAGTAGGGACTCCTAGTAGCCGTTCTACTAACGAAGGGCTCAGGGCACCTTCTAAATCCTGTTTATTTGCTATTGCCCAGACAGGAACCCCTGGGGCATCCTTCCTAATGATGTCTAGTATCGCTTTTGTTGCAAGAACATTGTTCAATGACGAGTCGGTGATTAAGAAGACGATGTCACTACCTCTGAAGTAAATCGACCAAAGTCTACGGAATCTTTCTTGGCCTGCAAAGTCCCAAAGGATAATTTTGTAGGTTCCGTATCTAGTAGCCTCAATTTGTTCGATACTGAGCGCGATTGTAGGAACGTATTCGGTTGGTGGTTCACCCTCTTTGAGAAGCTTTAGTAGAGTGGTTTTCCCGACGCCTCCTTCTCCTACTAGGCTGACTTTGAGTTTGCTCATTATGAAGTCATCGATGAATGTTTCGATTTGTTCCGCATCTTCAATAGTTTCACTGAACTTGTCTGCACCAAATTTCTCTAAGAGCGAGCTAAGACAAGATTTCACCTTCTCGAACACTCGCTCATCTTCATCTTGCATATGACTTACAAAGGCGAGGAGAAGTCCCTCCCGGGTTGAGAAAATAAATTTATTGCCTTGGATATGAATTGGTAAAGAGGGAAGAATAGGAGATTGAACGTGAGTCATGAATTCCTTGTATGCCTTCAGAAACTCATCAATCATATCATCAGTGAGTTCCACCCGCCAGTATTGCTTGCTGAAGATGATTTCCGCTTGTAATTCTAATTCGTCGTGGCTAGAGTGAATTGAGAGGAGAAAGGCGTTATGAATAATTGCTGCACACCACCAAATTAAATATAGGAGGTATTTTCCTTCTCTTCTCCCCCTAGAGGAGTGAAAAAAGGTTTTGGGTAGAGCATTTTTGAGCTCTTCATGATTATGTTTTCTTCAACTGCAACCTTTTTTAGTAATAATTTACGAGAAGAAGGCGAGGCCCGGATTTGAAAATTGTTGAATATAGTGATTTAGGAGCCTGGGTAGCTGATAAAACTGGGGTTTTATTAGCGGATTATCGGTCCGATATCCTGCGCCCCATTGAGAAAATCCAGCAAGCATTATTAAAAATTGAAGAGAGTGCGGAACTCCTTTTAGAGGAAGTTGTCATTGACGGGGAATTGACAGTTCCAGGAGCTGCTAGTAAATTATCGGAGTCACTGAAAAGCAGGGGAGGCGATATCGTGTTTCCTGAAGAGCCTTCGTTTGCGTCTACACAAGAGCTGCTGGAAAAGATTGAAGCCTACTTACGAGGAAGCCATGAAGCTGGACGTCGCTACATTCCAAGGCTTCCTAAGGCTCATAAGAGGGCGATTAAGGAGCTGGATTACCAGATTCGTTTAATTAGTAATGCTTATCAGAAAATAAAGAAGGTTTCAGAGAAGACCAAACTGCCAAAAGAGTTAGATTTTCTTGCTCAAGAAGTCGAGGAGTTAGAACAGAAAACCCAGCAACTTGTTATAATTACGACTGATTTAGTGGAGTTAAGGGGAAGACAACTCGAGATGGCTGATAAACTGGAGACTCAACAGCAAGCTGTCGAACGCTTTCATTCAGATTCAGGATTAAGTGAGATTGACACTATTAGTCGAGAGATTGACGCGATCCGGATGCTTGTCACAAATCAGTTGAACTTTCTAAAGAAACCTCTCAAAAAATTGAGTCAAGCAGCTGGTAGTTCCATAATGCTCACATCGATGGCGGTAGAGGGAGCTGATGCATATTCTTCAGACCCATGGCAAGCGTTTTGCCAAGACGTAGATAAGCTCTCAAAATTGAAGGCTAGTCTAACAGCACTAAGTGACGCAGTCCAGACTGGCAAACTCCGATTCAAACAAAGCATTGATAGAAGGATAATTGAAAGGAAAGAAGAAATCTGCGGAAAAGCTGCCCTTGATGAATTATTCGAACGATATTCGAATTTGATTGAGAGGCAGCGTGAATTAGAATCGAGCATTTCTACTGAAAAACAACGTGGCCTTCAGAAGGCATTAGAACGGGCAAAATGGGAACACCGGGATGTAGACGCCGAAGTCGCTCATGGAGAAGCGCAGAAAACAAAGCTTGTAAAGATTCTGGTTTCCCTCAAACAAAGACTGGAAAAGATGGTAGAACGACTCGTAAAGGAGGAAATCCGTATCACTTTTCCTGACCAAGTTCAATCCCTCCTAGATGAGAGCTAGAGTGATAAAATGCGCAAGTAAGGACTATGGCGCAAAGGCTTTTTATTCTCTAATTTGAATGGGTAGATAGAGGAGACTGATTCAATGGCAGAGGAATACCAGCCCGTAACAGGCCTTCATCTTCTTCCCCGAACTTCATATCTCATCGAGCTAGGAAAGATAGGGGAGCGTTGGGCTCTACGTGTATTTCGTGGTAAAACGGAAATAGGCACAACTCCACTAACTACAGACCTTAACCAAAATGAGATATTCAATGCCGTTCAGAGCAATATCACTTGGATGCCGATGTTCTCACCTCAAGAGGTTTTTGGAACTATTGGTCGATTAGTACAGGAAGCACGCTCTAAATCTACGGGACCCTAATTGAATTTCTTGGATTGTGACCGACTGGCGTTACAGGCAGAGCTATTGGTCTAGATATTGCTTAATTGCATTCAGGGAGTTCTCTAGTATTGTAGGCGGTGCTAGGAAAACCAAGCGAAAGTGTTCTGCTCCATACATTGGGTCAAAACCTGAACCAAACACTACAAGTACCCCTGTTTTCCTTAGTAGTTCCATAACGAATTGCTCATCGCTCTTCCAACGCTTCTGGAGATCTATTTTCGGAAAGATATAGAAGGCTCCTTCAGGTTTAGAGGCAGAGATCCCTTTTATCTCATTGAGTTGTCTCCAGCAAAGGTCCCTTCTTAAACGGAGCCGCTTAATTACATCCTTTAGATAAATATCAGAGCCTTTCAATGCAGCGGCTGCAGCATATTGGGCTGGTGCATTACAGCAGATTCGTATTCTAGCTTGTTTGAGAATGTGTTCACGTAGTTCTTCTAGCTCACCGTTGGGGTGGTGGAAGTACATGTACCCTACCCTCCAACCAGGAACTAGGTATACCTTGGAAAGCCCATTGAACCCGATTACTGGAACATCATTGGATAGAGCCGCAGTGCTAGTAAGTTTTTGATCAAAGGTTATCCGGTCATAGACTTCGTCGGAGATAAGCGGAATGCCGTTCTCTCCCGCTACATCGATAAGGCTCTGGACAGTTTTGGGAGCATAAAGAGCACCTGTTGGATTGTTCGGGTTGATGAGAACTATTGCAGCAGTTTTATCGTTGATTTTTCCGCGCAAGTCCTCAACATCTGGACGCCACCCCTCCTCTTCGATACAGCGATAAGTTCGAGGAATACCACCGAAGAAGCGAACAAACGCAAGGTAGGGAGGATAGGAGGGTCCAGGTAATAAAACTTCAGAACCAGGGTGAACCAGAGCGGCCATCATCATCTGGATTCCTTCAGAGATTCCTGCTGTAGCAATAACATCTTCCTGTACTATACTGACCTGGTTTATTCTTCGCTCCTTCTCTACGATAGCATCGAGGAACCTAGGAAGTCCTGCAGAGGAGGAGTATCCATTCAGACCTTTTTGTGCTGCTTCACAGAATGCTTCAATAATATGAGGAGGAGTTTGAAAATCATATTTCAACGGATCCCCAATATTCAGGTAAGAAATAGTTTGGCCCTTAGCTTCTAGCTTCTTAGCAGCAACAACTACATCTCTAATCGCATAGCTTATAGTTCGGGTTCGTTCAGTAATGATGTTTTCACGAAGGCGCAGTTTCGCTATAGCCGCCACCTCCAAGGCGTGTTACACACATAATATACTTTAAGCCTTAGTGTTGTTCGCTGCTCCTAGACTAGGAAGACGAACTCGAAAAATAGCTGGCTAGTTCTTCACAATTCGAGCGCAGCCTAACGCCGAGTGCGTTTCCACTGCTTATATGCGAGCTTGACGTCCTTGCGGGTTACAGTCTTTCGACCTGCGAATTCGGATAATTCCTTCGCGATTGCAGCAATCTCGATTCCTAGCTCTTCAAGAACTTCACCTAGTTCACTTGCAGCCTGTTCACTTACCCTTTCAGCACCCGCTCGACGGATGAGTCGATCGATTGGAGCAAGAGGAATTATTCTGGTGGATTTTTCTCTCGGCATCGATTCACTACCTATTTTTTACTAAAAAGGGATAACTAATGCTACTTAAGCTTTTACGCATTGTAGAGCTGATATAATTCCTTGAACGCCTCGGAGAATAGTCAAGAGTGTTAATGGACACCCTTACGTCGATTGTCCATCTTCCATCTCTTCTTTAGTAGGATTGGAGGAAAGTACTGATGGAGCATCAATTTGCTGAATGACTTCTCGAACCGTGTCCATCCATTCAACACCTAACCTCCACGACGTTATCCCCTCACCTGACTCCGGAATCATTTCATCGAGGAAGGTCTTCCCTAGATGCCTTTGCATTCTCCTCAAAATAGTACCAACCGTCACTATCCCGATTATTGGATTCTGCATACGCGCCCGTCGGGCAAGTTCTGTAGTTGAATGCCATAACCCATCAACTAAACAGCTCAGGAGTTCTCTTTTGACCACATCTTGTTTGACAATCTGGCGTAAAAGCACAAGCTTACGTTCTTCACTTGCAAATCCAGACGTAAACGGGTCCACTTAAGCGCCCTCCCTTTGACAATGAACATTAGAGGTTATTAACTCTTTTTGCGAAGAAAAGGGAAGCCACGCCAAAATAGAAGAGGGCTAGCTAATCTTTAGGTTGGAAAGAGGAAACTTCATTGACCTCCTCAAAGGTACAAACGACAACTTGAATTACCATAGAAGCGATTAGCGCTGGAAATAATATGCCCCCGCGGAGAAGAAAAGCGAGAGAAGATGTCTGGCCAGAGAGGAGTGATCCAATTCTTGAGAAGCTGTTTGAACAGAACGTGCTCCCTCGGTTTCCCGAATTAAAGCGAGACGAGTTCCGAATTATTTACGGAGACACAAAGAAAGGTGCACTAGCTCAGGTAACCACATGGCGCATTCGAAGACGCGGGCGGACAATAAAACGTTTCCATCTAGTCACGGTGAACATCCACCAAGCCGATTGGGTTCAAGCTGAACTAGTAGCCCTTATGGCACACGAACTAGGACATCTTGTCAATGACATAACGGGTATCCGACCAAAAACAAGGGAGGAACAAGAGCTGGCAGCGACGAGCCAAGCAATTGCGCGAGGATTCATTATTGGGTTTCAGCGAATATTCAAGCGACTCTGTAAAACGCCTTGCTGGGAGCATATCCAAAAATTGCCAGGGGATAGAAGAGTGCTTATGGGGAGAAATCTGGGAGGACTCTACTGCAATTGTGTTGGAGGAAACGGGATATTCAAAGCATATTGCCCGTTTGCCGATGATTTTGTAGGGTTGATGTTATCAAAGCCTACAATTATGCAGCAGGTGAAAAATATACAAGGAATCTGCACGTTATGTAAACGCGCGCTAAAGAAGAAAATTTCTGCATTCCAGTGCAGTTCTTGTGGAATGCTTTATCACCAAGACTGTCTACAATCATACTTGAAGCGGGCGCATCTAGCCTGTCCTTCGTGTCGCCTTCAGTTAACTACTATTCCTCCCACAAACTAAACTATGCACTGAATATCTTTATAGAAGTTGTTTCATCCTCCTGCAAGCTGGAGCGAACTTTATGCCAATTCTGTTGACCCCATTGCTAGTTTTAGCTTGCTTGCAAGGAATTATGGAATTTCTTCCAATCAGTTCAGAAGGTCAACTTTTACTTATTGCAGTGGGGATTTTTGGAATAGATTCAGACATAGCCTTTTCCATTGCTATTTGGTTGCATCTAGGTACAGCGATAGCAGTAGTTTTCTTTTACCGAAGAGACATCTTTAACCCTATCTTCTACAAAATCCCTTTACTCGGAATCAAAGCCAACTCGGATAGAGAACAGCCAGAGAAGCTGTTCGGCCCGTTATTCAGGTTTATTGCAATTGGTACAATAGGGACAGTGATTGTCGCCTTACCACTATACTTACTAGTCCGTGAACTCATACCACGATTGATGGGAGAAGTTGTATCCCTTTTCGTTGGTGTGTTGCTGATTGTTACTGGAGCGATTTTGTATTTTCAGCGCAAAACTAGTGGAATAAGACTCCTGAATGAAATATCATTAACTGAAGCCTTTCTCTTGGGAATAGTGCAGGGTTTTGCAGTGTTACCGGGTATCAGCAGGTCAGGAATGACACTGACATGGCTGCTTCTACGCGGAGTTGAAGACGATGAAGCCCTACGACTTAGCTTCCTGATTGGAGTACCAGCTTCACTGGGAGTAGTTAGCTTGGATTTCATTTTGGGTGAAGTATTCTGGGCACCAATACTAGTGTTAGTGCTCATCACGCTAGTTGCTCTACTAGTAGGAACTGCTACTCTTGTTGTATTACGCTATACTGCGCTTCGCGCGCCCTTCTGGGCATTCTGTTTCACAATAGGGCTTCTTGTTGTTATCCTTGAAGTAACGGCAGTAATTGGACTAGTTACAATAATACCGTAAATTAGATAGAGATTATTTTACCAAATTTGGTATTTTGAAGATATTCTCTTTATATTATTGATCTCTGAACGTGATGATGCGGCGTGCGGAAAATAAAATTCCGCTACCCTTTAATAGAAGCCTGCTGACCATCACTCGTTAAAAGGGGCATGACAAATTTGACACTAGAAATGACTGGTAACCGAGCTGAAAATAAGGCGATAGGCATTGCACAAGATCATGCTGCAATTGTCCTGCAAGCAGCCAAGACTCTTCGAATGATGATTGAAGATTGGATGGAGGGACAAAAGGGGCGTCAGAAAGAGCTGTTCAACAAGCTTGCTGATTTAGAACGAGAAGCAGACAGTGTCAAGAGAAGCCTCCTTGATGAACTTTCCGTTTCTGAAACAATGCTACGCCGAAGCGACTATTTCCGATTAGCTATGACCATGGATGACATCGCGGATATCTGTGAAGCAACCGCCTGGGACCTCGCTGGACTTGAAGATTACAAGCCAGACGTCCAAATGAAAAAACAAATCAAGACAATGCTTGACTCGATAGACGACGCGGTTTCAAAGATGCGCCAGGCAATTCTTCTGCTCTCTCAGAATTCATCAAAGGCGATAGAGTTAGCTATGGAAGTCGATGCTGCAGAAAGAGCTGTAGATGAGGGGCATAGGAAGATATTACAAGAGCTATACAAGTCTGATCTAGATATACTTGTATTGCTTCGATTGAAAGACCTCACGCAACACCTTGAAGAGATAGCAGACGCAGCTGAAGATGCAGCAGATGCCATCCGTATTATCGCAGTTGCTCGCGGACACTGAAAACGCTGAAGCACCAAGCCGGCCGCTAAATATGAGCGAAATGAAATGACGCCAAAACAACAGATTCCAGCTCAGATAATCGAAAACAAGGTAGTGGTCTGGAACCCTGCAGATGGCTCATCTCTCTATGCGAAAGGCTTCTTCGGGAAACCCTTAGGCATCCGCAAACCGAAAACAGCCGAGTTTGATCGCCCATCCCAATTATCGTTCTTTGAAGCACTCTACCTACTCCGAAAAGGAATTATTGTAATCTACAAGGAAGCCATATCAAAGCCCCTCTCAGAGAAAGCGGTGGTAGAAATCGCTGAGTATCACCACATGAACTTTTCACAGAAATTCCAAGTCTACGAGGACCTTAGGAACCGCGGTTTTGTAGTAAGACCTGGTCTTAAATTCGGTGCAGACTTTGCAATCTATAGGCAAGGTCCTGGCATCGACCATTCACTTTTCATAATTCAAGTGGTAGCCAAATCACATGAAATTTCAGCCATAGAAGTTGTACGTGCCGGTCGGCTCGCTACTTCTGTGAGAAAAAGATTCGTTCTCGCAACCCCCAGAAAAGAAAAGACTCGGTACTTTGTCTTTACGTGGATGAAACCATAACTGGAACTTGTATACTACAATTTTTAATACCGCTCGATGCTAACTGATGATTAGGAAAAACATGGTGTTCATAGATGAGTAAGCAGGAGAATGCAACAAAAGCACTAGTGATTTTAGAAGAAGCATGGAAAACCAAATCAGCGACCTTTCTCACTGATGACTATCTCTATGTTCTAACCAGTAAAGGTCCTGGAAAGTGGCAAGAAACCAGTTTTGTCTTTTCTGATGGCAGCCTACAAATCCGTGAACTCGAATCAGAGAAAGCTCTGATGTTCCTTATCGAAGAAATAACAACAGGGCTAGCTGGCTCCCTCGACGCGGGAAAAGATTATATTATCGTCTCAAATCCCGCAAGCCAAGCCAAAGTCGCTGAGCGAATCAAGTCAATTGCTGGCTAGACCATACCTCGTTTCTGCCTTCTTTCCTGCACCAGACACAATGACAAAGGCGGTTCTTATTTCGCTTTACTAAGAAACTTTCTAACAGGCTCCACCAACTGTGTGAACTCGAGTGGAACGATCCATTTCGTGCTCTGACTTGCCCCCAGTGATTCTAAAGTACGCAGGTATTGCAACGTCATCGTTTTCTCATCAACTTTGCGAGCAACCTCGAACACTTTCTGCAGCGCAAGTGCATCACCTTCAGCACGCAGGATGGCAGATTGTTTCTCGCCTTCAGCACGAAGAATAGCAGACTGCTTCTCACCCTCAGCAACCACAACAGCTGCCTCACGTTGACCAGCAGCTTCTATCACCATCGCACGACGACTACGTTCGCTCGACATCTGCTTGATCATAGCCTCGTTGACCGCTGTGGGTGGAAGGATTTCACGTATCTCAACCTTCGTAACCTTCACGCCCCACAATTCAGTGGCTTCGTCTAGCTTTTCTCGTAGGAGGGAGTTGATGTATTCTCGTTTGCTTAGTACGTCGTCTAGTGTGATGTCGCCTACTAGTGCTCGGAGGGTTGTTTGGCTTATTCCGAGGGCGGCACCACTGAAGTCTTTGATGCGGAGGACGCTGTCCCGGGGATTGACTACTCGGTGGTAGATGAGTAGGTCGATATCGACTGGTGCGTTGTCTGTTGTGATACATCTTTGGTGTTCTATTTCGAAGAATTGTTCGCGAAGGTCAATTTTGGTCATTCGGTCTAGTATGGGTATTAGGATGATGACGCCAGGTCCTTTTACGCCGGGGATTGCGCGTCCTAGGCGGAAGATAACTGCGCGTTCGTACTCCTTTAGCACACGGATCATAGGTAGGATGATGACCAGAATACAAACTAGTATGATGACCACGATGATTGGTAACCAGAACATTATATCGAATTGGAGCATTTGCCATCCCTCAAAGGCTATTTCAAGATTTATTTAGGATGCTTGAGCAGATAACCTTTTGGGTGTCTCTGTTCCGCTCCTTCTCCCTAATTGCGAAGGGTTTTATTGTAGAAATAACAGGATTCCAGCAGGTGAATAAGTTGACACCGGTGTGTAGCAGCTGCGGCAATACTGTTAGAAGAACAGCGAAGTTTTGTAAGTATTGCGGTCGTCCCTTAACGTCTCGATCACGGAGAGTTTCTCAGCGAGATTACACCACCCCCTCTACTGGAGTAACTAGGTCTAAACCTGTTACTGCAATACCTGCAGGTGTTTTAGCGCAGCTGGAACTACGTGGACAATTGCTCGAACTCGAGAAAGAAGAGAAAGAACTCATGGAGGAAATAGAAAGGTTGCAGGCCGAGTTAGAGAAGGGTGAGCAGTCGATTGCTGAGCTAGAAGAGAAAATGAAGCCTCTAAAGAAGAGGATAAAGGAGCTTACGAGTCGGGAGAAGAAACTTAAGGCGAAAATAAAGCCATTCCCCTTTGAAGAAGCGGGGAAGGCACGCCATTTGTGGTCTGAAAGGATAGATAAATTGGAGGATTTGAAACAAGAGGGGACGACCCGTGAAAGTGTGTATCGCCGGTTGAAAGGAGAATATGAAACTGGTCTTCGTAAGGCGGAGGAGAAGTACCAAGAGCAGTTAATACTCACCAAAGAATGGCTTTTGCTATTGAAATCCCAATACGCAGCGGCTCGGGACGAGCTGGCAATGTTGGAAGCCCGACATGAAGTAGGCGAGGTCGGTGAAGGAGCGCATGTACAAAGCAAGGAAACGCTTGAGAAAAGGACGCACCAACTTGGTAGGCAAGTAGAGATACTCGAAACGATTCTTCGCGGGATTAAATAATCAAACCAGTGCTGCTTGTCGCTGCACAAACTCTTTTAAATACTAAACCTCTCTTCAACCTCAAAAAATGGGAGGCGCCTGAATCCCTTGAACCGACGTATCATAGCTATTGCCCTCGTTTGTATTGGTCTTTCTGCCATAGCTTTTGGTTTAGCCTTAGGGCAACATGAAATTATTCAATATTGGCTACAACGTATTTCCGATGCGTACGTTTTCCCACCACCATTATCCTAGGAGAGGGCACAAATGACATCGCAAGAATCTGAAACACCAAGAGAGAAGACAAAACAGTCGCGTCGAACAGTTGGTCAATTCTTACAGAAAATCAAGCTATCAATATTAGAACGTACTCGCCCTTACAGGCGGATTCATTATTGGACCAAGAAAGCCTTTGATGAATTACTTGCCATCCGCATCACCCGATTTTTCATTCAATTGATAATGTTTTTACTCCTTAACTGGGTAGCAATAACTTGGATTCTCGGTTATGATCCTCTTCTTTCCTCTCCCTTGCTGTTAGGAATTGGTTGGTTAGTTCCTACATTTGGTTACATACCTCTTCCTTATGTGATGCCTCACGGTAATCCTGCTGGAACTGGCGTTGGCTTTTTGGACGCGCTTACACTTATTGGTGCAAGTGGCGTCTTTCCGTATTTAGCGCTTGGTATCGCCTTATTGGTACCAGCAATCCTTGGTCGAAGCTTTTGCGGCTGGATTTGTCCTTTTGGATTTGTACAAGATGTGTGCTCTCTAACACCGATACGAACAAGAACACCCTCTCGTCAGACCAATGACAATCTTTCATCAATCAAATATGTCATCCTAGGAATCACTCTGCTATTCACTGTGTGGCTTGGTTTTTGGACCTTCCTAGGTATCGACGAAGCATTCCGAACAACCTTGGGTCCCTTTGCCACAGCATTCTGGAGCGTCCTTAGCCCTGAAGGAACATTCTTTGTGCTGATTCCCCTCCTTGCACTGCAAGGACATATCTCACCCTACATCACAAGATGGGGGCTAATGCTTTCATGGGGGCCACTTATTTGGTTCCGTTTAATCTTCCTTGTTATTATCCTCCTATTGGCACTTTTCGTCCGTAGACCATACTGCCGCTGGATTTGCCCTACTGGTGCTTTGCTGGGGCTCTTCAGTCGATTCAGCCTTCTCGGAATCTCACGACGTCCTGCTGAGTGCCCAGGTGGTTCATGTGAATCGCAGCGCTGTCAGAAAGAATGCCCAATGGCTGTCAAGGTGATGGAAGCCCCCTGGGGTCGTCTGTATAACGGAGATTGTATCCTATGCTTAGACTGTCGTGCTAAATGCCCCAGAAATGCCATTGAAGTAGTGTTTCCATAACTAACTTAGAGGATCCGAAAAAAAATGGTAAAAGAAAAAACATGCAGCGTAGAGGGATGTAGTGAACTTGGTGTTCGATCATTTGCTCGAGCAAAAGTTACTGAGGCTCTTCAAAGTGCATCGCTTAGCCTTAAGAGCAGTCGAGCACGAAGGGCACATCTCTGCGCGGAGCATTACAAAATCTACAAGAAGCAGACCAGAAAGGAGAAACGAGTGAATAAATGGCGCTATGGTACCTAAGAAGCGTTTTAATCCTCTTCTGACGAGCTTATGACAGATTCGATAAGTTGCTTTATAGATTTCTTCCACCGTAACAAGTGAAGTGCTAACTCTTCATATTCAGCCTTTGGAATCTTACCAGTTCGTCCAGCAAGAGGTGTAAGAGCAGCACCCATTTGCAGAGTAAGCGGATCAAAACCTCCTAAACGAATCAGTCGCTCACGAGCATCAGCAACAATCACATAGACCTTTTGGAATTTCGCCTCATCAAAGAGTTGGTCAATTGCTTCGTCAAGTTTGCGCTCTACAATAACTGCCTTGGAAGCTTTCGAAAGAGTGACACCAGAAACCTGACTAAACCTGTCTATGGTTTCACTGATACGCTGAGCAATTTCGTCGAGATAAATCTTCAGCTTTGGTTCGTCTACACCTGAAATTTCAAGTATAAGCTGCGGCGCTGAAGAGTCAACTTTGAGCACCACTTCCAAATGTGTATCTGAATCGGGAATAGACGAAGAAAAAGTTGCGTTGCCAATGAAGCCGTCCTTTGTAAATGTTTCATTTATGCTGCTGAGCCGTGTTCTGATGGAAGAGATGGAATAATATGCGGCGCCAAAGGCAAGACTAGGAGACAACTCCTTGGTGGGGATTTCTTTTGAAGCCCTCAATATTTACAGCAACCTCTTCTAGAAAAGCACGTCCAGCAAACAAAAAGCTTTACGACGAACTCTTTTAGGGATGAACTTTGCATTCCTATTCAGCGAGGAGTTATTTAAGTTGCCACCAAAAACATCGAAACCTTCAACAGAACCAGTTGCAGAAATAATTGGGCGTACAACAACAGCTAGCATAAACATCCGTGTAACTGAAATTAACGCTGTTGGTCGCAATGAGTTCCTTTCTATTATTCATGAAGGTGAGGAATACTTACTTCTAGTTAAAGAGATATGGAGACAGCAGCACGAAACAAAAGGCACCTGTACAGTCGTGGGCTCAATGCCACGAACACCCTTCAATCCTGATGTAGCGGTTTACAAAGCGTCCCCCAGTATTGTTGGTGAAGCTCTTGGAATCGATATCCCTCGTGATGAAGCAGTATATGCAGGACTTTTATCTGGTTATGACGAAATTCGTGTACTTCTTCCTATTAAGAAGTTAGGCCGCCTTTTCATTGTCGGTAAAACTGGGAGTGGAAAGAGTTACAGTGCCGCGGTGATTATGGAAGAGTTACTTGAGAGAGGGATTCCAATAGTTGTTCTAGACCGCCATGGTGAGTATTCCAGTCTTAAAATACCTGCGGAGAAGGGGAACAGGCGATTCGGTGTGAAGCCGAAGAGTTACGAAGAAAATGTTATAGAGTTCGCTGATCTCACCGCAAATCCTGGCGCGGATCTTCCCATTGAAGCGGTGCTAGGCACTCAACCTAAAGACCTGGTGGTCTCGGGTCAGGGAACTATCTTAAACTTCCGTGGTCTTGAACTCGGTGTCCAAGAAGCACTATCCACTGAAATCCTGTATAGCCTCTACGAAGCTGCGACTAATAGAGAGA
>JAEOSX010000069.1 GCA_016840135.1 Candidatus Hermodarchaeota archaeon
GAGAATGTGTTCCCCATCAGTAACCACTGATTCGCTACGGATATTCTGAATGGTGGGTTCACCTCTTTCTGTTACTGGTTGACGCCGTCGAATAACGATGACTAGAAGTACAGACATAGCCAAACCAATGATGATAGCGGCTGCGGGGAAACCTGGGATGGCAGGGGGTGTTTCAGTGGGAGAATCGGTGCCTGGGTCAGTGATGGAGGGTGTGATATCGACTGTGTTACTCACAACGATATTATCTATGGAGTCATCTTCATACATGTGAATTAGGAAGTAGGTGACTATGGTGTGTACCGTGTTCGTTGCCTCCATCACGAGTGTATCGTTTAGGTACACTCTGAAGAGTCCACCAGTGTCTCGGGTTATGCCAATGCTCTGTCTTCCCTGGAGAGTCGTCTCAGCGGTGTAGCTGTCAAGGAGGTGAGTCGCTGTGTCTGTAACCTCATAGAGAGTTACGCCATAGTTATGAATGGTGACCTGGTATCCCTGGTCGCCCATGATATCGTTGATTGCTCCAATTGCAAAGTAGACCGCGGCGACATGAACTGCACCACTGAACCCAAAGTCAAAGCTCCAAGTGCCTGTAGCGACTGTTGAAGAGTGATGGATCGCGCTCATGGTTGTACTTGTGCAACGAAGAGTGCTGTCTGCGGCGGTGAAGGCTCCAGTTTCTACAACCCATTCAGTGTAGTTGTTGTCATTGAAGTTATCTGACCATAGAACAGCTGCCGTGGTTTGGGGAGTTATTCCATAGGATAGGGCGAGAATAAACAACGCTAGGAGGACTGTCTTGATCTTTACGTGTTGGGTGTGAATCATTCTTTTCACCTGAGTATATTTTTGACGCTTTGGTATCATTTCAGAGAACATGATTCTCAGCTTAATGAGAAAGTGTTTCTCATTGTGTGACAATAGCTTTATATCCTATAAAAGAGTATTGGTACCAACAACAAATACAAGCTAGTAAAACGAAAAGGAAAAAGAGTCCCAATGCCCAACACTATACGACCAAGAAGTAAATATGGTGATCGAGCCCATGTCAACAACTAATCTCGAAGAATACCGAGACGTAATAACCTTCAAGCCAGCCCCAGTAAAAATTATCAAAGATAGAAAGGTAAGGTCGCACATCTTCAACCCCAAGTACTGGACCATGCTGATTGTCCTACGCCAACGACCGATGACGGTCAGAGACCTGGTCCAGGCGTATCGAGAAGCTGCCGAAAAAGATACAGGAATTGACCCAAAATCGGATAAAACCATTTATCGCTACCTGAAGGTGCTAGAACAGGCTGGGCTCATCATCCCTGCTGGTCAACGCCTCGTCATCGGCAAAGCTGTCACAGAAAAACTCTTCTCACGGACCGCCGATTTCTTCCTCCTCATCGAGGACCCACCCAATTACTGGGAAACGAGGAAAGGGAAAACCCTGGCCAAAAGAATAGGAACCCTTCTCGGCCACATGTTTGAAGGAAAAGAGCCATCACAAAAGGCAATACTTGAAATCCTCACCCACTTCGACCAAGCGCGAGAGGCAGGGCTCGAAAGGCTTGTCGAGAGCGGCGACAGCAAAACATTGGAAATGATTTCCACCGGATCCATCATATCCCTAAGGAAAATCATCCAATACGTCGGAATCTTCGCAGCCCTGCTTGAGAAACCAGAATTGCTCAAAGAGCTTCAACAACTCTTAAAATAATATCAAATCGAGCAAACCACAATCAGCAATAGCTTAGATGTAGATTCCATGTTTGGACAATTGGTCCCGGATTTCCTCATTCTCTGGGTCCAGCGCAAGGGCCTGCTTGAAACAAGCAATCGCCTTCTCCTTGAAGTCGAGTCTTTCCAGTAACCAACCCCGCTCCGCCCAACACCGAGCATCCCTGGGGTTTATCTTGTTTGCGAGTTCGAAGGCTTCCAGCGCTTCGGTATACCGCTTATTGACGACGTACAAGACACCCAAGTTGAAATATACTAGCCCAAGGGTTTCCCTGTCGTCCTCCTTAATCAGAGGTTGCATTGCCTCTGTGAGATGGTCTACCGCCTCAGCGAACTTGCCCATTTCCCGAAGAGCCTCCCCAATGTAAGCATGGGTGATTGCCTCCTGGTACTGCTCTCCTATCAACTGGAAGAGGTCAAGGGCCCTCTGAAAGTGCTTCATCGCATCCTTGTGCTTCCCCCAGAAAAGATAGACGAGGCCCATTTGGTTTAGCGCAACTCCCTCACCCTGGCGGTCCCTCTTCCGCTTGTTCTTGAGGATTCCCTTGAGTATCTCCAGGGCCTCCTTGTAGTGTTTCATCCTCCGGTAGGTTTCAGCTATCCGGTACTGGGCTGAGTCCTCAGCCTCGGTATCACCACTTAGCTGCGCTATTACTCGTGCCTGCCCCAAAAACTTCAAAGCATTCTTGTACTGCCTCCAGGCAAGATAGACAGACCCGATTCCCTCGCTAATGACTCCCTCCAGTTCCCGGATGTTCAGCTTGCTGACAAGGTCTAGCAAGGGTGCGTAAAGGTTGAGAGATTCCTGGAACTGCTCCTCGTCGTAGAGCCTTTTCGCCTCCTCGATGAGTTTACCGGTACTCTCAGAAATCTGCTCGATGAGTCCCTGTTGCTGGGTAGGGTCTGAACTCTTCTGATACTGGTCGACCAGCTCTTTGACCCTTGTAATATGGGCTGAAACCTTGCCTCCTGGTGCAGAACTCATAGGGCTCCAACTCGGCTAATAAGAGAGGGGTAGAACTATATAATCTTCCCTAGAGAAAATTCCTAGCTTGTGGCATTGTCGATGGGGGGCAGGCACCCGGGAGAAGAAATCGAAACCCTTTTCCTTCACCAACGCTAGAAATACATTGTTTGGAAGGAGGTGTCACCCAAAGGTGATAGGCGATTTCATAGGTAGATTCCTTTACAGCAGAAAGTGTATTTTCTGCGGTCACGAAGAGTGCCCCAGATGCAGAGAATCCAAAACAAAGAGAAGGAATCGATTCTGCTGCAGATGCCAAAGAAATGCGGCGATGAGGTAAAGGAACCATTAATCGGATACCCACACCAAGAGCGCACCTAGCGTTGAGCTATAGCCTTGTTCACTTCTCTAATCAAAGTGATAATAGCACCCTCGCTTTCCAAGTTACCAGTATCGCGTGTAATCTTCAAGGACAGCTGGAGACTATCAAGGGCCTTATTGAATTCCCCCATGTCCCGGTAACACTCGCCTATCCGGCAAAGAATCGCAATCTCCCCCACAGGATTAGCTAGCTCCCGCTCGATCCTGAGGCACTCCTGGAAATACTCCAATGCCTCTTTCAGGCTCCCCTTGGCCTGGTATGCCACTCCAATCGTGTAGGCTATGTTGCGTTCCTCATCCTTGTAGCCTAGCTCCCGCACGAGACTCAGGGCCATCAACAGGTTATCAACTGCCGTCTCGTAACGTTTCATCTTTAAGAAAACCTTCCCTATGCCAGCCCAGCCCTTGGCTTCGATGTTTTTTAGGGTGAGCTGTTTCCCAAGCTCTTGCATGAAAGAGTAAAGACTGTGTGCCTCCCCGAGTCGTTCCTTACTGTAGTAGGCTTGGGATTCTCTGGTGACTTCGTCAATGAGCTTGAGCAAGGACTGCTGCATATTACGCCTAGCCTCCAGATTACTTTCAAGGAACATCTTCAACAATGTATTACCGCGAGTTAGTAACTCGGTTAGCTTGTCATCTTTACTAGCGCTCAAGGAATTCCATCCTCAATACCATTATCACGGGAGAAAATAAAAGCCTTCAGAAAGAGACCCAGTTTCGAAACTGGCATGCCTTCAAAGACAAAACACCACGACCTACCGTGGAAACAGGCGATAACTACTAAAACCTAGTAATGGTAGCATCTGCCTATGCGTTGCTCCCGCTGCGGGTTGTGCTGTGAAGAAACCGAAATGATGCTCTCCAACACAGACATAGAACGCCTAGAGGCAATTGGATACGACAAAGAGAAGTTCATGAAATATGACAGTCATAGCTTCGCCCAACTACAGAACCACCAAGGATACTGCGTTTTCTACGACGTGATACGGTCCGTTTGTACAGTGTATAGCCACCGACCCCAAGGATGCAGGATTTACCCAGTAGTCTACAGCGAAGAAGAAGGAGTAACCGTGGACGATCTCTGCCCAGAGAAAGACACCGTCACCGAAACAGAACTCAGAACAAAGGGAAGGAAAGTAATAAGACTTCTTAGGAGAATAACTAGAGAAGCGGTATCCCGGAGCGCACACACTTAGAATTTTTTTGAAAGAATACCTGAAAGAGGATAGCTGATCTCGGGGAATCACCGTTCAATTCTGTAGGACAAGGTGTTCTATTACGTAGGATAATAGGTGTCCATTCGTCTATCCTATCAGGCATTGAGACGTAACCGATTAGTCCTCATTTGAGGTGAATCTTGTTTGACAACACTTAATCGGGGTTCAGGTTTTACTTCGACCCCTTTGAGGTATGTAGGTGGGAGGAGAATCGTGGTTTCTCTTTGTCTTCTCTTCTTGTTTGTCGCAGCAGTACTCACCTTGGGCTTCTGGTTAGACACAAACGATGATATCTCCTCTTACGAACTCCACCAAGACCTTGGTGACACTAGTATACCGAAGCACCCCGAAAAATACCCAATCCTGAAAAACCCACACCTGGATGAGCATGATACCACACCTCAAGCCTCTAGGGTTATTCAAGACCATTATCAGAGCAGGGACTTACAGGTTGGACATAAGCGGAATTTCTGGACTTATGATTTCGACAATCAATTGTTTTACGAGATTAGTGCAAAGTTGCTCGCGGTAGGGGAGCACGGCTATGTTTTCATGGAGGACAGTTGTATAACAGAGCTGGGGGAAGCAGCTGCTACTGAGCAGACAGAGGGGATTCGGGATGAGTTTGATAGTGTAATTTATCCAAGGGTCACAGATCTATCTGGGCACCCAGACGGGTCATTGGGTGATATCGACGGTGACCCTCACATCGTAATCCTGCTTTCCCGAAGCGCTAATTACTATTCTGAAAGAAACGAACTGGACTTCCCTTACTCTAACATGTGTGAAATGGTCTACCTCTACTATAGGACCTGGATGCTGCCCACCATCGCCCACGAGTTTCAGCATCTCATCTGGTTTAACAACGAGTGGGATGAGCCACATTTCCTCTTGGAGGGATTATCACAGTATGCTGAGTATTATGCAGGGTACCTTGCACCCTATGATAACATCGGACCCTGGGTACCCCACTTTCTCCAGCATCCCGAGGATTCCCTCCTATACTGGAATATGTTTGGCAGCCCAGGATTGCCCATGACCATCGATTACGGTGGAGCCTACCTTTTTGCCTTCTACATAGCAGAGCACTACGGTGAAGACATACTCCGAGACCTAATAACGGAACCTGCAGATGGAGCTCATGGTGTTGAGACCGTTCTACAGGCAGCAGGCTACGACATCACATTCAACGAACTCTACCTAAACTGGATCACCGCAGTCACGATTGATGAACTGGGATTTGGCGATAACCTCTACGGCTTCGAAGGACTAGATGCCCGGATCAACCAGTACGACACTGTCAACGAGCCTTCCCTACTCAATGACACGATTTCGCTCCGATATTACGGAATTCACATCCACAGACTGCAATCTCCACCCGATAATTTCACAGTCCAAATCAAGAAGGTCTCAAATCACACTATTGGTATCTCTCTTGCCCTGCACGATGCTCAGGGCTGGCACATATACCAGAACCTGCACGATGAAGCAGACACCACGGTCACTGACACCTTCACCGGCTCATCAGCAGATGTGGCATACCTCATCACAAGCTACATGCAGAACCAGACTCCCACAGTCGTCAAGGCCTCGTCTTACGGACACGGGCCCTTAACGGAAATCGAAATCTCCATACTAGGGGATTCCACGCCACCCACACCAGGGAACGGAACTAGTCTAGGTATAATCATTTCTCTATCAGTCTTCTGCGGAGTCTGCCTTGTGATTGTTATCACGATGGTGATAATGCAAAAGAAGTCCTCAGACGAAAGCTAGTTGCAGCCATTAACCTCAGCCTAGGTCCGATGGTAATGGTCTTTAAGACCTTTATCACGAAACCCCGTGATGAGCAACTCTCCGTGAGTTGCCCTCCGTTTATTTACCAAAGCACTCAATAACAGGTCTGACACGATTTACTTCTTCTAGTTTCTCTTGTTCTTTTTCTATTATCCTTAAATAACGGGTTGTGATATGGTGGTTAATAATTACCTAATGGAAATGGGAGTATGACTGAACAAAAGGCATTGAGTAGATGGATAGACATCATCTTCATCTGCTCCTCAATCGTTTTCAATGTCACTGTAAGCTTAGTTTATATCTCATCAAAACTTGGCAACATGTTACTCTTGCTAGCGAGTGGCTTAACTGTCATTCTCCTGATAATTCCTTTCACCATCTCACTAATAGGACATCTGAAGGAGAAGGCAGAAATCAGGCTAATACTATCAC
>JAEOSX010000070.1 GCA_016840135.1 Candidatus Hermodarchaeota archaeon
CCTGTTGATGTGCTGCTTGCCCTTGACTTCCGTGTCTTCCTTCCCCTCTTCAATGATCTAACACCAACCCGTGCTTTGATAATGCCCCTCTACCTAATCTTCGCTATTCCCTTCTTTGTCGTGGAAGGCACTTGGCTTATCGGATTGCTCCGCACAGCACCTAAAAAGACATGGCTTAGAACACAAGTATTCTGGACTGTGAAGGCTGCCTTCATCAAAGTAATACCCTATGCGTTAGTGCTCCTCATCCAGTTCAGTTTAACCTTAGCAACTGGCGCACCATTCCTCTCCGGTCAAATTGGATTCATGCTACTCTTCCTTTGGATGTTCATTCCGATGTTAGCAGTAGGTGCTTGCATAACCGCTTGGTCCTATAGAATCAGTAACCGCGTTTACATCGGCGCTGTTATTAACTCCTTGATCTTTAGCTGGATTCTTGCATCAATCCTAACCCTCGCTATCTAACTCCTAACGAGTAAATAGACTCAGAAAGGACCATCTAGCGTAAGGTTAAAGCATTGTAAATGCACCAAGCATCTTGCCATCCTGTCTTCAGGTTGAGAGGTTCGCTTATGTCCGAGGAGTATTATTGGCTGGTGGACGCAACCTATCGCGAAGGCTCCGTTGAGCTTACGTTCATCCAGTCACCTGAAGAAGCAATTCAGGCGACGAGAGAACCCTTTACTCCATATTACTATGCACTCCCAGCTAGCGCAGGCGAGTTAGTAGTAAGGCAAGAACTACTCTCAGGGCAACAGATTGAGGTTGCTAAAGTACCTTTAACTGAACAGGTTAAAGTAGACAGAGCTTGGGAGCAGGACCTGAACCCTGCTTTAAGCTATGTCTATGATAAACAATTACGATTTGGTGGTCCCCACAAACAATCAGAGAACGAAATTGAACCAGCTCTCAAAATCTCAACGAGCCAAAGGCGTGCGTTCAAGAAGCAATTTGGCGAAGTAGAACAACAAGACCCTCTGAAATATCAGTTTCTGGTCCAGCTCTTTGAGCAGGTAATCCAACCAGTTCCAATGATCCCAAGTAAAGAACTAGGGATTCCGGTCAAGTTTGATAGAGCAAAGCTCTTTCGTGGAATGATGCTGGCGAGAATCGCCAACATGCCTTTGAAACATGCACTAACTAGCCGCAGCGTTTCCGAATGGATAAAGTCGATGCTTTTTACCAGCTACCGCAGACTTGGCATATTGATACCTAACCCAGCTGAATTACTGAAAGGACACAAACCACACAGAGTAGAGGGGGCCCTAACTGTCGCACCAATTCCTGGTGCCTTTTTCAATATGCACGTCCTCGACTTTGAGTCTCTATACCCAAGCCTAATCGATCATTATAACTTGTCATATGAAACCGTAGATTGTGACCACCCATCTTGTAGAGAGAGAAAGGTTCCAGGAACCAACCACTACGTTTGCGTTAAAAGACGAGGTATCTACAGTGCACTAATTGGAGCGCTTAAGGACCTACGCATCCACTGGTTTAAACCTCAAATCCGGAAAACAAACCTCTCTGGGGAGGAGAGGGAGCGGGCTAGAATCATATCTGATTTACTGAAGTTTCTTCTAGTGAGTTGTGGCGGAGTTACAATCAGGATTAGAGGGCTTGCGTGCCCACCCTTTGCAGAGTCCATGATGGCATACGGTCGGTGGGCGCTACGAACCAGTTGGGCTTGGGCAGAAGAGAAGGGTATGAGACCTGTGTACGGTGACACTGACTCACTTTTCTTAGTTAATCCAACCCCACAACAGGTCAAATGGCTTATCGCGAAGGCTAAAACTGAACTCAGGTTGACCCTAGCTCTGGATGTGGTTTATCCGCTTTGCGTTTTGAGTGCCGCTAAAAAGGCATATTTTGGAATACTCCCAGATGGAACACCAGACGTCAAGGGACTTACAATCGGGAAATCGAGTTCACCACCATTATTCCGTGATATCTTTACCGAGACAGTAACCCCTCTGGTTGGCGTTGATAGCTTGGAGAAATTGGCAAAGGCCCGGTCTAAGGTAACAGAGGTGTTACGTCAGCGAATCGCTCAAATCAGACGAGGGAGATTCTCTGTCCCCGATATGGAACAACGAATCAGAATCTGGAAGGACCCGAGTCAAAGAGAAGTTGGTGGCGTACTAACACAACCGTATCAGGCATGGCAGCAACTTGCTGACGCTGGCATTATAATCAAAAGACGCGAAGAAGTAGCATTTGTAAAGGTCAAACCATTCAGATACGGGAAACGCACCTTCTCAGTCAAACCTACCCAGATGGCGTCTAAAAGAGAAATCGACATCCCAGACTACATCAGACGACTCGAACTTGCCTTTCAACAGGTTCTTGAACCACTCGAAATCCCCTTCCCCCGTGAGCCCTCAGCAGGACTTGACGAGTTCCTTTCCTCTGACCCCCAAAGCCAAGACAGAGATCAAGAAGCCTCCAGCGATGAAAAGAGTCGCACAAAGCATTCTGACCCTCAAAAACGCCTAATAGATTATTCTTGAAGGAAAAAAAAGAAGAGGAAGATATCAGAGATTATGCTCAGATATCTACTTCTAGTGCAAGTTCACGAACCATTTCCTTGTACCGGTTTCGGACTGTGACTTCGGTTACCCTTGCGACAGCTGCAATCTCTCGCTGAGTCCTGCGTTCGCCTTCCTGGATAGAGGCGATATACAGACTTGCGGCTGCCAGGCCCGTGGGATCCTTACCCGCGGTAATGTTCTTTGCCCGAGCTGCTTCAATGATTTCAGCTGCGCGTCGCTGGACGCGGCTACTCAGGGTAAGAGCCTGCGCGAAACGTGGAATGAAATCTACAGCCTTTGCCACTGGGACGCGCATATCCAGCTTCCGGAGAAGAAGGCGGTAGCAGCGGCCTAGTTCCTTACGGTTAATGCGACTGTGATGGGCAATTTCATCTAGAGTCCGGGGGACATGCCTGAGACGGCAGGCAGCGTACACACAAGACGCTACAATTGCTTCGATGCTTCGACCCCTGACAAGTCGCTGTTCAATGGCGCGGCGGTAAAGAATGGCAGCAGCCTCTTTCACCGGTCGAGGAATACTAAGCTGGCTTGTAATACGGTCCAACTCGCTCATAGCTCTGGCAAGATTCCGGTCAATACTTGAGTGAACTCGAGTTCGGACTTGCCACTTTCGGAGCCTATAAATCTGAGCGCGAAGGCTAGGGGCGAGTTTTCTGCCATGAGCGTCTCGGTCTCGCCAGTCAATGGTAGTGCTGAGGCCCTTATCATGAATGGTGTATGACATAGGGCTTCCAACTCGGCTTCGCCGGTCCCGTTCCTCACTGGTGAATGCCCGCCACTCTGGTCCAGTGTCAATAACATGGCTGTCTAGTACCAACCCACAGTTGGTGCAAATGACTTCGCCCCGTCTAGGATCACGAGTGACATCGGTATTTCCGCAGTCAGGGCAGCCGAGAGTTTCAGGCTTGGGGCTTGGACGAAGGGCGCGAACGCGTGATTGCTGGTGTGCTGTACGAGTTTCGTTAGCCATTTTTTTTAATCCCCCTGATTAGGGTTCGATGGTATCAGGTACGGGAAACCTTACTGTGATGGCAGCTAGGCTGAAGGTTTTCTCATGCAAAACTAGAGAGCGTGCGCCAGATAGCTGGCACTACACATCCTAGTAGCTTAGTATGGAGAGCCGCAGAAATGTGGTACCCCGCACCAAAGACGCGAAATCTTTTTAAACTTCGCAGACACTTCGCTCACAATCAGACTATATAAACCTTTCTGTTTTATTAACCTTAAATCAATATTCAGCGCTGTTTTCGCAAAATCAGACCTCAAAATTAAGAAAAACTCTATACATTCTCAACTGATTGCGAAATCTAGCTAATCCGCGACCTCCGGATTTCTCTCCGCCTTATAGAAAAGAAATATATAGGTATTTTTACTTTCAGAGCACTGATTGTATATCGGAGGTGAAGTAACCAATGCTGGCTGTAATAATTTTTAGTTCATTTGAAGGCTTTGTCCTCGAACGGGTTACTCCCTCTGAGGGCAACTACTAGTTTGACCCGATTTTTAGGGAACGCATATCCCAGCACTACTAGATTGTAGTTTTGTGATTGTTAATGCCTGCAGTCGAGTAGCACTCGGGGGAAGCGTATACGATAAAGCACATAAGGAAAGAAAAAAAGTGCCAAAAAATCATGCCCCTTATATCAGTAAACGCAGCATCGCGCTCCGCGAGTCTAGCAAAGAAGATGGAGTCCGAGGAAGGCTCCAAGACCTCCCTGAAATCACTCTAGCGTCTGTTCGAGAGGAAGCAAAAGCCAGCCAACTCGCTACTGAAGTGCAAAGCATTATTAGTGCCGGTAAAGAGGCCACAGTGTTCCTAGCCTTCTGGCGAGACTTCCCCCTTGCACTGAAGGTTTATCGGTTTTACTCAACGCCGCACGCAAAACGAGGAAAAAGGAAAAAACTAGGTGGCGGCAAGGTCGGCTTCTCCAGAGATCTCATGGCCTACTGGGCAGCCCGGGAGTTTTGGATTCTAGAACGGGCTTTCCGCGCAGGTGTCAATGTCCCCACCCCTGCCAGACATAGTGATAACATGTTCACAGCCCGGTTCCTAGGTGACAAAGACTTCACACCAGCCCCCCTCCTAAAGGATGCTGTCATCGAGTATCCTCAACGAACTTTTGACAAAATCATCGAACAAGTCTTCACGTTATATCGGGTCTTCCTGATCCACGGTGACCTATCAGCGTTCAACATTCTCATGTTCCAAGATGAGCCTTGGATCATAGACTTTCCCCAGGCAATTGATTTTGCTTCTCGAATGGCCAGACACAAGGTAACAGCAAAGGGACGCCCTATCCTGTTACGCGATATCAAGAATGTCTGCGAGTTCTTCGCCCGCTTGGGAGTAACTGGAGATGCTGAGAGCCTATGCGATGAGTGTATGAGTCAAATCGGTGAAACAGAACGACTAGAGGTATCTAGCCTTGTTCGGTGATGGAGGATAATGTATCAAGTCGAATTAAATGAAATCCGTTCTGGATGCGTGTATATGTTCATTCGGGTTCCCCGTACAAAACCGATTAGGGTAATGCCTGCTGCTTCAGCAAGTTCTATGCCTGTGTCCACCGCAGCACCTATCGACGCCAAGTAAGGAACACGAGCCACTGCAGCCTTGAGCACAAGATCACCAGTCAAGCGTCCTGTACAAAGAATTAAGCCCGTACCGCAATCCTTCCCTTGCTGCAGCGCTTCCCCGACGACACGGTCCACAGCGTTATGCCTGCCAACGTCTTCAGCGACTATTTTGAGGCCCCCCTTTGTATCTGCAAGAGCTGCGCCGTGTGTTCCTCCTGTTTGCCGGTATATTGGCATCGATTTGTTCAATTCTGAAATAGCGTTGATGACGAGTTTTGGTTGGATAACGAGTGGTGAGTTCACTGGGGGAAGGTCACAAGCACGCCAGGTCCCCAAGGCGCCTTCATCAGGTCCACACACACCTGTAACAAGGCGGGCAGTAGGACGAAGCGAGGATAGCTTTTCGTGAATATTGCATTCGTCAGTAATGCGTACTTTCGCCAGTTGATTGCTGACCCGCAGGTGTGAAATGTCCTCAGATTTGTGGATAATGCGTGATGTGAAGAGAAGCCCGTAGATGAGAGGCGAAGGATCTTCGGAAATAGTCCGAATAAACGCAAAATTCTCCTCACCCCTAGAGTCGGATAGTATAATGCGGAGACCTGCTTCACGGACAACGTCATCCTCTACAGTTTCACACTTCTTTTGTTTCCAGCGACGGATTGTTACTGTTCGTACGCTCTCCATATAATCAACTCGGGAAATATTATGGTAAGACATCGATGGGACTCCCTTTATCTGCAGCGATTACTTGAATAGGCTATTGGTTCCTTAACAGTCGAAAATGGAAAGCAAGAAGCACTGAGCCACAGTATTGCTGAGTAATTCGAATAGAGTATACTCGGATATTTTCAGTTACATACTTCTCTGTTTAGTGCAATACAACCCGTCAAGACAAATGAGCACAGAAATCCAGCACCCAAACACAAAGGTAATGATCCCCAAAAGGCACGAGGGGCAGCTGTTGGGTCGGGATTGGGGATGTGAAGCCATTGTAAGGTGTATCCTTCTAAATAGGGTACCCGCGCCCCCATAGAAGCGAACATCGCTATGAAACCGGAGAAAACAACTCCTAAAATGATACCGACAATTATGAAAGATACAATATAACCTATCGCTGAAGACCGTGACATGTTGGATTCTTCCTAAATCCCAATGAAGATAGTATGGCTTGTTTTGATATTAAACTCTACTCCATCAAAGATAAGTCCGAGTATAATGGAAACTACGATGTACGCTACTAAGAGACCTATAGCTCTCCCAGTTCTCATAAAATTTAGGGCCTCCTAAAATCCCAGTCAGTATTGGAGTCTGTTCTATTGATACCTTGACATAATGATCTTTCAGGTTAATCGCTGTCTGATTCGCATCGGATTTTCGGGAATAATCAACCTGTTCGTTTCATAGGGTCATCCGCATACTTTGTCTTTTAGTGCGACACAACCCACCAAAACTAAAGAGAGCAGAAATCCAGCTCCCATGCACAAAGGGAAAAACACCCAAAATACACTCGCAAAAACTGTTAGGTCGGGTGTGAATGGCCAGCTTCCCAAGGAATAGAAAAATGATAGGAAAAAGGTGAAAACAAACCCCAAAACGATGCCTAAAATAATGAAACCAACTACATAACCAACCCAAGAATATCTTGACATATCATTGTTCCTCCTAATTTCTGAAGACTTCATATAATTGTTTAAATATAAAAATACATACCTAGCCAATGTATCTTCAGGGAGGAGCGGTGTGTATTTGTGAGTGGCAGGTTGGTAAAGCTAGCTGCGATCTTGACCTTCCTTGCTTCTTTGGCAAATCCGAGGTAATAACATTCCAGTATGCAGCATATAGACACGGTACTGATTCCCAAATTCGTCAAGTAGCATGCTCTCTTCTGCCTTTATTCGAGGATAGAGGAGCAGAAGTCCAAATATGATGGCGAGGAAAAAGAACCAGTTCGTTGCAATCAGAATCGTGACGATGTTAAAGACCAGATAGGTCAGGTATAGGGGATGGCGGATTCTGCTGTATGGTCCAGTTGTGATGAGTTGATGATCTTCACGGAGCTCGAGCTGCCCCGTCACGTGTTTACCTAGGGTTCTTCCTACCCAGATGAAAAAGGGAAACGTGATAATAGCCATGACTACACCAATCCAGCGAAGCCATGTTGGAAGGAAAAATTGGGCCCACTCCAACCAAGACGGTACAAAAACATAGACGGCAATGGTGAGGATAAGCACAACCATTAGGACTACACGGAGAACGACGAACACACCATGTTCATATCGTGTAGCTATTTCCCATCTCTCTTGGCGCGTCCGTTTCGGGCTAGCAGGCTGGGCTTTCCGACCGTAATAACTCCGGATTCCTAGAAAGAACAGCCACAGACCAAGGAATACAAAGCGCAGGAATAACTCTTCACACACAAGTCTATCCCTCTGAATAGCACCAGATGGTCATGCTGAACAAAACTAACTTAAATAATGCTAGCCCAAACAACGCAGGAAACAATATCCTCTATATTTCTTCAAGGGATTTTCATGACAAAACAGGGTGCTTCTCAGACAACAATCGTCAAGCTTCCTTCAGAACTCCCACCTTATCCAGAATTCATTACGGAATACAAGGGTAGAGTGATTCGAAGGGCTCCGAAGAGGAAATACCAGCTGACGAAAACAGAGCTTGTTATTGCCATAAAAAACGCGCTCCGTTATGTTCCTGAAGAGCTGCATGAGGATCTCGCTCCAGAGTTCCTGGCGGAGCTTAGCGAGAAAGGAGATGAGGGGCGAGGGCGTGTCTATGGGTATAGATTCCGCCCGCCTGGAGTAATCAAAGCCAAGCCCATTGATCAGTACAAGGGAGTCCTCGAAGCTCAAGCGTTACAGGTAATGCTAGACAATAATGTTGACTTTGACATCGCCCTTTATCCGTACGAGCTTGTTACCTACGGAGAATGTGGGCAGGTCTGTCAGAACTGGATGCAATTCCAATTAATCAAGAAATACCTTGAAGTTATGACAGAAGAGCAAACACTTGTGGTCAGTTCCGGGCATCCAGTCGGACTGTTTCCTTCACGAAGGGACGCACCACGCGTGATTTCTACTAATGGTTTAATGGTTGGCGAATTCGACTCACCAGAACCCAATGATATGTCATTTCTAAATGCGGCTGCGATGGGGGTTACAAACTATGGTCAGATGACTGCTGGCGGTTGGATGTACATCGGACCACAAGGTATTGTTCATGGAACCTACATCACCTTACTCAATGCAGGACGAAAATACCTAGATATTCCGCTGGGCCAGAATTTGGGAGGAAGGGTATACCTTACTTCGGGACTTGGTGGGATGAGCGGCGCACAGGGCAAAGCTGTAGAAATCGCTGGTGGAATAGGAGTCATCGCAGAAGTGGATGCGCAAGCCATCAAAACCCGAAAAGACCAGAAATGGGTCAAGTTGGTGACAGCCGATTTAGACGAAGTGTTCCAGTGGGTCGAAGAATACCGCATCTCAAAAGAGCCGGTCTCAATTGCATATCATGGCAATATTGTCGATTTATGGGAATATGTTGTGAAGAACGAAATACCAATCGAGCTAGCTTCTGACCAGACATCCTGTAACAAGGTCTACGGAGGAGGGTACTGGCCAGCAGGGATGCCCTATGAGAAGGCAAAGCGCCTTCTTGAAACCAACCTTGAAGGATTCAAAATCGAAGTGAACAAGTCTCTCAAACGACAATTTGAACTGATACATGCAGCAACAAAACAAGGCACCCATTTCTGGGATTACGGTAACAGCTTTATGGTTGCTGTCTTCGAAGCTGCAAAGGTCAAAGAAATCAAGACCAAGCAAGGGGAATTCATTTTCCCATCATATGTTGAACACCTGATGGGTCCTCTCTACTTCGATTATGGATACGGTCCTTTTCGTTGGGTTTGTCTGAGCGGAAAGGGAGAAGAACTGAAAGCCACAGATGAAGCTGCGATGTCTTGCATCGACCCAGAAAGACGGACACAAGATTACGATAATTATCACTGGATTAAGGAGGCCTGGGATAACAAGATGGTTGTAGGGTCACAAGCCAGAATTCTTTACCAAGACGCAGAGGGGAGAGTAAGGATAGCTCTGAAATTTAATGAAATGGTAAGGCGCGGTATAATTGGACCTGTAATGCTGGGACGTGATCACCATGATACCGGCGGAACAGACTCTCCTTATCGAGAAACTGCTAACATCCGTGACGGAAGCTATGTAACTTCTGACATGGCACACCAGTGCTGGGCAGGTAACGCGGCTCGGGGAATGACTCTGTGCGTCTTGTCCAATGGAGGCGGCGTAGGTACCGGTCGTGCAATTAACGGAGGGTTCGGCTTAGTCCTGGATGGCAGTGAAAGGATTGATTGGATAATCCGCACTGCTGTAGATTGGGACGCAATGGGAGGCGTGGCGCGCCGAGCTTGGGCACGGAACGAGCATGCTATAGAAACCGCGGTGAAATGGAACGAGCGAGTAGGCGAGAAAGGCCACATCACCTTACCAAATATTCCCCGAAAAGGGCTCATTGAAAAACTTGTGGAGAAGGCGATTAAGCAGAGGAGATTACAGGATTCCAGTAACTAGACTGAATATCTTGTTTTGACTTACATTTCCTATTGCATACCTTTCAGCTAGATTGAATCTAGCAGATACTTCTACTACTGTGCCACTATTCTAGGAAGATGCTAGTAGCCCAATCTCGCCCTACCTAAACAAACAAGAATTGGTGATAATAAGAAGGCGAGTGCGAAGCAGATAGGTATCATTTGTAGTACGTAGAGGAGAAGAGTTTGAGCTTCATGCGGCTCGAGTGGGGTGACGAGATTTTTTCCCATTACAGTCATCTTAAACATGGCTGCGATACCAATGAACAGGAATCCACAGAATATGCTTATCGCGACATATACGATTAATGCTGTTTGCCAGTTTTCCAGAGGAATACCCTCCTAAATCTCTGAGTGCCGACCTTATACATAAGGACACCGATTATCGTAGACTAGTGGCTTTTACTCCAAGCATATTATGGCTATAGCTTCTGCGTTTGAAGTTTAGCCAAAGAACATTTTCGCGAATACGAGAAGGATTGGAGATAAGAGAAAGCCTAGCCCAATATATAAGGGCAGGTACTGTAGCCCAGAGAAGAAGAGGTATAATCTTTGCTCTTGAGTCATCATAGGTATTGACACTCCCATTGATGACGAGACTATCATCACAACTATGAGGTCGAATAGAAAACCGCAAAAGAGACTTAGCACAACGTAGATTATCAGATACTGAGACCACTTTTGTATAATGGAGCCCTCCTTGACTCCTATTTAGCACAGTTCTTCTACAAAAGGACTTTCCCTAACAGCCTATCAGTAATCTTTGTTGAGAACCGAATCGTGGTGTACACGCGATTAGTATAAGATATCCTTCGAAGAATCCTAGGATAATCTCCG
>JAEOSX010000071.1 GCA_016840135.1 Candidatus Hermodarchaeota archaeon
GGGGGTTCAGAGGGGCGTTGATGGCTGTTCCTTGGTTTAACGTGCCGATTCGGCTGCGGTTTGTCGGAAGGAGAGGATGAGGGTCATTATGCCTAGTATTCCCGCTATGATTGCCAGTCCTAATCCGAAGTAGAAGTAGGGTGACAACAGGAGCATGATGACGGCGCCGGCTATTGCGATGATGAACCAGGCGATGGTGGTGAAGCCAGCCTTAAGCTTGAAGCCGGTGGTTCGTGGGATGTCTGAGTAGAGGACACGACCATTCGAGGCGTCAAGAGCTGCTTCGTAGACCTTCCCGCCTCCTGCAGTGAATCTGATGCTGTAGATGGGAACATGTACGTAAGCGTGGTCGGTGACAGTAAAGTTTTCGCGGGCATTTTCGATGTTCTCAGTCTCCTTCTGGATACGACTCATTATCATTCCTCGGGTTTGGGTGATAGCTTGTCGTCGAGCCTGCTCCTCGGAAACCCGGGAGAAGAGGATGTTAGCAGTATACTTCTGCGCCTCCTTGAGGTTGAAGTAACGACGACCGCGAGTGGCAATGGGGTAGTTTTGGATTTCCCTACGCACTGAAGGACCCGCGTAAAGACGTATCTGTCGGGTCTGTTCTTCGCGACCAGCTTCTTCAACCCATTCCCAGCTGATGCTGGAGTATCGGCGTTTAACTTTGTCACGGAAGGTGGCCTTACGGTCTCTACCAACATAGGATATGGTTCCCTTCACGTTGTAGACCCAGTAGGGGTAGTAGGTCATGCTCATGTCTTTCATGGAGATGATGGATGCGAGGTCGTTGGAAACACCTGGCACCTTCACCAGATAGGCTCTGAGCGTGTCAAAGGCTTCTCCTTGACCGTAATTCACTTTCATCGCATAGTGGTTCTTCATCTTCTCGCCACCTGGCGGGAATGATGTGCCACAGTATTCGCAGGTGATTATGGCGTCCGAGGGGTGAACGCTGAGATTGGCTCCGCAGTTAGGGCATGTTAGTTGTGTCATTTCTTGTTTCACCTTTCAATTATTATTTTCTATTCACGTTTTTCGGACGATATCTTGAAGGATTGCTGGGTTCCTATGCAAGCGATGATGAGTCCGATTATTATCAAGACGATTGCTATTGCAGCTTCCATACCAGGTACTAATGGCGATATAAACTGGGCGCCCAAAGATCCTAGAGCTAGCCCGAGGATGCTCAGGAAGAGCATGCCGGCTCGGAAGCCCGTTGAGATTGGGACTTCTCCTTTGAGTACCTTCTTTGTGTGGCCATCGATTCCGACACGGTAGGTTTCGGAACCGAATTGATATCGCACCATCCAATGCGGCACGTGCAGTAGATAAGCGCCGAGTTTACGGATTTTCGTCTTACAATCCCAGATCTTTGTCGCTCCACTTTCTGCTCGTGAACGATGCTGCTGGGATACCGTGGTTCGAGCGATTTCGAAGGCATCTTCGTCGCTTAGTTCGCTGTTCAGAAAAACTGGTGTTTTTTCGATTCTGGTTATCGTACTGTATTTGAAGGTCGTGATGTCTCGCTTGGTAACCCTTAGTGCCTTGTCCATCTCATCAAACGAGTAGAACATTGCGCCGCGGCGACCAAGGATATTCAATGATCGGTCTTCGTTGAACCGGCCATCGATAGGTGCGTAGGTGACAACGGTTTTGGATCGTCGTCTGCCTGAAGAATCAGTATAATATTCAGTGTCTTCGTGGCGTTTGTAGCCTTGGAACCGGGTAGCCGCATTCATCGACTCAACCCAGTACGGTACAAAGCGTAGCTGGGCTTCAGTGACTCTTGCTTTCCCTCCTCGTCCCACCCATTTGCGAACCTTGTCTTGCACCTGACCACTACCAATTGTTGGTGTCAGGACAAAGTGCTTTGTGACCTTGTCGCCTTCGACGGTGACAGTGTTGCCGCAAAAATTGCAGGTAATCACTGCATCATCAGGTGATACTGCTAGAGGTGCATCGCAGTTTGAACACTTGAACGCTTCTATTCCTTTTGGCAATTGTTATTTCCTCCGTTAGGAGTGACCAAACTTAGATGTGTGAGCCCTTAACTGTTTCCGCTTTTTCAGCTCTCCTTGGAGGGCATGATAAAATGATTGAAGGTTTTACACTTGCTGCAGTACCCCTTTGGATCAAGGTGAACTAGGCGAATGTCATAGCCGATTCTTTGGACTAGTAGGGCTTTGCACTCTTTGTTTCTGCAATAGGTGTTCTCAGAGGGGTGGTTCCATACATTCCCAATAAAGACATAATCTAGCCCTGCTTCCCGACCTAGCAAGTGGGCATGTTCGAGGGTTGAAAGTGGGGTAGGGGTTGTTAAACCATGTTCCTCAGATTTGTATGCAGGACGAAAACCACTTACATGCCAAGGCACCTCAGCGCCTAAATCGTTGTAGATGCGGCTAGCAATGGAGGATAGACACCGAGTAGTGTCGTTCACTCCGGGAATCACAAGAGTCGTTATTTCAACCCATATCCCCAACTCGCGGGCAAGTTGTGCATTACGCCAGATTTTTTCAACATCAAGTCCACAATACCGCCGAATAGCTTCATGGCACCCTTTGATGTCAATGTTCATGGCATCTAGCCCCGCCTCTGCGAGGCGTTTGAGGGTATCTATTGTCATGTAGCCATTGGTTACATAGGTATTGTAGTAGCCTGCAGACTTTGCCTTTGGCATGACATCCAGTGAATATTCAAAGAAAGCCGTTGTAGGTTCGCTGAACGAAAAGCTCGTACCGTGGCAGCCACGTCGCTTTATTTGTTCTAGAAATTGGTCAGGGGATAGATAGTCACAGCGGTGAGGGTTTGGGTGACGCTTACTGATGCTCCAGTTTTGGCACCAAGGGCAGGCAGCGTTGCAGCCCCAACCTCCAATGGTTAGCGTATTAGTGCCTGGGTGGAAGTGGCTAAACGGTTTCTTCTCAATCGGGTTCGCGTTGATGGAACTGATGTCTCCGTAGGTCAGTACAAAGAGGCGCCCATCAACATTGGCGCGCGCCCCACAATAGCCACGTTTTCCCTCCATAATTTTACAACGGCGTTCACAAATACCGCATTTTACAGAACCATCCTCCCTTTGTTCATAGTGGAGGGCTTCCCTTACGCAAGGGCTATTTTGTACCGTTTCTAAATCCAAGCTTTCCACTTCTGATGTAGGTATATATACGCCGTAGGTTTTTGGTATTTCGCTTCTATTGTTCTTGTCGGAAGGCTCAAAAGGGGAACTGGGGTAGGCAGGTCAGTGGCTCTCAATGACAGCAATTCGTGAAGGCGATTATGTCCTATTCTATCTGGAACCTGGTAAGACATGGCTGCTCCAAGTCCACGCTGGCAAGTCGTTTCACCTACATCGAGGGATTATCCAATTCGATGAAATAATTGGCAGAGAGTATGGGAGCTTTGTCGCCACCAGCCTTGGCAAACAAATTGCTGCGCTCCCGCCCCTACCCCGTGATCTTGCCCTGAAGATGGGGAGACAAACCAACATAATCTATCCAAAGGATGCAGGTCTAATCTTATTGCTAACTGGGATTGGTCCAGGTTCAATTGTAGTAGAAGCGGGAACAGGAAGTGGGGCCCTCACCAGTATCCTCGGATATCATGTCCAGCCAGAAGGTCATGTCTATTCCTATGAAGTGCGGGAAGACTTCTCAGAAACTGCAGGCAAGAACATTGCAAGGGTGGGATTGGAAAAGTTCGTCACAATTAAACAACAAGACATTTTGAACGGAATCGAGGAAAGAGAAGTAGACGCCGTGGTCCTTGATATGGCGACACCTTGGAGTGTAGTTCCCAAAGCATATGAAGCCCTACGGGGCGGAGCCGTATTTGTTTCATTCTCCCCCACCATCGAGCAGGTCCAACGGACTGTTGAAGCCCTCTATGAATCACACTTCATAGAAATCCAGACTCGTGAACTTATTGAACGGGAAATCCACGCACGAATAGGAAAAACTCGACCAGCTACTCGGATGATTGGACACACAGGCTACCTCATCTCTGCTCGTAAAGTATTTCCACCCGTTGCAAAACGGGAGTGAGAACCATGTTCTGTTACTACCTACGTTGACAATGATATCTTGTGCACAGATAGGCTATTGGTACTCTTCTTCCACCATGGCAGTATGACTAGAGTTTGAGCTGCCGTCCGCCGATACTCACACCGTGTTGAAAGGCTTTGCTATAGAGTAGCACCACAGTGGTGACAGAACTTGCTACCAGGCTCTGCGACCTCTACACCACATGAAGGACAGAACCTTGGACCAGGAGGTCTATGTGGGTCATGGGGATCATGTGGAGGGGCATGAGGGTCATGTGGATGATGTTCAGGTGGGTGGTGAGGTGGCTGTTCATCCATTATCATATCAAAGACCATCTGACTAATCTTTCTTTTGCCTGTGCCGTGGTCTGGGCATCGGACTTTGAATATGACATGTTCGCCGTCAGGTTTAGTGTCAACGATTTCTGTATGTCCACCACAACGTTTACATCGGAATAAGTTTTCTTTGATGAAGTGCTTACCTTCTTGGAGGAGACCCAACGGGATCAGAGTTCCCTTCTCGCGACCATGAGCAGGGCAGCGGTGCACAACCTTAATCAGAATCTCTCTGTGCCTGCCTCGCTGACCTTTCGATACAGCAGCCGTAATTACTTTAGGCTCGCCGCACTTTCTGCAGCTTGTGATATGCATTAATTCTTCCATTGCCAATAGTATCATCTCTTCTATTGGTGTATTGTGTTCTAGTGAATTACTTCACACTAATAAACCATTGCAGGAGAGCAAGACTTGGTCTTCTATATGTGGATTTCTCAAAATATGTATATTAATAGTGAAGAATAGACACTTTGAGCGAAAGTGATGTCATGCCCCAATCGAAAATCCCTCAGACCTTAGTTACTCCAACGATGATTCTTCAAGCACGAAAACGCCTTTCTGGTATTGTGCTTCGAACGTCCTTGGAGAAGTCTCCTGCTCTTAGCAGCATGTCAGGTGCCTCTGTAGCTATCAAATGGGAATCCCTACAACTTACAGGAGTGTTCAAGATTCGAGGTGCCTCTAACCGAATTGCCTCATTATCTCCAGAGGTGGCTGCACGAGGGGTTATCACAGCATCTACTGGAAATCATGGGTTAGCAGTTGCTTATGCAGCGCAGCAGAAAGGTGTTCCTGCAAAGGTAGTAGTTCCAAAAGGCGCCTCTCCACTTAAGGTCAGTAAATGCAAATCATACGGTGCAGAACTTGTGTATCACGGTGCAAACTATGACGAAGCTTCGGACCACAGTCATCAGCTCGCCGCAAAAACAGGAGCCACTTTGATTCACGCTTACGCGGATCCAGAAGTAATCGCAGGGCAGGGAACCATCGGCTATGAAGTTTTAGAAGACCTACCTGAAGCTGACGTGCTACTTGTACCTATAGGAGGTGGGGGCCTCATCAGCGGAATAGCTCTCTGGATCAAGACTATTAATCCTGGAATCCGGGTCATCGGTATCCAAACAACTGCAACAAGGGCTTTCTATGAGAATTATCATGCAAGCCGTTTGTTCCATGTGCCCATCGAATCCACAATTGCCGATGGACTAGCAGGAAACACTGAACAAATCAACCTTGACATGGCAAGACGCTTCGTTGATGATGTTGTGCTAATTGAGGAAGATGGGTTACTGGAAGCAATTCGTTGGACGCTAGAAAACGAACGACGTATCCTCGAACCTGCTGGTGTCGTTGGAGTCGCAGCTATTCTCCAGAGAAAAATCGAGTTTCATTCCAAAGAACGAATCGTAGTGGTTGCCAGTGGCTCTAATATCGACCCATCCCTTCTTTCAAAAATCTGTTGAAACTAGTGATATCAGGTATGATTTTTATTTCAACCAAATCACTTTAAGAGCCGATACAGCTAGTAGAGTGTATTCATCTAGCGGTGGAATTAAACGATGGTCAAGTTTGGTACAGAAGAGTGGCTAGTAGCCTACGTCAAAGCGTTGAACGAAAATCCAGCTTATGAAGAAGCGGCTCACGATTGGGAAGGAGATTTCCTATTCATTGTGTGGCCTGACGAAGATGCAGGGGTTTCTGAAGAGATTGTGCTGTGGATGGATCTTTGGCATGGCAAGTGCCGTGGTTATGATGTATTTCCTAACCGGGAAGCCAAACAAACTGCATTCATCTACGAAGGGTCTTATGCGAACTGGGAAGCCATTGTCGAAGGTCGTCTAGATCCTATCAAAGCCCTTCTCACCCGTAAAATGAAGCTAACTGGTGATCGTGCTAAAGTAATGCGCGCTACTCGTGCAGCCAAGGAACTAGTCCGCACGGCTCAAATGGTTAAAACTGAGTTCTAACAAGTTACACGAGCTAGAAGATTATCCTTGTAGCCAAACTGGCAGTCTGGGTTCCCCTCTACTCTTAAACGGGTGAATAGATGGTGAACCAACCAACTTTTCTATTTGGAGGACCTAATGGATAAACCAAGAAAACAAGAGGTAACAGTTACAATGTGGTTTTTTCGTTCACCCCCGTTAATAGTGTTTGGCGAGGATGCCCTTGACCACCTCGAAGAAGTTACAGGCACACGCGCCTTTATCGTCACAGACAAGACTATGGTTAAGATGGGTCTCCTCGACCGTGTTACTGACAAGCTTAAGAAAGCTGGAAAGGAAGTTGCTCACTTTGACAGTGTCCTTCCAGAGCCGCCAGTAAGTGTTGTCACCAAATGTCTAGAGCTAGTGTGCCAGTTCAGACCGGATGTAATAATAGGTCTGGGCGGTGGCTCATGCATCGATGTAGCGAAGGTTGCAATGGTACTATTCGAACATCCAGATATCCCTATGGATGATATTACGCCACTAACTCAGATTCCGCCAGTAGAGACAACTCTTGTCGCAATACCAACAACATCGGGTACTGGTTCAGATGTTACATGGGCAGCAGTTATTACAGATACGAAGAGCCACCGAAAAATGGAGCTAATCCATCCAGTTCTAATCCCCTCCATCTCGATTCTTGACCCTGCTCTTACGAAAACTGCGCCACAAGAAATCACAGCCTCCGCTGGCATGGATGCCCTTGCCCAGGCTGTTGACCCATACACCGTTCAATGGAGAAACGACTTCAGTGACGCATTGGCAATTCATAGCGTCAAGCTTCTCCTCAGGTACCTACCTCGTGCTTACAAAGATCCCAATGATATAGAGGCTCGAGAAAAACTTCATAACGCGGCGACAATCAGCGGGCTCAGCTGGAGTAACGCGCAACTAGGAATCACCCACTCCTTCGGACATGCTATGGGCGGCTTATACAAGATGCCTCATGGGGTTGCTGTTGGAATGGTATTGCCGTA
>JAEOSX010000072.1 GCA_016840135.1 Candidatus Hermodarchaeota archaeon
CAGCAGAGTTCCCCGAAGCAGCCTTGGTGTTTACCAAAATAGCAACTCTTGGAGAGGGGATGAGCGATGTTCATGTTCAGGGGACTGTACAGGCAAAGTACCGAAAAACCACCTTCAAGCGAGGCGAAGCTGAAGGAGTCGTGGCTAGCCTTTCTATCGGAGACGAAACAGGGCAAACAAGGTTAGTACTCTGGGACGAACAAGCCGAGTGGTTTGAAAAGATAGAAATCAACGATATCGTAAGAGTAGAGAGCGGCTATGTCCGCCTTGACCGAAGCAAGGTACCTGAACTCCATGTTGGAAGAAGAGGCCGTATAACTCGTCATGGCGCCGCTACTGTGGAACGTTCAGGCACATCACCTGCTAAAATGTTGTCTCTAAAGGAAATCAAAGCGGGAGATTACATAACAGCACTAGGAGTAATTGTAGTAGCCAATCATGGAATTAAGACATTCACTCGTAAAGATGGAAGTGAAGGGAAACTCCTCGTTCTCATTCTTGCCGATGGAACTGGTCAGGTCAGAGCTGTGGCTTGGGGAAGCGCCGCAGATAATCTTACTGATATAACCGAAGGCACATTACTGAGGATAGAAAACGCGGGCTGCAGAGTAGGCCTTCGTGAAGAACTTGAAATCCATATTAACAAATGGACCAAGGTCAAACGGAATCCACCAGGACTAATAATAGAATCTCCTTCTTCAGATCCAGTGAGAACAGGGGATGATGTATCACCAGGCCAACTACTTTCTAGTGTTACACAAGGAAATCAAGTTACTATCCGCGGAACCATCGTACAAGTATTCCATCAACGAAGCGTATATGACGCATGTCCTAAATGCTCCCGGAAGGTCACTATTAGCGATACTGCGACCTCCTGTCCAAAATGCGGTAAAATATCGCAGTCAGTACCGAGAATTATTGCTCAAATCATCATCGATGATGGTACCGAGAATATGCGCGCTCGGTTCATAGGTGCACCCGCAGCGAAGTTATTGGGGATGACCGGCGCTGAGGCGAAAGCTATCGTCGAGGAATCAGGCGAAGAAGACGAACCTATCAGAAGAGTAGAAGAAAGCTTACTGGGTAGAGAAATAGTTGTCTCGGGTCGTGTACGACTAAACAATTATTCAAACGAGCTTGAAATCGCCGTAAATTCCTGTGAAGAACCAAACGCGGTGAGTGAAGCGAAGCGTCTTGTTGAAGAGATAGAACGTGGAACTCAGGCATAGAGCCTTTATCCTTATCATTAAATAGTATGACTGAGCATTCTAGTTGGGAAATCCAATGGGTCGTCGAAGAAGAAAAATCACACACAGGCGGCAATCCCGTACAATCCCTACGATTTTTAACTGCCCTAGATGCGGACGTTCCGCAGTTCGCGTAGAGCTAGATTACAAAGTTGGGCAAGGATTGGTCTTTTGCGGCAACTGCGAATGCCAGGCTACAATACCAATCTCCTCAATCACCGAACCCGTTGATGTTTATGGCGAGTGGGTTGATATTGTGAGCAGAGAGCGAAAGGGGAGCATCGCAGAATAGGCAGGCAGCAAACCTTTTTATCAACATCCAACTCTTCGAATAGAAAAATATGTGCTAATCGAAATCCAAATCACAAGAGCCTCTAAGGTTTGAATTAGAATCTCTTGATGGATAGATTCTCCCTGCTTCCCAGCCAATCAACGGTATCGTAAATCAATATGAGATGCTGACCCAATGAAAGTATGCTGTATTATTCCCGCTTATCAAGAATCACAAGCTATTGCACAGGTCGTACGCACCACTCGACAGTACATTGATTGTGTCCTCGTTATAGACGATGGATCTACTGACGGAACAGGAGATATCGCTTCAAAAAATGGTGCAATAGTAATTCGGCATCCTAGGAATGTTGGTAAGGGTGCAGCTCTTCGTACTGGTTTCCGGAAAGCCCTCCAAAAGGGCTGCGACATCATCATTACCCTCGATGGGGACGGGCAACACGATCCACATCTCATACCACGATTTCTACGAAAAATCCAGCAAGAAAGAGCTGATGTTGTGGTTGGGTCTCGTTATGCGACATTAGCTGATACTATGCCTTTTCTTCGCAAACTGAGCAACCTGATGACCTCTAGGCTCTTACGGATTTTCTTCAGGATACCAATAACTGATTCACAGAGCGGCTATAGGGCTTTCAGTAAACGGATACTCGAATGGATTACTGTTCGGGATAACGGATTTGCTGCAGAAACAGAGATTCTAATCGACGCAAGAAGAGTCGGTGGCACATTTGCCGAAGTCCCAATCTCCACAATCTACGGAGAAGAGAAATCAAAGATTCGTGCTCACCGGGATATTGCTCGTTGGCTTTCCACTCTTTTTTGGAGCTTCATTCATCGTGAGCGCTTTACTCGCCAGAATGAGTAGAGAAATAGACAAATTCCTATGAGCAGCACCATCGCCACGAAAGTAATCAAGATAGGCGTTGGATCATAGATTAGTCTACGAGTCATCCAATTGAAGAGGCGGTACCAAAGAACTGAATTATCACCTGATTGAAACCACGACGCATTTAATCCTGCACACAATGTGTCTGAAAACATCGTCGTTGAAGAACACAATACAATACGCGCCGAGCCAGTCGTAAAAGCAGCTAGCCAAGGTGGCTGCTCTTGGATAATCTGACCATCAATAGAGATAGCTTGAGAAGAGTTCGCTCCACGGGAAACTACAAGACTAGAGTCGTTGGTTGACAACGAACCCCCCGCAATTACGACCTCACTAATCCCTGAAAAGATGGCTGCTTGGATTTCGCTAGTTACTCCAGCTGAACTGATTCTAACATTGAAAGGCACTGTGATATTGTTCACTGAATCTGTAATTGAATCACCTTGAGTGATGTTGTCCTGTTCAACACTTGTGAAACTGATTCGATCTTCTGATATGGCATGGAGGATTTGATTCAGCACCCTAGGATTACCAATTAGTCTTTCGTTAATCTGATAATCTCCGAGGAGGAATAGAGATCCTCCCTCGTTTACAAAGTCAGCTATTGCTTCAAGCTCTACTGCTGAATAATTCCTACCTGGATTTGGAATTACTAGAGTTCTCACTCGATTGAGTGCGGTAGAGTTTATTTCACCTTCAGAATGAATCCGAACTAAATATTCTGTATGCCCCCGGAAGAAGTTGATGGCCTGCGTGAAATTTCGGTTATCTATACTTAGCGGCTGGTCGTGACTCATATCAAAAACAATAGTCATCTGCCCCTCCTCGGGAAAGGCTGTCGCACTATGGAATGGCACAGCGAAAACTAGAAGCCCCAGCAATATCATAACAAGATTCGTTCGGCGCATCATTAGCCACCAAATACCAAGCCAGTCAGAGCTAGGCAATCAGACAAGTCTCAGACTTTAAATCCTTTTCTAAATTAACAGCTTCCTATGAGGAAGAGGGGTACCTAAGGAATTTCCCTTTCTGCACAAAGAAATAAGAAGTCCTTAAACTATCTTGAATGAGAAGATGTCTAGGGTTATTACTGAAATCCAGAGGAAGCTATTCCACTCCCTGATGGTTCTTGTAGCTATGGTAAATTGGATTGGTGGCCCCCCGCTTTCAATCGGCTTTGCAGGTATTTGTCTTGCCTTCTTCCTCGGATTTGATTTCACTCGAGTGCGTGTCTATGGTTATTTTCCCTTCCGGCGAGTAACTGATCGGGTCATGCGTTCAACTGAACGAACAAGATTAGGCGCTAACGTGTTTTTCGCGGTAGGAACACTGTTCTCCTTTCTCTTTCTCTATATTTTGGGGTATTTTCTTCACCAATTTGGAATCACTTGCTATTGGATGCTCACAGGCTGGTTAGCAGTCAGTGTCGTGATTGTTTCAGCAATTGGGGATGGAGCAGCTGCTATTATTGGTATGTCAATTGGGCGTCATCGTTTACGAGACAACCGAACAGTGGAAGGATCCATTGGTGGATTCGTATTTGGTTTTATTGCGTTCCTCCCATTATCGTATTTCATAGGAATTCCGTGGTTCTATGGAATAATCGCTGCTCTGATGTTAGTTCTAGTAGATGTTGTAGCACTTTCGATTAACGATAACCTCCTTAATCCCATTGCTCTTGGAATGGCGCTTGCAATCTCAGAAATCATATTTACTCTCATCGGGGTGGTGTGAAAATAGAATGGGCTTTGAAAAAGAATACTTAACGTATCTCCGGGAGGAATTACGACGTCTTGAAACAGTAGCGCAAGAAGCGCGAA
>JAEOSX010000073.1 GCA_016840135.1 Candidatus Hermodarchaeota archaeon
TCGATAGCCTTTTCACCAGGTGGGCCTAGTTCGAATGTGGGTGACCCAATAGGAGATAGTTCAGCAGTTGTAATGACAACGCCCTCATTAGGAGTATCAGGAAACGGTTTCCCTACACTTACTTTCATCCCCGCGATTACACGAGTTTCACCTAACCAGGCTTCAGCAGAACCCTCTGCTTTTGAAACCACGTTAGTTGTAATCTTGATTGGACGGAGGTCATCAAAACCTCGACCGTCTATCCGCTTTCCTGTTTGAAGTAGCTCATTCATTCGTTCGCGTTCAATTTCAGAAATAATATCCATTGTAGTTATTCTCCTTTAATCGCTCTCAGTGGATTCCGTGTCAGCCCCAGGTATCTCGGTATCAGGTCCATCCCCTTCATCTTCTGATGATGGTTCTTCCGACTCGCCGATTTCTTCGCGGATTTGGATGAAACCCTCTCGGAGTACGTGCTGCTGTTTTTCATATATTTTTTCGATTGCACCTTCAATCATTTCCAGCGACTTTGCTAGCTCATCCTTTGAGAGTTTACCATCCATTTGGAGGAGTGTGTACTTGCCACGCCCGAAAGCCATAGCAATAGGCACATCAGCTTCACCAACCTTATCTTCAAGGTCACTCAGGTCAACCAAAAGTTTACCCCCAGCCTTACCTACTGCCACACCAGTAACTAAACCCCGCATTGGTATACCAGCATTAGCAAGTGCAACTGAAGCAACAGTTGTACTTGCACACCGCGAGCCCCCATCTGCTTCTAATACTTGAATAAACACATCGATGGCAGCTCGAGGATACATCTCCAAGAAGAGCATTGGTTCGAGCGCTTGTCGTATAACCATAGATATTTCGTGCTCTCGACGACTTGGGGCAGGTCTTTTCCGTTCCCCCACAGAAAACGTGCCCATCCTGTAAGTTACACGAAGCAAAGCGCGATCCGCAATAGCTCGGTGACGGGGATGGAGTTCACGTGGACCATAAACAGCTGCTAAAATCTTGTTTCTCCCATGTTCGATATATGCTGAGCCGTCTGCTCGGCTTAGACTACCAACCTCCAATTTAAATGGACGGAGTTCATCAACTCGCCGCCCATCAAGGCGTAAACCTTTCTCATCAAACAATTTTACTTTATCTACAGAGTCAGTTTCATTCACTTCTTTTCACCTTCTTTTATCAGAGAGCTTCATAATGATGACTTCTCGAACGCGATCTGTAAGCCCGCTAGTATGAGCTTCTCGCTCTATCTGACGGATTGCCTCAATTGCAATAACAGTGTGGTTGGGGTCACCCTTTATCCAGACAATTCCGTTTTGACCAACGACAATATCGCATTTTAGTTCTGATTTGAGCATACTAATCATCGAGCCTTTGCGACCTATAAGACGAGGTACTCGCGTGGGAGTTATCTTGATGATCGTACCACCGCGGCATTTACCCAGACCGCGACCCCGAGTAGTCAATAGAGGGTCCCGTGTTCTATCAGCTGCAACAATTTCAGCAATCACAGTATCGCCAACATCATACCATCGTCGGAGGTCATCAGAAGCCCGAGTAGCGTCTCGCCTACTTAGGGCGTGCATAACCGTTAACATTGCTGGATAGGCTGAACTGATATCTACTAACCATCCATTCATGGTAATCTCTATAATTTTACCAATCACGATATCCCGTGGTTTAGGATTGTACCGTCCTTGAAGCGCAACAACGAAGATGAGATTGCCCTTCACTTTGGCAATGCCTACAACCGATGCGAAGACTTCTTGTTGCTCTTTATAAGTGCCATCACCACAACGGTAATCGCCCTTAGCGAGTAATTGTCCAGGAACCACAAGATCCTGTGGCTTAACAAGTGTTGTCAAAGATATTCATTCCTTATTCATTTTCTTCCTGTTTCAGTATCTTAATCTCGGAACGTCCCCTTGTAAGTGCGTTAAGCTCGTCAATTAGCTGGCCACGCAACCCACCAGGCACTTCAATTATCGCAATCCATGACCCATCCCGTTGCCATTCTTCCTTTGTGATTCTACCAAAGCGCTTAACGACTCCAACAGACTTTGCTGCAAAATCTGGTGGGATTTTAATGGCAATCCTCTGAATCTCCATTCGAATTGGGATGACTGGTTGAAGTGCTTTTACTATGCCACTGACCTGTTCTTCAGCAGAACGGCGGGAATCAACAAGGATTTTTGCCTCTGTCATTGCAGCTTCAATTCGTGCGGGTGGGTGTGGGAGCCCTGTCTTTGGGTTGATGCAGTTACGAGTAATGATATCGATTACTTGTCGGAGACGTTTTTCAAAGAACTCTCTTCTCTGTTCAGTAGTTAGTTGTAAGGAGCCATCAATGAGAATTTGACGAGCTATCTCAAGCTCATCGGGACTTACGAAAACTTCCTCAAGGTCTTCTTTGGTGGCCCTTTGTCCCCGGAGAGCATCTTCAAAGATGGTTTCCCCCCTGAGCACATCTCGCACATCTACGGTTTCCCCTTGCTTGAAACGCCATGCCAGTTTGGGGTCAACGATTATTTCAAACCGCTTACCCTTTACCTCCAATCTGGCGAGCACAGCATCGCCAAGATCAATACGTTTATCACCACGCATTCCACCAGACCCTGACACACTTACCAACACTCCTTTTCTAGCTTTGATTTATTAATTTCAGAACAGCTTTCCTGTCCAAACGAGTGAAATGCTTTTGTTTTAGAGTAATTTTCGCGAAGTCTAGACGTTCAGGAGTTAATTTAGAATCCGCTGTTCGAGTCATTACTTTTGCTGCTAGGAGCAGCCCATCTTTCACAGTCAGATCCGAACGGTATTCCTGTTTCAGAGTTTCGATGACTTGATCAGCTTTCTGTCCTAGTGCATGAGCTTTGTAACTCCAGAAAGAGCCGATAGGATCTGTGACGAAAAGCCGTGGTACATTGTCAACACCAGCAAATAACACTTGGACACCAAAGGGACGTAAACCACCCCGCTGGGTATAGGTTTGTATGAAATCACAGAACTTCTTTGTTAATGTGTGCACTGGAATTGCTTCACCAAATGTTAAGCGGTGGATTTGGGCAAGTGTTCTTGCACGAGCCATTAAGTAACGGGAATCCGCGGATAATCCCGAAACTAGTGCACCGATAGACCCATCAATCTCGAAGAGTTTTTCATTCAATGTTCGCTCCTGAAGTGGAACGAGACGTATTTCAGCAGCGAGTACAACCCCATCCTTGCATCTTATTCCAACGATAGTGGTGCCTTTCCGGACGGCTTCCAGTGCATATTCGACTTGGAAGAGACGTCCTTCGGGGCTAAATAGGGTTAAAGCGCTGTCATAACTCGGACCGGAGCCAATCACAAACGGTTCCTCCAATAATATTGGGGAGGAGGATTGCTGTCCTCATGTTTTAGGTTATTCAACTTGCTAGCTGATGTGCCGTTTAGGAATACTGGTTTTAAGTCTTGTTATCTGAAACTAGTCTTGGGCAAGGTGAAGATAGTATATGAAACCAATACATAGAAGACCAGTTAACAGCGCTACTGGAACACCGAAGAGTATTGCTGCTATTATTACAACTAACACCCAAAGTACGATGACGTCAAACCAACCAGCTGATTCTCCATACATATTCCGTAGATTGCCGATGAGCAGAACCAATCCAATAAACAGAAGGGTTAGAAGCGTAATACCAATTACGCCAGTTATTACAGGTCCGAGGAAGTCAACTATCCCAGCAAAGGGCCCGAACCGTAATGCCAGTAGGCCAGCCATTAACGCGATAAATGCGATGGCAGCGCCGCTAATAAACATCGTGCGCCGCATTTGCTTCCGTTCACGAGTTTTTTGAGACATCCTATATTTGCCTCGTAATTTGCTGCTCTAGCGGGAATGCGAAAATTCAAAAGGCGAGAAGCTTTTAAGTGTTTCTTGGGCATCTTTCGATGGAAAATCAAATAAAAACAATTCAACTCACGAGGGGGCAACGGCAAAAGCTCTATGCTATTCGGCGCCGCGCCGATCCCTTCGAAGGTTGCGCTTTATTATTGGGTACATTTAGAGAGGAAGATAACACAGCCATCGTTTTGCAAGTTGTCGAAATGGAGAACATTGCTCAATCTTCTTCATCATTTGCCATTGATCCTGAACATCAATACCGTATCCTAACTATCGCATCATTGAATGATCTAGAATTGGTTGCTATATTTCATTCCCATCCAGCACCACCTCGCCCTTCAGGACATGATCTTGAATTTATGGCGTATAATCCCTGTGCATGGGTTATCGATGGTATTTCCCGTGATGGACGGCATAGTATGAGAGCATACCAATTCATAGAAGAACATCTTTTTGAAGTGACAATTAGAATTCGTAGCTAATGATATAAAACAAAAGGCGAGGGCTCTCCACTCGTCGCGAGATCTTCACAGCCAATGGCTCAGTCTGGAGCGGCTGGCTTCACCGAGCCCCCAAACAAATAGATTTAATCATCGACTATATCTCTTTTGGCATAGTCTTGCTGACAACACTGCTGATGCTAATTCGTGTGGCAGCAAGCTAATGAGATAGAAATCGCTGAATACTCGATGGTAATGCATACATCGAGATAGAGTTCATTTCTCTTGCCTTGGTAATAGAGTCTTCGCTTTACGGATTGTACCACTCATCCCTACTACCTGCAGGAGAATAGGCGTATGGTTAATGCTGGTTATAGTTGCTAGAGCTGCCCGTAACTCACGAACTTGGTTGTGTTGACAACGAACAATAGAGAAAAAAAGTTCAGGATTATAGCTCATCACCCAAAATCCAACGCGGCTGACACCCAATTCACCATAAAGTTGTTGTAGTTGCTGCCAGATTGCCTCACGAAACTTCCCTTCCGGCGGGAGGGGGTCCTCTGTGATTATTCGAAGCACAAGATATCGTCGTTTAGCTTTCAGTCTTGATTACTCCTACGTTTTGTTTTTACCTGTCGTCCGGTAACGCGACGCTGAACCACCTCTGACAACACACCAGTATTGCTGTACATACTCTGTTTAGCAACATCTTCAGGAATATTTGCGAGGAAAGCGAGAGCGACGAGGTCTCGTGGTGCCCGAAGCTCAAGGGGGGCAGTGGCACCACTAGTAATGATAAGGGTACAATTGGCTCTTACCAAGTGTTCCACTGCTGTAGCCATTGACCGCATCAACCGGGACCGATTCGGTCCGCTTGACTGAATAAGCCCTCCCAAGCAAACCTCGGCCAACATCTCTTGGTTAGAGAAAGTCCGAGCAACCAGAGAATCAATAACTCCAAAATCTTCGATGCCATAAAACATAACCATATCCACATCAGAGGCGGCTGCCGCTGCTAAACAGATCGGTTTTGTGTGACCTTGGACTACCAGAAGGTCAGTTTTTTTCCGCCTCTCTTTCGCGTGAAATTTCAAACGAGAAGCATTAGGAAGTGAAAGAGTTAGTCGTCGATATAGATGGTAGTTTTCACATAGATATTCAGGAATGAGTGTTGATGTCTCAACAGCTAAACCTGAATAACCTAACTCCTTGGCGATGGCGCAAAATCTGCTTAAAGAAGGCTCAATCATTGATTTCTTTATACGAATGTGGAAATCATAGAATGACATTCCGTACACCCTTAAAACAGATTGATTACTTGACACAGCTCTCGTAGGGTTTCAATGTTAAAATGTTGACCCGAGAATTTAACTGTACATCGTATTGAGTCGCCTTGTTTAATAATCCGAAGGATACCTCTTGCAGCTGCTTGCTTATCAAGGCGTAGAAAAAATCGTCTCTTCCCATCATAATGCAAATCTAGACTCTGTTGAAGATATTCCCGTTCTTGTGATGAAATTTGAGAGCCAATGAATTGTAATGTTTGGACAATGAGGGAGGAGTCATTCAATGTGACTGTTAATCGGAGAAGAGGATTATGAAAGTGTCCTCTCATTGATTTGCGCTTAATTTGAGTAGCCTCCCACACTTCCCCATTTAGAAGTGTCTTAATTGCGTTTAGAACCTTTTCCTCGTCCTCAGTGGCATGCACAAAGGCATTAGCTAAGAAGCTGGTTGGCCCTGGTTCTGGCACCAGCACAATCCTCCTTAAAGATAGATCAGTGATTTATTTGCCACGTCGGTGATGAGCACGAATACTCGGTCGAACCTTCTCAGCACCAGTTCCGCGTTTTCGTAGACCTCTCGATGTCTTTCCTGCTGGTGATAACCCTCGGAACACACGACCTCTTTGTGCTGGGTCACAGATCCAATTAATACGGGAATCAGCCTTGATAACGGGGTGCGCAGGATCGACTAGGACTATTTCGTGCCAGATATGTTTGCCATCTTCAGCTACCCAGTAAGAGCCGATAACTTGAAGATTGGGATATTTTCGGGCAGCACGTTCTTCTGCCATCCATTGTCGGCTCTTGCCTGGTGTTATTTTTACGGTTCCCATTTTTCTCGGTTTTCTACCCATTGTAGGGCGAGGCTTTCGTCTAGAACCACGGCTTATCCTCTGACGTACAATGATGTAGCCTTGTTTTGCTCGATAGCCTTTTTGGCGAGCTCGGTCAATACGAGTTGGACGTTCGACACGAACTGTAGCAGGTTGCTTACGCCATTTAATTAAGCGCTGCCATATCAGTTCCTTCAAGTTCTTTTCGTGGCGCGCGTACAGCTCTCCTACAAATTTGTACATTGGTTCTACATCTCCGTCAGTTTTGGGTAATAGCCGCATCAGAATCAAGGAGGTTAAGCCGTAGACCTCCCAATAGGACGGCGGTTGGAGTTAGCGAACCGCCAAACACTATAAAAAAGCTTCGGGAACCACTGAATGGTTCTGTTGATCACCTTTTCATTTGTGTTATAATCTTCTCTGCGATTATCATCGAGTTAGCAAGTTCGGCTTCCCATGTCATTGCCCCGATGTGTGGTGTTGCCACAACATTGGGGAGGGCAACTAATTTACGTAGTAGCTCATTTCCAAATGGCGGTTCTTCGGAAAACACATCCAACCCAGCTCCCCCGAGTTTCTCAGAAACCAAGGCTTCGTGAAGTGCTCTCTCGTCCACAATCCCTCCTCTGGATGTGTTAATTATTATTGCTCCCTCTGGCATCGTAGCAATTTCAGCTGCACCAACGAGCCCCTTGGTCTTCGGGTTCAAGGGTACGTGGACTGATAGGATATCTGAATCTGCTAATAAATCTTTGAGCGGCTTATACTCAGCCCCTATTGCTGTAATCACTTCAATGCGATCTGGGAGTATATCGAAGGCAAACACATTCATGCCAAAGGCTAGAGCTCTTTTTGCTACTTCTTCACCAATAAACCCAAACCCAACAATACCGAGTTTCCTCCCCTTTAGCTCGTTACCTTTACAAGCCTTCTTCAACCACTTACCCTCTCTCATTCCCTGATCTGCAAACGACACTCTACGAAGAATGTTAAAGGCTAGAGCAAACACCAACTCTGCAACAGAAACTGAAGGACCCTCAGGAGAATTCACTACGTGAATACCGCGCTCTTTGGCTGCCGCTCGATCAACATTATCCAATCCCACACCTGATCTCCCAATGATTTTCAGCCGCTGACCGGCCGCAATAACTTCACTTGTTACCTTCGTTCGACCCCGAACAATAATTGCATCATATTCTCCAATAACCTGCTTTAACTCATCAGCAGAGATGTCTGTACGAACCGCAACATCTAATCCTGCTTTTTCCAAATGGGATATGGCATCTTTGTGAATAGCATCTGTTACTAAGACTCGGCTTTTTTCCTTCATTTTTTTCACCTAAACGGGATTCAGGCACCAAATAAGAAAACTAATTTCATTTATCTTATGGACATACTATAATATTTAGCTGGTGCGTGTTATGCTAATTGGAATAGTTGGGAAACCATCTTCTGGGAAAAGCACTTTCCTTAACGCTGCATGTCGAACCGCTGCAAAGGTCGGTGCCTACCCTTTCACAACAATAGAGCCGAATCCTGGCACAGCCTTTGTAAGTATTGAATGTGTTTGTAAGGAGTTTGGAGTACAGGACAATCCAAGGAACTCTGTGTGCCGAGAGGGAACACGATTAGCTCCTGTTGATATGCTGGATGTTGCTGGGTTGGTGCCAGATGCGCACACTGGGCGTGGTCGGGGGAACCAATTCCTTGATGAATTGCGCCGCGCAGATGCCTTTATCCACATTGTTGATGCTTCTGGTTCACTTGATGCGGAGGGACGTGATGTTGAACCTGGCTCTTGGGACCCCTGCAAAGATGTGGAGTTTCTAGAGCGTGAGATTGTGATGTGGATTATCCAGATTATTCAGCGAGACTGGCGCCACATCTCTCGACGCGCAGAAACAGAAAGGCTAAGCCTTAGTAAGTTATTAGCTGAGAAACTCTCTGGTTTAGATTTTGAGGAAAGGTCAATCCGAGCAGCAATGTTAGAAGCCAAGCTGAAAACAAAGAAACCAACAGATTGGTCTGAATCTGATTTATTCTCCTTTACCCAGATATTGAGGCGACTAGCAAAACCAATGATAATTGCAGCAAATAAAATGGACCGTCCACAAGCGGCTGCTCATTTAGAGAAGCTTCACCAGTTATCTGAATACCAAGTAATTCCTTGTAGCGCAGCAAGCGAATTTGCGCTCCGAACATTGGGTGAGAATGGAGTGATAGAATACCAGCCTGGCGATTCACGTTTTAAGATACTTCGCTCTGAAGCTCTTAGCGATGATGAGAAGCAACAGCTTACGCGCGTACAAAAAGAAATTCTAGATAAATATGGGTCAACTGGTGTGCAGCATATTATCAATACAATAGTCTTCGATATACTTCAACTAATCCCAGTCTATCCAGTTGAAGATGTTGGGAAGTTAAGCGATCACGACGGAAATGTGTTACCAGATGTTTTTCTGGTTCCACGTGGCACTACAGCACGCCAACTCGCTTTCAAAATTCATACAGATTTAGGTGAAACCTTTATCCACGCTATAGATGCTCGAACAAAGAAACGTTTAAGCGAAAATTACGAACTCAAAGCCAATGATTGTATTCGCATCGTATCGTCAGCTGCTACTCATTAATCGTTAGTCTTGTCGCTCGTAATGACCCCAGGTTTTTCTAGGGCCAAAGCTCTGAAGGCCTCGTGTTTGGATTTGATGCCTTAGGGATTCAGCATAGGCTGCATCGATTTCCTTTCTTTCTTCTAAATAGTCGATGATTTCAAGAGCCTGTTCTTTTGTTTCACATCGACGAATGAAGTCAATTGGGTCTGGTGAATAGCCTGAAAATTTTCCTTGAGAAGATGAACCGTCTTCTGGTGTATGTTCGATTTCCTCCCAACGTACGCCGTCAATGCGTACACGAGGTTGTGAAGCTTCAAGTTCTGTCGCAAGATTGGGGAACCGTCTTCGAAATTGCTGCCATTGATCAGCCTTCGAATCCAGGCTTTCTGTTGGAGCCTGCCTTTCATCTTCTTCTACCTTACGTTCTTTGCTCTTTTCTTTCACCGATATACTCACCTGTCTTATCAGCTTTCAGGTTAATTTTCTAAATCTATCCAATAAAATTTTCCGTTCGAGCCCTACGTCCAGAACTTCCCAAGGCAGTGAGTCGTTAGTGGAAAGCTGTTTAGTCGCTAATGCTTCCAAGTTGATTCCCAGCTCTTTTGCTGCACGGAACCACTTTCCTGCCGTCTGCCTCCCTTCTTGTGCTACTGAAAGAATAACCGGTGCCATTTCAGTGGATCCCCTTGAAAGAGCAGACTGGATAACACTCCACCGAGGATTCGTTAAATCAAGTTTTATTCGACCAACGCGAAGCTCCTTTTTGAGTTTCGATAACCGCTTCTTCAATAAGGATAGCGGCGCAAGTCCGCACCACTGAAAGGGTGTATGTGGCTTGGGAATAAACGGTGAAATACTCACGTGGATTCTGTGACGCTTCGGTGATAATTCTAGAAGGCTCTTACTGAACTTTGAGATTGCAGTTATATCTTCCTCTGTTTCTGTGGGTAGACCGATGAGGAAGTAAAGCTTGAACATATTGAAGCCTGCTTTGATTGCTTCATCAATAGCCTTGTAGAAGTCCGCGTCAGGGATTCCTTTTGCTAGGATATTGCGTAACCTTTGTGAGCCAGCCTCTGGTGCGAGGGTCAATGTTCGTTGACCTCCGCGAGATATTAATTCAAGGATGGAGAGATTAACTAAATCAGCTCGGAGTGCAGGGACTGATAATTTGAGCTCTCTTTCGACAATGGAGTTTAGTAGACTACCAAGGTGTGAGTAATCACCCAAACCGGAAGCAATCAGAGCTATTTTTTCGACTCCTGTGCATTGTGTTCCCACATCAATTATGTTTTCGATAGTGGTCAAACTACGTTCACGACAGGGACCACTCTGATAGCTGGTCAGACAGAAATTACAGCGTCGGTTACATCCTCGTGAAACTTCAACGAGGAGGCTTCGTCCAAACGCAGGCTCCATTATTTTTGGATAGGGTGGTTCGGGAAGTACTTGACATGTTGGATGTGGTGCCTTATCAAGATTGGCTAAAAACGCTCGTTGTGCATCATGGCGTCCTGAGAGAAAGAAATGCCCATCTAATAAGGAATCTAGTTCTGTTTGTGATTTTGCTTGAATCAATGCATCGATGAGCAAATCACATACTGGTTCCAAGTCACCTATGAGAAAGGCATCAACAAAGGGTAGCATAGGGAAAGGGTTTTCCATTGCACAAGGTCCACCTGCAATAACCCAAGGTCGATTGCGCTCCGCTGCCAAAGGAGGAATACCAGAGCGGAGCAACATCTCTACAGCATGAGGGTAATCTACTTCAAACTGGAGGGAAAAGGCAACAACGTCAAAGCGGGATAGGGGTTGCCTAGATTCCAGAGAATAGGGTACTTCATTTGTTTCAAAGAAAACCCTCTCACAGGCAACATCCTCTCGGCTATTGAATAAGTAGTAGAGCAGATGTGTTGCAAGACTTGTCGTTCCTGCTGCATACACATTTGGGTAACAAAGCGCTATTCGGAGTTTGACTTTTCTCCAATCCTTTTTGACAACATTACGCTCCCGAAGAAATTTGGGCAACTAAACCACATGAAATCCATTCGATAGGCTATCAGGTACCACAACAAGAACTGCCTCTAGTGTCTATCTGATGCTGAAATAGCTTTTCGTTGATTTCATCAAGAGATATGAAAGGCACAAACTCTACTCGTCAGAAAGATGAACAAGAGCATGTAGTGGTGGCGACTCAACAGCGAGGCGACCCTTCATTGCCTCAAGTTCCGCTAGGAAGCTTCGTAAGGCCTTTGCCCTCTTAAAGACCCTTACGAGACCCAGCTCGTGAATCCGTACTATAGCCACTTTGTTCATCACTTCTACATAGATTCCGCCTAGATATAGATCATGTTTCAGGAATACTCGTCGTCCTTTTCCATTTTCAGTTGATCTTGCTTTCCAGAATCCCTGCCTCTGAAGTGTTCGTGCAAACATGTTGACCCAACCAGACTTAAATCAGTATTCGTCATTAATAAGCCTTATTGCTTTGTTTTACAATATTTATGCTTTAAGTCGGCGTGAAATACTAACGAAAACCCTCCAAAAGAAGGATAGACACTAAGGAAAACGAGAAAGTATCCACCCAATCCCACTGCACCCTCTATCTGCAATGGCGTGTAATACTCCGCGCGCTATCAATCTGATAATACTAGCTTTGGCATTGCGAGTAGCTTGCTCTTTCTGATTTCACATTTCCTTAATGGAAAAATAATCTTTGCACGATTATAGATATCGCTGCCAATCTTACCTAGTACACACTCTTGGACAAACGCATCAAATGATAACTCTGATGCACGCTTCATCACGATTTCTTTCATTATTTTTCTTATAGCAGCTTGTTGAGTGGTTTTCGCGCGCCGCACTGGAAATGCAATAGCATACACACGGAGACGGTATCCATCCTTTGTCGTTACATCAAGTATACCGTCAATGCGGCTGCTCCCCCTACGAACCAAACTTCTAAGATAATCGCGAGTGAAATCATGTCCTGCGAAATGTGCGAATGCATTATCACCCTTCACTTCATTAATCTGAAAATAGAGTTTGATATGTATCTGGTTGAAGTCACCAGAAATAGCGTATAATGTTGTTTCAACTCTTCTTCCAACAAGGTGTTTAGGGCTTCCCGCCGGAGTTTCCCCTATCCCAATGTTGCCGAAGGAAGAAGGCGCAATCATCGTATACCAGCGCTTCTCTCGCCATTTGTCACGAACACGAGATGAACGACTCATTACAGATTCACTAGCGATATTTATTTTGGAAGTAACGGTGAAGGTGCAGGAACTAGACTCAGCTATTTATAGGTTTCCTCAAACTATGCTTCCTCACTAGGTGAGGGAGATACTTTTGTTTGACCAAGTTGTTTAGCGAGCAGCCGTTCGACAATATCAAGAAAGCGCTCTTCAAATCCTCTAGGAATTGTAGCTCCTGCAGCGATACTGTGACCGCCGCCCTCTGAACCGCTCCCGATTTCTTCACATGCAAGCCGCAAGATTTCACCCAAATGGACACCTGATCTAATTACGGGCTGGCTTGTACGTGCTGATACCTTAACACGACCATCTCTAGTATGAGCAAAGGCAATCACAGGCTTTGTCCAATCTAAGATACGTGAAAAGAGAGCCATACCCGCAATCGAGCCTACAATAGTTTCTGAGATTCTGTCTTGTGAGTGAAAAGTTTGCAGAAGCCTACGATTCTCAATAGCACTTGAATCTTCAACAAGCCAAGTAAGACCTTCGGCGAGTTGGCGGCGGTGTTCTTTGAGAATTATTTCAGCTTTTCGATACAGGCTTCCGCGATCACCCATACAGATTGCAACACCAACTCCGCCCTGGTCTGACCGTCCACAGGCATTGAGAAGCGTAGAGAACTCTCTAGCATCTCGGAGGAAGCTCCCCTGATTCTCCCGTTTAAGAGTGTAGACTCTCCCAATAATTGACTGGGCTTCACGAGCGGGGATATTTCTTTTCAGCATATAGGTGATGAGAGCAGTGTTGAGCTGGCGTTTCTCCTCCTTCGATAATGATGCGATAGTACGCCAGCGCTCACCATCCCTTAATTCTATACCGATATCAGATAGAAAGGAGAGCGCCCCCTCTGAATCATTGCTAATACCTGGGATGAAAGGGTCACTAGTATATTGCAAAGCTTTGTGTATTGGACGGGTTTCGCGTCCGAACACTCGGATATCTGTTGTTGCCTCAAGGACTTCTGCTGCCACTGCATCCTCTACTATGATATCCTTATTCAAGCTCAATAGTGTATGTTTTTCACCTCTGTCTTGAACATCACCGATAGCACCTACTACCGCTAATGCAGCTAAATCTTCATTAGAGGCGCCCAAATGCCGGGCAACAAGATAAGCAACACCAGCCCCAGATATCTCGTGTGTCCCGTCAAAACCACAGAGATGGGGATTCACTTGACGGATATTTTTGGAAACGTTCTTGATAGAAGGTGGGTGGTGATCCAGAATAACTACTGGCGCGTCTATCAAAGCTGATTCGATGTGGTGTAATTGACCACTTCCAAGATCAGCGAAAATGTATCGATTAGGGCCTTCCGTTGCAATCTGAGATAGGTAAGGACGATCAAGTTGACGTATTATTCGTAGCTGAAAGTACGCCCCTCGTCGATGTAGAGCAGTTCCAATGATTCCTGCAGCGGAGAGCCCATCCGAATCGAGGTGCGATGTTACAAAAATCTGTTCTTTGGAACTAATCCAATCATTGATAGCCCCAGCCGCTGCATCTGCAACTTCTAAGAAACGTTCTAGATTCTTTGTCAATGAAATCAGCCAATATCCAAATAACGCCTTCTCGAAAGATACTGTACATTAGAGTATAACTCTAAACAGCACCTATAAGTATTCTATCAAAAGAGAGAAGCTCTATCTAATGAGGAGGGCCGCCTTTGAAGGAGTATATTTCCAATCAGCGGGAAGAACACCTTTACGACGGTAGTACTTGACCAGACGTCGGATTTTACTTTCGATTAGTCGGAGCCCATAACTAGAGTGCAGGTCTTTCCTAGCTTCTTCTAAGTGTCGGCGAAGATTGATTGCGCGTTGAATAAGGTGGAACAAGTCCTCCGGTACCTTCAATCCTTGATCGTGCTCTTGAAGGATTTGAGTAATCGTTTTCCCTGTTATCGCCTTACAGAGGGGAACTCCGTACTGGTCTCGGAGAAATAGCCCAATCTTGGAAGGCTGGTGACCCTGTTTAGATAATTGAATCACTAGTTCTTCTACTTCTTCAGGTGTTCGAGTGCACCATTCAGGTACCTCAAGTCGAATCGGTCTGGTTGAATGGGATTTGCCCCTTTTGGAGGTATGCATTCGTGCCATAGTCACACCTTAAGATAGTATAGCGTTAAATTGGGTATTATTCGCCGCAAAGCTGGTTAGAACAACGCTATTTAAGAATATCTCCTTTAGGTGGTTAAACATCTAGTGCGCTGAGCCACTCTGCAAGTTTTGAAAGGGCACGAGCCCTATGGGAATATTTGTTCTTCTCTGCCCCCATCTCAGCGTATGTGTGACCATCCCCCTCGTCTGGTACAAAAACTGGATCAAAACCCCAATGGGTACCCCGAATTTCTTTCGTGATGCGCCCCTGAGTTTCGCCAGTGAAGATTCTGCAGGGCTGACCAGGACGCGCGAATGCTACAGCACTGCGAAAGACTGCTTTCTGATCCTCAACATCTTTCATTAGTTTGAGAATGCCTTTGTTTCCGATGGTGTCTAACACATAGTGAGAGTAGGGCCCGGGGAAGCCGTTAAGCTTGTAGATGAACAAACCAGCATCCTCGACAAAAACTGGGCGTTTGACTTCTTGTAGTATTTGTAAGCAACTATGGCGGGCGATTTCCTCTAAGGAATCGGCTTGAAGCTCTGGAGGCCTGTATGGATATTGTTCTACAGCTATACCGACTTTTCCCAAAATTGCCTGTGCTTCACTGACCTTGTGTTGGTTCGATGTGGCGAAGAGGAGCGGAGTTGATGTCATCTTGTTAGTTCACCGAATCCGTTCAGTGATGTATCGACCTCTACTTTCAATCGCTTCGACTTTACGGAGAATTCTACTAGCCCCTATACCATATTTATTCTGATAGCCAGTTTTGAATGCGTTGAAACATCCCTCCCAAAATATGTGATGAGTGCTATATAACGCCCGACGTAAGAGGTGAATATCAGTACCGAGATCTTCAACAGATTGGGTTGTAGTAGCCAGCCCAAAATCGATGAAGTAGATTTTACCGCTAGCATGCAGAAGCAAGTTAGAGGTTGTGAGGTCGCCATGGCAAATGTGAGTTTGATGTAGAAGGGCAACAGATTTTCCTATCTGATTGAAGATTCTCTGCCGCTTATTAGAAGATAGAACACTAATGCGCTCCTTAAGACGATGAGCTTTGATGTGTTCCATGATAATAGTTGCAGCCTCTACATTGACACTGAAAATTATCGGAGTAGGAACACCTGCACGTTTCGCAGCAGTGATTGTCCTAGCCTCACGGATAGTTCTTTCTCGTCTTAGTCTTTTATCAAGTGATTCGACTCGGTATCTTTTTTGGATACGATGTTTCCTGACGACCCGCATCCCATACCATTGCTCTAGGAAGAGTGTAGCTTCCGCGCCTTTTGCAAGAACAACCGACATAGTTTCTCGCCTAATCCCATACTATCTCAACTTGGTCGAGACGCCATTTGGGTTGCACGCGACTTGCTGAGAGAAGGGTCTCGATTTTCCCTCTTTGTAATAGTAAACCAGTGTAAGCAATCATAGCACCATTATCGCCAGCGTGTTTGGGGGGCACAGATGCAAAGCAAGCTGACTGATTCTGAGCCACAATTTGTAACATTTCACGTAACCGGTTGTTAGCTGCGACTCCACCAGTAACTAGAAGCTCAGTGCGTTGAGTGTGTGCAAGTGCTCTTTCCACAACCTCTGCCACCATCGAGAATGCGGTTTCCTGTAAACTATAACAAACTGACTTCAGGTCAGCACCTTCTTTCAATAAGCGTTTTGCCGCTGTTAACAGCCCAGAGAATGCCAAGTCCATACCTTTAACGGTATAAGGAAGCGACAAATATGTCCCGTCTGCGTGGCGTGCTAGCTTTTCGATTTTTGGTCCACCTGGATGCTTAAGTTTCGCAGCACGCCCGAACATATCCAGCATATTACCGAGAGCAATGTCAAGAGTTTCGCCAAAGATTCGGTAACGATTCTCTTCTAGCGTTGTAAGTTGCGTGTTACCTCCTGATAGATACACAATAAGTGGACGTTCTGCTTTACTGAAGTAACGAGCGTGTTCAACATGAGCAAGGCAATGATTAACACCAATCAAGGGGATTTTAAGACTGTATGCTAAGCCTCGTGCCATCACAGCACCTACTCGGAGCGCAGGAGGGAGACCTGGACCTTGGGAAAATGCAACCGCGCAAAGCTGTGGAAGAGAAATACTGGCTTGACTCAATGCTTTCTGAAGTACAAGAAGACACGATTCTTGGTGATGCTCAGCAGCTTCTCTGGGATGAATGCCACCCTCATCAGGTGAATACACAGATTTCGCGTCTGCAAGAGTCATTCCTTCAGCATCAACTATACCAATACCAAATGTGTGCGCAGTACTCTCGATTCCTAGTACAAACATCCGAAACCCTCAGGCTAGCCCAAAAGAGATAATGGCAAGGCCGCCTTTTCTATAGCATATCTTAAGTCTGCCTTACCTATTCGCCATCTTTTCTAGTGGGTTTGAACTCAGTAAAACCACACTTGCCACAGGCGATTCGATCAGAGTGTTCTGCCATAAAAACGCCGTCACCGCAGCGGCTACAGAAGCGGCGCTCTCGTGTTAGTTTCCCATCTTTTCCAACTTTGTAATATTTGTTAGTTTTTGGCGTCGGTTTTCACCTTCACTTCGTTAATATTTATCGTGACAATCAGGAGGGAGTACTTTCCTCCTCTTTAGGTTCATGACGTTTAAGGATGTGTTTATCCTCTTTTACAAGCGCGACTTCTTTGGAGGGATAAAGACGAGCGTATCCCCTCGTTGAACCTCGACCGAAAACCCCAGCGAGTTCGATTATGAAGAGCTGGTCTTCTTGGCAGTTCAGCAATGCTGCTAACTTCGCCCGTACTGCTAGCCTATTGGGTGTAGACGATCCTGAATGTTCTATTTGGAATCTGATGTCTTGGCGATGGAGGAGTTGATTATCCACCTTGTTTTCTATACTGATTTTCATTTCGGTATCATCTGTAGCAAGATTTGGTATACTTCTTGTTTTTGTGTAGGGGTCACTTCCATGACAACTATGCCTTTGCTAGGCAATCCGTACACAACTGCCGCGCCGAGAGGGGAAAGCATCACGGCAGGCAACGCGGCAAGGTCTTCTTCACCCTCTATAAGAATTTTTGCTCTCTTCCCCTTCGCCCCCAATGTTATTGCATGCTCGATGGCTATCCACATCTCTGGTCGGATTTGTGCAGCAGGGTTAGGAACCTGTAACATTACATTAGCGTCAAATTTGTAGTCCAGTTTCTCATGACGTTTAGTCTTTCCGTCAAGAATAGACACCGTGGCTTGACAATCTACTTTTGCTAGGTTTATAGATACCATATCACCGACGGCGATTACAGGATGGAGGTTTTTCTTCTTGATATAGGTGCATGTATCTTTAGCAGCCCCGAGTCCTCGTCGTGAAAAAAGCTGCCCTTTTGGGGATTTGAGTGAGCTGCGGAGGGTATCAGGAAGATGCAGAGTTACACTCCGCAACAGTTCTATAGACAAAAACGTTACCTCGCCTTAGCGAACATTAAGCGCATATTCACCAGGCTCGCTAATGTTAAGTTTTCTAGCAATCATCGAATGTTCAGGGTCAAAAATTAAAACGACGCCGGAAAAACTATCTGACAAGTTTGTTCCTCTACAAACTGGGCAGTGGCTCTTAGTGGTTATCAACCGACATACTCGACAAGCTTTTCGTGCCATTTTATTCGCGCCCTCTTCTTGTAATCTAGAGTTATTTCTGGTCTGCGTAGATAGAAATATAATCAAGTTCCTTTGGGTTCCTCTTTACTTGAACGCGAAGAACTCTTTTCTGACTTTGTATCAACGCCCTTCCCTTCTGCTTTTTGTTTAGATTCCAGAAGTTTTGCTATCTCTTCTTTAATCCACTCTAGCTTTCCGAGATAGGGTTGCCTCATGGTAAGCCCTAGTTTACCTCCGCGCGCACCGCCCTCAATGCTTACAGCTACAATTCGTGTACGCACTAAGTCACCCTCACTAATCACTCTTCCAGTTTCCTTTCCAACAAGCGCAGCTCTACGCGAATCATAAGAGAAGAAATCATCAGTGATTTGGCTCACGTGACACAGACCATCCAGAGGACCCAACCGGATAAATGCACCGAAGTCTACAACCTCGACTACCTCGCCGAGAGCAAGGGCATTTACTTTGGGTTTGAATGTGAGAATTTTCACTGTGACTTCATGATAAGTTGCGCCTTCGCCTGGAATCAGCTTACCCATACCGATATCCATAACCTCCACCACTGCAATGATGAAGCCTAAATCCACATCGATTACGCCCTCATACTCAGCACGGAGAAGCTCCTCAGCTACTTCATAGAGGTTTTCATTGAATCGGCGCGGCGGAATACTTACATTTGATTGGATAGTTATAGCTTGGTAAATGGCTATGCCTCCTGAGAACGGTCTTCTGGAAGTCTGATTTGCTGATAAGCTTTTCTATTTAATAGCAGTTTCAACTAAAATCATTGGTCAAGAGCAAGAACTGCTAATTTTCGTAAGAATATCACTCGGCTGCCTTGCTTAATCAGATCTCGACGTAAGGCACGGTCGTTCGTTGCAACCAAGGCGCCTGTTGCCAGTGAGTATTGTAGTAGAGCCGTATCCGCGTCAAACGCAGTCTTTGCATTAACCGATTGGACTTTTCTAATACAATATTGTTCTACGAGATGCATTGCACTTTGAGCAGCACGACGTTCCTTGCTAGACCCGCGCGCCACCAGCCTTTGTAATTCACTCAGTATTTGAGGAAGGACCACAAACTCAACGTGACTGCTCAATAATAATTCGATTTCCTCAAAGATATCGATTCGCCGCTGAAAGGGCAACAATAAGAAGTTCGTGTCAAGCAGCACTACTGTTGGGTGGCGAGTCAGCTCATCCGCCCTCTTCAGTGATGGCCCCCCAGCCAATCAACCGCCACCTCTTTTCGACAAGCCGGCTTATCGCTACCCTCTGCCCAGGTAGAATACAAACAGGTTTGTGTAATTTGAAGGTTACAAGTCGCTTTTTCTTATTTACTTTCTGAACTACGCCAACAGTAACTGAGGTCCCCATCACTAGCATTAATTCTTCCTTCGCTTTTATTTGCGAAACTGCAATCTGTTCTACTAACCCAACAACCTGTTTTAACAAGAAAGGCTTCAATGTGATCTTATCAACTAGGGGCGGCAGTTCTCCTGAGGCTCCAGCCATGTTTCCTATTAACGCATCCGCCCGAGTGAAAGCAGAATCTAACGAAGTCCCCACACCAATCAATCCACCTGGGTCAGCAGTCTTTAGCTTCGCGCCTGTACCAGATTGAATGCTCAATACCTTTGTGAGCAAGGAATTGTATACAATTTGCTTCCCTCGATCCTGCTTCGCTCGAATTCCAGGACGAAGTTCTAGTTCATCTCCTACTTTCAGCTTTCCTTGAATGATGGTCCCACCAACAACACCGCCTCTTAGCTTCTCAGGCGTTGTTCCAGGGTAATTGATATCGAAGGAACGTGCGATATACATCAGTCCTGGCTTCTTCAAGTCCCGCCGTGGTGTTGGGATCGTCTCTTCAATCGTCTGAATCAAAATGTCTAGATTTGTACCAAACATAGCGGAGATAGGTATAATCGGTGCTTTTTCAGCTACAGTTCCAGCGATGAATTTCTGAATTTCCTCGTAATTCTTTAGAACTTGCTTTTCAGATACCAGTTCGACTTTGTTTTGAACAATGATTATCTTGTCTACACCCGTTATTTCCAAAGCTGCCAGATGTTCCCGAGTCTGAGGTTGTGGACACCTCTCATCAGCTGCTATAAGCAGTAGTGCACCGTCCATAAGAGCGGTTCCTGAAACCATTGTAGCCATCAAAACTTCGTGTCCAGGTACATCTACAAGCGAAATTCGCCGTAATAGTTCAGCTTCGCCACCGCATTTTGGGCATTTGGGCTCTATTGTATAGCACTCGGGGGGCGGACACGCTTGACACTTATAGAAAATAAGGTCAGCATATCCTAGTTTTATTGAAATCCCCCGTTCAATCTCTTGTGAGTGTCTGTCAGTCCACTCACCTGATAGTGCCTTAGCTAGCGTCGTTTTACCATGGTCGACATGACCTACAAGACCTATGTTGACGACACTCTGTTTAGGCACCCGGGGTGGCATTGAGATGTTTCTCCTGTTTTGTGTTCTAGACTACCTCTTTGTGGAAGTTGCCTTTTCAACGAGTTCGAGGAGGGGTTTTGCTCCCTTTGTAATCATCAGAACGTTGACTTGGATGATTTCGTCAGTGATTTCGTTACCACGAACTCTACGTCTCCGACGTTCACCTTGAGCTCTTGGACGATACCCAACACCACTGCGTAGTAAAATCCGTCTGCGGACCGCGCCATGAACGTCAGGGCGCATCGGTGTCCCTGTAGTATCGCTACCGCCTCTAATCCTGAACGTGTAACCTGGCAAACCTAGAGCATCACCTTCGACAATCTCGCCGATGACTCTACCATGAAGTGCGCGGCTTCTCTGTTCGCTGAGTTCGAGTTGTGTAGTTTTCCCAGTTTCAGAGTCGCCAATTACAAGCCGAATTCGAACCATGTCAAATCCTCGATAATTTCACTTTCAGTAATTGTTGATAATCCACTTTCAAAAAGGGATTGAGATAGAAGTTTAGCACGATTTAACAGCTTATCAATCTTGCCATCAAACACCTAACGGAGCCAATGGCGGCTAACGAAAAATATCAATCTCGCCTGTGAATCTTTCCCTGTTAAACTCCCCAGAATGGTGAGACATGTTTCCGCTTTATCTGAAGCAATTCTTGTAAGATATCCAATTCATCAGAAGTTAGCTTATCCTTAAGCTCCTGGTTGAGTTTGATGACCATCGATTCTGGGAGGTCGATATAGAGGACGTCACCTTCATCGATTTGCCGACCAACAGTGACTCCTCTAATGGAAACAGCGACTTCAGCACCAATGCGTGCTTCGGGTACGGTTTTACCCTTATCCTGAAGCTGTTGGATGGTACCTGCGCGGCGGTTATCTGAATGGATTAGATTGGATTTCGGTGAGAGCCGCCCACCAAGAACACGGACCCCAACAACAGCGGGGCTACTTTGACGGAACACGTATCCTGGCAGGATTTCCATTTTACCCGGAAAAATCACTTCCCCAAGGAGTGCGGCTTCCATTTCTCTTCTCTTTTCTTCGACCCAAAGTTCATATTGTTCAACAAGATCGTAAATGATGCGGCTCTTGAAGATAGGAACTTTGAGGTCATTTGCTTCATTACTTGCGTCAGGCAGTATTCTGCTATTGAAAACTAGGATTGCCCCAAGTAAGGAATTGGATTCCTTGACAGTTGAGACCTCGATGACGTCATTCTTCGAGATATCGCCGATATCAGCCCTGCGGATAGGAATACTGCGATCGCGAAGATAGCCTATGAGTGCTTCCAACGAACCTAGTGTATCAGCTTTGAGGAGTACTCCAAGCTTGTCAGTTTCTATGCGAACCGCTTCCATATCTTGGAGGATTCGTTTTCGAGCTGCTACCTCTTCCTCATCAGATGTTGCAACATAAAGTCCTGCGCCTGCAATCGCATCATCGAGGTCCGGAGCGGCGATCTTAACACCAGCCGCAGCAACAACCTCCTGAACTTTTGTGAACCGCTCTTTTGGGTCGCGGATTTCATCAAGAGGTTTTGGCATCAGAAGAGCTCTGATGTGTGTAGTGATAAGCTCTGGGAGCCCACCAACAACGATAGTATCTCCTTGCCGTATTATTCCATCAAAGAGTATTGTATCAATTGTGACACCAAGACCTGCCTCTTCCTTAACTTCAAGAACAACGCCCTTCCCTGGACCGAGTGTGGTTTGGAGTTGTTGTTCTAAATATTCTTGGGCTAGCCCGATGAGAACAAGGAGCAGTTCAGATAGCCCTTCACCAGTTTTTGCACTCGTTGGTACTACCGCGATAGTCTGTGCAAAATCTTCAATTCTGTCAAAACGATTAGCCTGAAATCCTTCCCTATGGAGATCTCCCATTAGTTCATAGAGCTTCTCGTCAAGAGATTTTTGTACAAAATCAGTTTGACTTTGTAATGATTCTGTAACACTTCTTGTTTCTTTGGATTTCCAGCCGGGGAGCCGATCTACCTTGTTTAGTGCAATCAAAAAAGGTGTACGGCGCGTACGTAGTATACGTAGTGATTCGTAGCTTTGCGGCTGCAACCCATCGATAATATCCACAACAAGGATGGCGATATCTGCAACTGTACCCCCACGTTTCCTGAGATTGAAGAACGCAGCGTGACCTGGTGTGTCGATAACGAGTAGACCAGGGAGAGTGAATTCACGGTTGAGGCTTTTTAAGAGGTCACCTACAATTTCCTTAAGAGTTGAAAGAGGGAAGAAACTGGCCCCAATTTGCTGTGTGATACCACCTGCCTCCCTAGCTTGAACCGCGGTTCCCCTTATTTTATCCAGTAGGAGGGTTTTACCCACGTCGATGTGCCCCAGCATACAAACAATTGGCTGACGTACAAGTTTTGACGGCATCTACAGCACCAAATAAACATTGATAGTTACATTCTTTCCGCGTTTTTCCCCGAATCAAGGGACGATATTTAAGGCTTGTGTCATTCCCTATACTTTGTCTAGTCAAAGGGTTTTTGTGATGTTATTTGTTTTTAGCTAGATGAGGTAAACTCTAATGGAGCGAACACTACTGGTATTAAAGCCAGACGCCACTATGCGTCGAGGGGTAGGCGCTGCTATACTTGAAAGAATCCTTGATGCACTTCCTGATGCTAGACCTCTTGGATTTGTGGAGCGCGGTGTTCCCAAATCACTTGCTGAGCAACACTACTTTATCCACAAAGGAAAATTCTTCTATTCTTGGTTAATCCAGTTCATCCGGGTAGGAAAAGTAGTGGCCACAGTCCTTGAAGGAGATGATGTTGTTAAGCGTCTCAGAGCCGTGCTAGGTGCTACCTTTGTTGACAAAGCAAATCCAGAGAGTTTGCGTGGTAAATATGGTCTAGTTGGTGGTGTGAATGTGGCCCATGCGAGTGATGAGCCGGGTAATGCCGAAAAGGAAATTACTCTCTGGACTCGAAGAACATCTCTTGATATCGGCTCCAAGGGGCGGAATAGTATTCTAGCGTATATTGAGAAATGGCAAGGAACACCAATTAGGGCTACTCAGCAGATTCGAAGCCTCTGCAGAGAATATACTCAATCGTATTCAAGCCGCGCTCATTATCAAGAACGGATAACAAATCTCCTCATTGGCGAGTGTCCTAGCTGGACAAGACGTAAAATTCAGAAGCTCGCCGACGCGGTTCTAGGAAATATGGATCTTGACAAGGACTAATCGAGTACCATCCTCAAAGTAAAACGTTTAGCTAGATGTAGCTTTACTTCGACGTGAACCCTTGCTGCGTGAAGAGGTTTTCGTGCTACGAGCCTTCGCTGCAGCCTTTTGTCGTCGAACTCTTTCCTCGTAGAGATCTGTCCATTTGAGTTTTCGTGCCCTGCGGCGGAGTATAACAGCATTTTTCCTGCACTTACTGCTGCAGAGGTAGAGTAGACTGCCATCGTTCTTAACGTAAATCATCCCTGTGCCGGGCTCGATGTCGCATCCGCAAAACGAACACGTAAA
>JAEOSX010000074.1 GCA_016840135.1 Candidatus Hermodarchaeota archaeon
CTCCAGCTACGTCAAGATTGGCGGCTCCGTCTCAAGTTCGAAAGGGGACGACTGGAGAAACTCTCCAAAGATACAACGGAAGTAGAACCCAAAGAAGGCTAGCGGTCACGGAAGCTCTTCTACAGGAGTAACCACCCCATCTATAGATTTGAGTGTGATGCTAATACCTTGATGGGGCAGAGAAGCTGGAAGTAAGGCATTAGCGTAGGGTCCAGGGGACATAATTGCCAAGCCCTCCGGTGTCTTGTCATCGATGTGGGCTCGAACAACCACCTCCCCTGTTTTCGAAGTAACTTGAATTATATCACCCTCTTTCACGTCTAGCCTCTGTGCGTCTAGAGGAGAGAGCCTAATCTTGGCCGCAACCTCCTGATAGGTGGGAGAAAGCATCCCATACTTAGCTGCAGCAGTGTCCACATCAAGACGACGAGCCAGAACAAGTTTTAGCTCAATCGAGGGGTATAGAAATTCCCGAAGCGCCACAACAATCACCTGAACCCCAACCTTGACGAATACACATAACCTTTCCTACCTTACAAAAAACGGGCAAACTAGAATCCTCTCGGGAAATTCAGTGGAAAACCAAAGGTATTGGAGAATGAAGAAGCGTTAAGTAAATGAGCAAGCGTATTTCACCGAACTGGAGTCGATGAATTATGGCTGAGGATGATTACGATTTCGCCTTTAGACCCTACGTTTCCTATACACTCATTCTTCTGAATGTCATCATTTACTTAATGCAGTTACTAACTCCAGACATAGAACTAGAGTTAGCCTATACTCTAGTTCCTGCAATGATCCTTCAAGGCCAGAACCTCCATACCCTAATCACAAGCATGTTCCTTCACGCTGATCCATACCATCTCCTCAGCAATATGTACTTCTTCTACATTTTCAGCGGACCAGTGGAGAAAGAACTTGGTCCCCTAATGTTCATCCCCCTCTACATCTTCTCAGGAATCATCGGCAGCTTTGGTCACATCCTGATTACAGTTACTCTTGAAGCCATGTTCTTCCCCCTAGCTCCCTTCATAATGACGCTGGGGGCTTCTGGAGCCATTTTTGGTGTCATGGCAGCTTTCGCTTATCTAATACCGCGCCGACGTGTTTCTTGGGTTGCCTACGGTGAAACCGGGCGGGATTCAGCTGCTTGGAATTTCATTATCTTCTACTTTATAATCGAGATAGTGTTTCTGATAATGTCTTTGGGGAGCAGCATCGCTCATGGGGCACACGTCTTCGGCTTTGTTGGTGGCTACCTTTCCGCCATCCTGTTTCGTAGAATCAAACTAGCACGCGAAGATAAATCATCAGACGAATACCTCCCACTAGGCTACATTGAATAAGGCAATCTTGTTAATATCCTAACACTGGCTTTGAACGAGGCATTGAATTATAACTCCATGTTATTCTCCCTTCGAATAACAAGTAAGGATGTGTATTCTAGAGGTTATCTTCGTGGATCCAGCGTCTTTGTATCTGCTCCTAAATTCCTTCCTAGGCTGGGCACTCCTACTATTCAATATCATTGGTGGTTTAGCCATCTTGATGTATAGCATATCCCTCTTGAGCGACAGCCTTGGAAAAATCTCTGGAGCCCAGATATCCAAGATTCTGGAAAAAACAACGAATAGCCCAGTGACTGGCATGTTCGTTGGTGCAGGTACCACAGTAATGACGCAAAGTTCCAGCGTCACGGTTATGACATTGATTGGACTGGTTAACGCGGGGATTATGACTTTCAGGCAAAGCGTCAATGTTATGCTCGGTTCAGAGATAGGGACCACGATAACAGCTCAGATTGCTGCATTTGACATCGGTATGTCATTTCTTCCGTTGATAGCCATCGGGTTCTTTGTTAACATCCTCTCAAAAAACGAGAAGGTCAAACTTGTAGCTAAAGTGGTGTTCAGCCTTGGATTACTGTTCATTGCCATGGACTTGATCAAGGTTGGGTTTGACCCGCTAAAGGATTGGCCTGTCTTCAAAGACATGATTGGCTCTTGGGGTTTAATCCCTATCTATGGAATCCTCATAGGAACCTTGATTGCAGGAGTGACTCAGAGCAGCTCAGCCACCACTAGCCTAGTAATCGCCCTAGGAGGCACTCTAGACGCGCTAGGGAACCCCATCATTACCCTTGAAGCTGCTATTGCCCTTTGTATCGGGGCCAACCTGGGGACTTGCGTCCTTGAACTCATCATAGGGATTGGAGCTACAAGACCTGCAAAGAGAACAGCTCTAGCTCAATCGATGATTAACGTTATCGGGATTCTTGTATTCTTCCCGTTTCTCACCCCCTTCGCCAATGTTGTAAGACTGACACATCCGGATCTAAGAAGGCAGATCGCCAACGCTCACACAATCTTCAATGTTCTTGTTAGTGTCATGTTCATCCCCTTTGTAGGGGCGCTTGTGTGGGTCTGCGAAAGAGTGATACCAATACGGGAAGGCGAACTCAGACCGCGTCACTACTTCGATGATAAAATGCTCAAAGTGGCCCAACTAGCCTTGATGGAGTCAGAACGTGAAGTCGTACGGACTGCAGAAAAAACCCTCAAAATGCTGACCCTTAGCAAAGAAGCAATGGTCGATGGAAAACTGGATTTAGCACGAGAAGTCTTGGTTCTAGAAGACGAGGTGGATGATTATTGTGACGAAACTGAAAAGTTCATTGACCGAATACATGAAGAGGACTTGACCGAACGAGACAAACTGTGGCGTATAAGACTACTTAGGATAATAACAGACGTTGAAAGGGTAGGAGACCTTTGCAACAACCTCGCCGAGTTTGCCATCAGAAAGGAAAAGGACAAGATTCCATTCTCAACCAAAGGGAGAGAAGGCATAGAGCGATTATTTGAAGCCGTCGAAATGACCTACGCTATTGCAATCGAAGCAATGAAAGAGAAGAGTAAAAGCAAGGCAAGGATGGCAATAGAGATGGAGGATGAAGTCGACGTCTTGGAGAAGCAGCTCAAGAAAGCTCATATCAAGAGAATGAAATTAGGAGTTTGCGCTCCCGCGGCTGATGTGCTCTTCACCGAAAGTCTCAGGAACCTAGAGCGAATCAGCGATCACGCTGACAACATCGCATACGATATCCTTGAAACCTTCCTCTAACTAAAAGAATAGGGATGGCAGAGGTCACTATCACCAACGATGTCCCGGGTTGTTAGGGTTGATTGCGGGTGGCGACCCTAGATATGTTCTAACGGCATTTCTGTGGGATTTAAGCAAAGTAATAAATTAGTTACTTTCATAACTAAACAATCTTTTACCTAAATTATTAGTTCTTCGTATAGCGATACATTATATAAGTACCCATGCTAATATCCATGTCCTAGAGTTTGATTCGGGTCATTGGAGTTGAGAGTCAATCGATGACACATCCTTCTACAACAGCAATCATTCCTGTACGCCTTTTTCCCACAACCAAAAATCGTCTTTCTACTCTATTGGAAGATTCAGAAAGGCAGGCCCTCGTCCAAGCCATGCTAGAAGACGTGTTGGACGCGGTTGAGAACGCCAATACAATCAAGGACATAATCGTGGTAACCATCGATGCCGAACTAGAGGAGTTAGCACAAAACCGGGGGCACGACGTGTTCCCACCCACAGTGGCAGGGCTGAACGGGGAACTAACAGAAGCCATCCAATATGCTGAAGAGAAAGGCGCCGAAGCTGTGGTAATAATTCTGGCTGACTTGCCACTACTCACCGGGGCAGTGCTGGATCAGATGATTCAAGGAGGCTGCCAGCAGTCCTGTCTGATGATGGCACAGGATTGGCGGGGCAGCGGCACGAATATCCTCTATCTCCACCCACCCTCAGTTCTTCAGCTCCACTTTGGCTTAGGAAGTCTCAGCAGTCACCTAACAGCTGCCCAGGAAGCTGGTTTGTCTGCTAGCTGTTTTGCTGCCTTTGAAACTGCCCTTGACCTTGATGACCCCGATACTGCTCACCGTTTTCTCCGCATTGCCGCAGAAAATCCTCAAGCACAGACCACTCGCACCTATCGAGTTCTTAGTGCTGCGGTATAAAGAAAGAAAAAAAGTGGGAGGGAGCAGCGCTAGCCCAGATCACCAGTAGGGCGCTGCCCAATAGCTTCAAAGTCATGGTCGAGGTTGATGAAGAGTAATATGACTATCGCGATGATGACAAAGACAGTGAAGACGGGGCCAAACCAGAGATATCCTAGGGTTTCGGTGCCAGTCTGAATCGTTGACCAATCCATGATATAACCCAATAGGAGAATTGAGAAGGCTTGGAAAATATTCAACGGGACACCTTTGAACCCCTCATACATACCGGCCCGTGCATTCCCTGTCACCAATGAATCCAC
>JAEOSX010000075.1 GCA_016840135.1 Candidatus Hermodarchaeota archaeon
CCCAGCTTGTCCCAACACCAATCCCTTCATCACTTGAGTAGGATCCACTACCATTCAAAGCCTCCTCTTGAAGATGGTCAAACACATCATCGTATGGTCCAACTTCAAAGGAGTCAAGTGGTGTAAGAGTGTTAAAGCCCATACTCTGATTTACAAGAGCAGTTTCATTAGGTGGTAATGCGTTTGCTTCAACATGGAAGAACTGACTGGTGCTATTGAGTGCTCCTATCTCTGGTGATGTGTCGTTCGCGCCCATAAACAAATCAAAATTCCAAAGACTGAAAACCCGAACGTCTTGATACTCCTCTTTGCCAATATTTATGAAAAAGAAGGTAAAACGAAACGCATTAGCCATAGGCTCTGAGGTAATCCTCCAAGACTCGATACGGGGAATAACGAGAAGATCCCCATAGGAGAGAATGCCCGTAGTTCTCGTATAGTCTGCAATAGGGATTGTGGTCCAATGCATTTCTTGCTCAACGTCAAGAAAGGCAAAGGGCGTTGGGCTATCATTTCCTACTGCGAGAAAGAACATTCCCATTAAAAGATGGGTGATAGTCATGTTTGTTGTGTTTGTGGTAAGAATGGCAGCCATTGCTGTCGTGTAGGTACTCATCATCACAGTAACGTTGCTGGTTTCTCCCACACTCATTACAACACCGTAGTAGGGCAGACTTGTTGTAATGCTTCGGGCTCGAAATGTTGGGTCTAATGGGTCATGAAGAATTGAAAGCTCATTATAGGCTGCTGAGGTATTCAGTAACCCGTGCCCTTCAGTGTTGGGTTCGCCCTTCAGGACCCTGGCACCTTCGCACATTGCTATGATGAGACATTCTGGTGTAGCGAATCGGCACGCCTGCAACAACAGGCATGCTGCTCCTGTTGCGATGGCAGCTGCAGCAGCTGTTGTACTAGCCCTAGTATAATTCTCATTTACTGAGTATCCGAATCCCCCCAAACCAAACAAGTCCGAGTCTATATCCCCCATGGACAGGGAGTCATCACCCAAATCGATTGGTATGATGTTATAAAGTGAACAAGAAATGATGTTCACACCAGGCGCTACAATATCTGGTTTGATTCGCATATCAAAGGTGGGACCTCGACTACTGAACTCAGCAACCTCCCCCACATTCGAGTCATAGGCACCAACGGTAAGGGCAGCAATGGATTCACCAGGTGACATGATTGTCAGGTGGTTAGGTCCATCGTCCCCTGCAGCTGCGACAATCAGAACGCCCTGTTCTGCAGATTCACGGATTGCCTCAGAAAGTGGATCGCCAGGCATTCCAAGGGTTGAGAAAGGGATGAGTATTATATCAGCTCCATGAGTTAAGCTCCATTCGATTCCTCGAATAACCCAAGATGTGTATCCTGTTCCATTTGCTAGCAACACTTTAGCACTAAGCAGCTGGGCACCAGGGGCTATTCCAGTATATTTCCCTGAGGCGGTCCCTGTTCCTGCTACTAAACCTGCACAATATGTTCCGTGCCCGTTCAAATCAAAAGGGAATGGATCCCCTTCAGCGAAGGAAATCTGTCCCAACACCTTTAGGTCATTTGTCGATTCATTATCATCAAAATCGTCCAGGTCTGGGTGGCTCGCATCGATTCCGGTATCAAGAATCGACACTACAATATGGGAGCCGTTAAATCCCTGTTCTGTCAGTGAAGAAGTAGATATAACTTCTTGGGGTTGAATATACTTGGATAGCGAGCTCGTCTGGAGTTCTTGTAAACTGGCGTCTATCATAGAGCTAAGCTGGGTTTTAGTATCTACCCAGATTTTTCGAATGGCATCAATTCCTGCTAGTAGCTGAACTCCTTTAATTGTTGTACGCACTGAAATGGCGTGGACGAGTTTGTGATAGGCCCTGATTTTTGCGTAGGGATCAACCTGTAAAATTGCCTTTTGGGCTTCTCCCAATTCAGTGGAGGGATGTAAATTTGCAATAATATTTTGTGGGTCATCAGGGTTTGTGGACCCTTCCAATTTAACAGCCAAGCTTGGAGAGAGTTTCTCTTGATTGGTGTTTTCATCATTTGATTTCTTTAGAAGTGTGTTGTTTGAGGTAGCGTGTAGTATAGAAATGCTCATCAGCAGTATCAGGAGGGCTGCGGTTATTTTGTTAATATGAAACTCCTGTAATTTCAAAAGACATCCCTCAATGAATTCAAACAACCATTTCTCGTCGAGTTATCAAAATAAAATAGTCAATGAGGTCGACATCCATCATGGGCCAGACGCTTTTTACTTCGATGTTGTTTTCCTGTAATCTCTGTACGGCTTGCTCTGCGATTGTCATTGGGGGACGGTCACTGAATATTTTGACAAGTTCACCTCTTTCTAGAATGTGAACGATTCCCGGAATATCTCGGATCAGATCAGGAAGATCCAATCGGACCTCTTTGAGTATAAGTCCGGTTGCGTAACCCTTGCCAGGTAATGAAGCTTTGAGTTCCTTTGGACTCCCATAGGCAATCATACTTTTCTCGCGAAGAAATACACCCACCTTGTCACAGAACTCCCCTTCCTGAGGGTAATGAGTTACTACAATCATACTCGTACCGTATTCTCGGTTCAGATAGTCTAGGTACTCCCATAATTCACTCCTGGCATCCGGGTCCAGCCCAGATGTAGGTTCGTCTAGGACCATTAGTTGTGGTCTGTGCACCATGCTTATGGCGATGGAGGCTCTCCGTTTCTCGCCTCCAGAGAGGGTGCGTACACTTTGATTGCCCTGCTCAAAAATCCCAAGTTCCCTTAGCAGGATTTTTCCACGACGTACGAGTTCTTCTTCGGGAATACCGTACTGTTTCCCAAATTCGACTAGATTCTCTAGTGCAGAGAAGTCCTGGTACATGTAGCTCAAATCCTGGGGTACAAAACCGAAGATAGGTTTCACTCGACCCCGCTGTCTCGAATCGACTCCTCCTAACCGAACACGTCCACTAGTGGGAATTATGTCCCCCAGTAGTGCACGGATAGTAGTAGATTTGCCTGATCCGCTTTCGCCAATAATTCCCATGATTTGTCCTGATGGTAGTTTGAAAGTTACATCACGTATGATGTCAAAGTTATCATCAACTGTGACAGTTAATTTCTCTGTCTCTACAACGAATTTTGTCTCTAGCTTTGTCCGTGAATAAGCTGGAATAAAGCGCATCTTTCTCGCTAGAACATTGGGTACAACGCTAACGAGTTCTCGGACTATCTCTGGAGCAATTTCTTTCCCCCCTACTGTGACAACATCTGCTTCTAATCTACTTCTGGAGCCTGCCTTTGCTACTCGGAGCTCTAGCAAACCCACCCTTAGCCTTACAATCCTGGCGTCAGTAACTGTTCCATGGATATAGACCTCTTCTCCATCCTTATCAGTTCCCCAAATGTGAGCATCGACTTCCGTCTCGGATAATAATCTTTGGACACGCTTTACTGCTTCATCGATGAGGTCTCCATCGTAAAAGAAGTCATCAAAGGTGTTCCTCCTTAACCAGTTCATCATTACAAGTTGCTTGGCAGCGACATCCTCGCGTTCCGTCCTATCCCCGCCTACTGTGATTACGGTGTCTTTTAATATGCTAGGACCTTTGACGACCTGTTCTACAAGTAATGCTAAACGGGTTCTTCCAAGTAGCCCTCCACGACGGACATCTATGACTCGTCCCTCAACCTCAACTTCTTCTTGAGCCGAGTGGAGGGTGCCAAGGATTTGTGCATGGATTTCACGGTCACTACGTTCAATGACCCAGTCTAGAGCATCTCCGAAGCGGGTACCAGCAAAGTAGTTCCGTTCAACGAATACGGGAATATCGAGTGATGATTCCATTTTTTTCAATCACCTTTTGGATTCATTTAGGCAAGAGTACGTTTCCGCCACATTACCACAATCGAGAGCACTGTTCCACCAATACAAAAGAGGAGCATACGTGCAATCTCGTCCAAGCACGTAATGAGTGGTACACCTTTGAAGGCAGTCTTTCTGATTAGCTCCATTCCAATGTTGATGGGTAGATATTCAGAAATAGCTCCAACATCTAGGAACATTCCACTAAGAATCATCATCGCCAGAAGAAGGAATAGGAACGCTTGTTGGGCCTGTAGACGAGAAGTACAAAATGCTGATATTGTCACTCCTGAAACAGCACCAGCAAATGCTGAGAGAGTGCTTATTATCATCAGAGTTAGAAGCCCAGTGTGAAGTACTAGTTCGAAGAGAATAATCCACATGACATTTAGAAGAAGTGACTGGATAACACCGATGATTGTGTAAGCAGTTAGCTTTGATAATATAACTTCAATCTTGCTTGTAGGCGTGAGCAGCATTCGCCGGAGGGGGATATCACCAACTATTGACTGGCAGGAGGTCATCGCAATTGCTATCACAGTACAGAATACGACAAGGAACGCCCCGATTTGGGCAGCTGAGAAGTCACCCTCAGGTACAAATTCCAACATCATTTCAGGAACTATTTCGCTCCGTATCCAACCATGATTCAGCCGGAATATCATAGAAGCTTCAGTAACAGCTATAATCACGTCACTCTGACCCATCGCATTAGTGCTACTGGTATGGACTTCAAGAAACGCAGGCAGGTCCATAGCTAGCGAGTGCTCGAATCCATCTTGTATGACTATATAGCCATCTATTGCCCCATGGAACAGTGCTTGATACGCCTCCTCCTCACCTTCAAATATAATGACTTCTTGACCTTCAAGGTCTGCTAGAGTTACCGTAAAATTTTGTGAAAGATCCTCACCGGGATAGGTGGTAGTAGTATCCAGATCTATGATACCGAGGGTGAGAGGTACGATTTCAGCTTGAATATCATTCTGCTGAATAGCTAAAGCCAATGTGCCGATGGTGATGATAGGTAGCATAAACACCATCAACATAGCCGTTCGGTCTTTGATAATCGTTTGAATTTCCTTGAAAACCTGCGAAGTTGTTCTTTTCAGTGATTTCGGCCAGCTAATACCCATGATATAATCCTCCATTTGTTGAAAGACATCAGAGCCAAAAGTTTTTTTGGTTTCCGTTGAAGATAAATTGACCCATACACATTTCACTGTTATGTTTATTGTAGTGAGGGGTGTTTTCAAACCTTTGCCAAAAACAAAGTCACCTACAAAGGCTAAGGAGAAATCGAAAAGAAAAACAAGGAAAAAGCAGAAATCAGAAGCCGAGTTGACCCCTGACCGAGGAAAGGATGTCCTAGCCTGGGTGAAAAGGTGGAAACCTCAATGGGAATCGAAAATTACTTTTCCCCAAAACACTGCTTTTCAAGGGTTATTCGAAAAAGTTAACAGTACTGATGAATTAGATGCAACCATTATTGATGGGAAACATAGGCTCCTTCTCCGTTTTGAGCACACCTACGACCCAGATGGTTTTGTACACTCTGCAGAACTCCCTGAAATTAAGGCCACTCTTGAAATCAAGCCGTTTAAACTTCAATATGGTCGGCTCAGGCGTAAACATCAGTTCAAGACAATTGCTGAATCTCTGGTAAATCAAGCGGAAGAGCTAGTTCAGAAAATTCCCTCTGAACATCATGGAAACCAGATTCGCCAAATCCAAGAGGTTATGGAAATCCTCAACTTCCCTGAAGAAATTATTGAAGTCACAAGGGAGACGCTCTTTGGTAACCCTGATCCCGAAGAACACCATTTCCTAACCAACCCCGTTTCCTTCCTCAATCTTGAGAATGGATGGTTGGTGGTCCCTGATAAGGAGACGGTTCTCAAATTGAACCTAGGGGTTGAATATGAGCACGTTTTCCGCCTTGTTTACCATTTCGATCAAAAGCTTGGTCCCCTAGTAGAAGACTTCCAGAAACATGAACTAGCCCTTGCAAGACTCCCCCGTCAAACAATCCGCCGCGTCTTTTCACTTCTAGGTAAATATACCTCAATAATTCACAATCCCTTTTTCTCAGATATCAGTCAGCGCTTCCCAGTTCGCTATGTAGCCTTGAATAATGGGCTGCTCGTCGCGTCATTAAGTGAGGGCTCTACTTGGGATAAAGGTACATTCGAATTTTACCAGCGAGTCGCGCGTCGAGACTAGTTTGCAGGATGCTAGGTGTTTCCTGTGTTACTCACATTTGGGGCGATGATAATCGTCCTCTACCCTGGTTAAGTCTCCGAACATTTGCGTTCCCATTTCGAGGATTAGTGAATCCTCTTGAGGAATAATCCGGTGGTGTTGTCCAGGCGAAATCTGAAGTGAATCGCCAGGTTTCAACTGGACTTCTTTTCCTTCAACCAATACTGTAATCTCACCCTTTACTAGATAGAATAACTCGTACTTGTGACTATGATAGTGAAGGGAACCTTTAGTTCCTTTTCTGATATACAGCTCTTTCAGGAAGATTCCTCTGAACTCGCCGATTGGCCTTTCATAACCCCAAGGCTTCTCTCTCTTTGCTGCTTGAGGAGTTATTCCCTTTTCATCACAAATATCCAAGGTAGTTGCCTCAATAACTTCAGGTCATTCAAAGGTTAAGTGTCCTAATGCTTTTCAGCTACCCTCATCTACAATCCTATCGACGATTCGGCGCAGCTTTTCGTCACTCTTAAGCCGCTCAGGCATCCAAACGCGACCTTCATGCACTCGCTCGGGTGTACCTAGTATATCCGCCATAATCGTCTGCAGAGTCTTTGCTGCTCTAGCGTCTAGCCGTGTACATTCACCAAAATAATCGCATCCCTCTATGGTACACCTTGAGCGTACATCTAGACGATAAATACCAGGCTTTAGCAGCGTGGCTGTTACTTCGAGCGGACAGGTTTCTGTGTCATCTGCGAAGACCCGTACGCCGCCCTCCTTATCTGTTACGCGCACCCTATTTCCAATTATTCGACGTGCGCCTTTCTCAATCTCTTCTAAGGAGGCTTCTACTATTATATCACCAAAGGGATCCTTAGGTTTCTGGGACATTCGGCTCCGCTTCCCAATACTTTATTTGTATGGTATGAAGTGCTCTGCCTTCTCCTAGGAGTAATCGCCTTATATGCGTTTATGTCGTTTTGGAAAGAGCCTAGCTATCGAGCGCCTAGGTAGAGTAGTAAAAACAAGAGAAAGAACATTCCACCGAAGAGGACGACAACGACCGCTAGTTCGATGTCACTGGACAATAATGCCAATGGCGTGCCAGTAAGAATGTAGGGATAGAAGAGCAGAGATAGAATTGTCACAAGAAGAACTAGCGATATAGCCCACCCGACGAGGCGCTTACTCACCATAATAACACCAACTTTAAGGCGAATGGGCGAATGACTCTCCCTGACCCTAAAAGGTTTTCGTCAATAGGAGAATCTTATAATTTCTTGATTTAGAGACTTATCACCAAATATGAATAGTTTGCATTGGCTAAGAAAGGCTTATCTGCCTTATCTGAATTTGATTCGCATTCAAGAGCTAGTTGCTAATTCGGCGAGTGCATTTTATGGTCTTTGCCATTGCAGCATTACTAACAGTGTTAAGTGGTATCATTTCTGGAATAGCCCACTCTATACAGAGAAGGAGTTTGGATTCCCTACCTGAACTTACACCCCGTGCTTTCTACAAACGGCACTTCGGTTTAGTATTAGCGATTTTCACAACTCCCCTATGGTTGCTGGGTGGGGTTCTTGCCGTTAGTGGTGCTCTTCTACGCTGGCAGGCTTTCTCTGCTGCAGATGTTATAATTCTTAAACCATTGACTAATGTTAACATTCTTGTTGTTGTTTTCATCTGTGTATATTTCTGGGGGGAAAAGATGGGTCGAGCCGAGTGGCTAGGTATTTCCTCTCTTCTTGTCGGTATTGTTATCTTGAGTCTTTCAGCAGAAGAGCGGATATTGATGAGCTACAATGCGCTAATGTATTTGTTGTCTAGTGTTATTTGTGGAGCCTTAGTAGTCCTCTTCGTCCTTCTTGGCTCGGCTAGAAGGAGTTCTGATCGAGACAAAGAACTATTTTTCGCTCTTGGTGCTGGAGTTCTCTACGGAATAGCCACAATCTTCCTAAAGGCAATGACAGTTGAAGTACTCCAACTTCTTGGGTACTTTAACGTGTTAGACATTTCTTGTTTGATGGTCCTTGTTATGCGCCTTTCTTTCTGGCTCTATGTTGGGAGCTCAGTTGCAGCCTTTTTCCTTCTTCAGTGTGCTTACTCCCACCGTAGGGCTTCTGTTGCACTCCCTCTAAACAATTCTCTCTCCACAGTTGTCCCCATCGTCGTCGCTGCCTTCGTATTTGGTGATATGTTACTCCAACCTATTGGAGGCTTTCTTCTCTTTCCCTTTTCCTTTCTTCGTCCGCTTGGAATCATTACCATAATTACCGGAGTTTTACTCCTTCGACACTTTCAAGGTGCCTCCTCGTCTACAAAACGTACTGACTTGACTTAAGCATAGAATTCAGTCAACTTCGCAATGACGCAAAAGAATAAAAGCACCCTACCTCCGCACATTTCTAAGGGTGGACCTTATGCATCAGTTTCTCGCTGCCTTGAAAGAAGCCGCAAAGGCTGGTCAAGAATTTATGGCTGGTAGCCCAATCGTCTTGAAAAGAACCGATATCAACTCGGTGATGTCGAACAGCGGTACTATTCTCAATGAGCGCCGCATCTTTGAAGCACTCCAAACAACGGTAGAACTACGCAAAGCAGGTGCTGCCGCAATCGGTGATGCCAGTCACCAATCCCGCATTGGTAAAGCGGATTTTTACCCTCTTCTTGAACATTCCCGAGTCATGAATAGAATCCTACGAGAAAAGTTTCCTGATGAGTATTTAGAATGGGAGTATGTTTTCAGCGAAACCTGTTGGGGCCTCACCCAGTTTGGCTACCTAACACATGGTCGAAACGTTCTTAGTAACAACTTACGGTTTGCTCCTTGGGAACTCCAAGTTCCACGAAACCTATTTGACACTCCACCTGTCCGGCTTGTCGAGAAAATCCGTGACGCAGGTCACCGAATCTGCTACATTCAGGACGCCTTTTCCACAGCTCATCGTGGAAGCAGTCAAAAGGACACATCAATGCAAGCCCTCCCCGCCTTTCTAAAACGACGTGGTGTTCCAATTTTTCCCTCACAAGCTTTTGCAGAGGAGATGCGAAAATACGCTGAAATCAACGAACATGTAAGTAAAAGTAAGAAAGTTGTCGTCGCCCTCTTTGGCGGAAAGGCAACCGATTACCTTGATGTTCTATCCCTCTATATGCGTCGAGATAATACAATCTTCATAGCTGGCTCCATCCTCAGCCTTGTTCTACTTAAAAGCCAAAACCCGGAACTGACCTTTGGTCTCACAGAAGAACGCTTCTTTAAGGATATTACCCCAGAGCAATTGAAACGGTTTAAGAAACTTTTCGATCCAAAACGTATCCATTTAGCCCAGGATGTCATTGAGCAAACCCCAGAAGATCTAAAAACTCACACCCTTACTCCACGTCTTTCACTTCGCTATGAAGTACAGAGCATTGGTCCAGAAACAGTACAACACTTCGCTAAATTACTCAAAAGTGCTCAGCTTCTTATCGTGAATGGCTGTCCATTCAATATCCGCCGCTTCGAAACCTTTGGAGGTTATTTCAAGGACTTCATGACCCTCGCCCGTAAATACAACAGCGGGCTGAAAATATACGAATGTGGTGGTGATGCCATCACAGCAATTCAGAAAAGCGAGATTAAAACCGACATCAGCAGTACTGCAGGGAAACTTGGTCTTCTAGCACCCATGATTGAAACAATAGAGGACCTAGGACGCTACGCCCCTGCTGTCATCCCTCTCATCAAATAACCAAAACAAAATAGAGTAGGGATAAGCTAACCACAGATGATTACAGTCTTTAGCGGTACGCGATGCGAAAATACTAGCCAGAGGAGGGTTTCCCACATTTGCCACAAAATTGGGCTCCTGGTGTTAATGGAAAGCCACAGACGTGACAGAAAGTTGTCGGATCTACAACCTTTGGGTAGGTACCTGTTTCAGTGGAAGGTCCTTTAACTGGCCCCAATGAGGGGGGTGGAGCTGCTTTTACTCGTGGTATACGCCTCCGCCGTTTTTGGATGGAAGTACAACAAGCGACAACGATGGCGAGGAAGATAGCACCTCCAATAATGGCGATGATAACAAGACCAATACCCTCTATTGTGAAGGAGTAATATTCTCCATTATTGTCATCCATTTGGGTACGGCCACCTGCATCCGTTACCGAGACATAGTACAAGATATTCACTCCGAAGAGGAATACACCTAGGGTAACTCGCCATTCATCTCCAGAGTATTGTGACATGTTAACAGGATACCATATGGTTTCTGTGGCGCGACGGTAGTAGACTGTTGCATTGACAATCCATGTGTCATCCGTGACGTTCGTCCTAACCTGGACACCGTCTCCGAAAGCTGGGTACGCGGGGTGATGAAGTACGCCGTTGATGGTGGGTGGTGCAAGGTCAACGACAAAGTTGGATTCTATAGTTAGCCTTCTTCTTGAACCATTTAGAATCATTGAGAGTGAGGCGGTATGAGCTCCAGCTGTCATACCTGTCCAGCTAGAATTTGTACCAGTTCCATTGTATGCGAGACCACCATCGATGTAAAGTTCATAATGGTCTATTCCCGGAGCGGCTGCTGCCCCAGTCCATTGCAGATTATAATTTGGTGCGAGTATGGCTGCTCCATTCTCCAAGTTGGTGAAAGACATGTAGGCACGAAGTACCGTGATGTTGTACGAGTTCCCCACAGCTTCCTCTAAGACCACTGTAAACTCGTCAACCGAACTCATGTAGTAACTTACTTCACCAGCTCCTAAATCAAAGGCAGCGTCGTTCTTGGTAGCTGTACTAGGATGTGAATCTATAACTTTAACAATTCCTTGACCAGAAGAGAGAGCTTCATCAACATAACTTATCAAGACGCCTTTGTCAGGAAGAAAAGTATCATACCCGATTTTCTGGCGAACTTCAACCAGATAATATCTAAGGCTAGTAACTGGAATCTTTATCAGATGCACCCCAGAAGTTGAGGTCTCCAATGGGTCAACAAGGGTGTTCAGTTCAAGAGGTGCCTCGACAAGCTGGGATCCGTTAACATAACCAAGATAAGCCTTGCTGTAACCCATCATGTGAGCAGGGCTATCCCCAACTCCGAGCGC
>JAEOSX010000076.1 GCA_016840135.1 Candidatus Hermodarchaeota archaeon
TACCACTTGCCACTATTACCCAACAACAATCTAACCTGTTGCCGCTTCTTACTAACCCTGATTCTTGTTGGCGGGCCCTCATCCAACTTTGAGAGAGTTTCTTCAATCCTCTTAAAATATTTCTCGCTCTTGGGTCCAGGATTCTCAAGCTCTGCTTGTAACTGGTGTCGGATAACTCCTAGTTCCAAGCCCTGACTCTCATTCACCGGCTTCACAATCCGCTTCCTGATACATTTATCCCACCACTCTACTTCGCCCTCCTGCCTTTCTCGCACCTTCAACTCCAAGTATGGAGGATTACCCCTCTCTCTTTCCCCAACCCAGCGCTCCTTTAATCCCAAGCTGAAATCATGAAGATCGAAGTAATAATCTCGTCTCCCTCCCCTTACCCTTGCTGTGGTCAGCCAACTCTTTAGGTCCCTGGTTTCTTCGTGTTCTGTATTCCAGGGGTCAAATGAAGTATCTGTGTAGAAAATTCGCCACTCATAACTCATAGGGATACCTCCACTTTGCTAGAAATCTCGCGTGGGATAAGATTAAAAGAGTTTTCACCAGCCGAGTTATGATATTATTGGGTGACTCTGTGTGAGTGGAAGCAGCAAACGCGACTACTACGAAGTTCTCGGTGTCCCAAAGGACGCATCAAAGGAGGACATCAAGCGAGCCTACCGTAAGCTAGCGCTCAAGTATCACCCAGACCGGAACAAGGAACCCGACGCAGCAGAAAAATTCAGGGAGATTTCCGAGGCCTACGCGGTTCTCTCCGACAAAGAGAAGCGAAGCATGTATGACCGCTTCGGACACTCAGGGATATCGGGCCGCTATAGCTCCGAGGATATCTTTAGCGGCGTCGACTTCGATGACTTGCTACGAAGCATGGGAATCGGAGGATTCGGCGGCGGAAGCGGATTCAGCAGCATCTTCGACATCCTCATGGGCCGCCAGCAACGACGCGGCACCCCCCAACACCAGGGCGGAGTTGACCTCCGCTATGATCTCCAGATTACCCTCCAGGAAGCCTTTACCGGTTTTGAACGGGAGATCACCATCAAACGCCCTGAACAATGCAGCCACTGCAAGGGAAGTGGCGCAGAACCGGGCAGCAAGATCATCACCTGCTCAAGATGCCAGGGAGCGGGCGAGCTTCGGCAACTCCAGCGTTCTGCCTTTGGTCAAGTAATCCGTATATCCGATTGTCCCTCCTGTCGAGGCCAGGGGCGCACCGCTGAAAAGACCTGCAAGGAGTGCCGGGGTCGCCGCAGCGTCAACAAGGAACGCCAACTCCGCATAACAATTCCACCAGGCGTCGATACGGGGTCAATGCTACGCCTTTCAGGGCAAGGAGCCTCCCAAAGCGGAAGCAGACAAGGAGACCTCTATGTAGTGATCCGTGTCCGTTCGGACTCAACCTTTGACCGCCACGGCGACAACCTACTCATTGAGTTACCAATCTCAATCACCCAGGCATCTCTGGGCGCCGAAGTCGAGGTCCACACCTTGGATAAACCAGTAATGTTGAAGATACCCAAGAGCACCCAAACCGACACAGTTCTTAGACTCCGGGGTCAAGGAATGCCCCGCCCCCAGAAGCGTGGGCGCGGCGACCTACTAGTCCGGATTATCGTGAAGGTACCCACCAAGCTGAGCAAACGGCAACGGGAACTCCTCGAAGAGCTGGCAAAGGAGCTAGACAACTAGCCCAGTACTTCTCCCCCGTTCATGGAGTGCTACTCCTCCTCTTGGTCCCTCATTTTACGTAAGATTTCAAGAAGCTTGGGTAATTCCTCTTTGACCTTTTGTAAAACAAAGTTGTACCCAGGTCGGGGTTTAATCACTAGACCACCATGGACCCAAAGAGAAATGTTACCATTATCGTTACCTACTAACACTCCCCTCGGATGTGGACAGAGGCTGCGGATGAGATTGTCCTCCCAGTAATGCTTCTCTATACATTTTTCCCCAAGGAAGGCTAGGAGGTGAGCTGCCCCTCCCACAACCACTGTGTGCTTGAATTGGAGGGGGTTTGAAGAGACTCCGGTTTCAGATTGGATTTCTCTTCGTTTCTCGCCAGTCAGAGGGTCAAGCCAGTAAATTCCATTGCCGTTATCGACGAAGCAGACACCATCGTCAGTTACAGCACAGCCCGCAATTGAAGTCTGACTAAGGGGCACGGTCCATCGAACATTCATAGTATCTAGGTTTAGGGCGATGGCTCTCCCTTTCCAGGTCCCCATGTAGAGTGTGTCCTTGTCAAAGGCGGAGCAATTTAAGCGAGTATCAGGGATAAGAATGGAATCGAGGAGTTCAGCGGTTTTCGGGTTCCGGATCAGAACATGTCCTGACTGATGAACACTCACCAACCGCTCGTTAACCAAAAGCAGCGATGTAAGATGGTGCTCACTATCCACACTCCAAATCTGGGCTTGCTGTAGGTCAAAGGAAGATAGGTTGGCAGGGTCAACAACTAGAGCACGAATACGACCATCATTGTAACCTAGCAGTATGACCATCTTGGGTTCTTGCCTAAACAGGAGACCTGTTCTAAGGTTCTCTGTCTCCTGAAAGAAGAGAGAAAGGAGCTCATCGTCCTTGATTTTAAACAGACCCCAGCCATACAACCCAAAATGGGCTCCAAGCGCAAACTCCTCCTCAAATTGTAGAGTGCGTACATATTCGTCCTTAGTGGGTAAAATAGAGCGACGCCCCAGAAGAGATACGACGACTTCGTAGATGTTGCCATCGCCCCCTTTGAATAACACCATCTCAGGGCTATCGGTCAGTACCTGCGAAACTTGGGCATGAGAATCCAAAGGATGAGCGTAAATAAATTTCCCCGTCGAAGCCTCAAAGAGCTCAATCTCATTAGAATGGATAGTAATGGAGAGATCCAGGTCGTGGTAATCTAAACTCTTTGAATCAAATGGTTCACCATCAGAGTCCACTAAACGTCATCTCCTCAAAGCTATCTACTACCTACTAGAGGTACATTCATAAAAAAAGAAGTTTCTCCTCCCTGTGACTGCTACAAGGAGGAGTAATGGGTTTTCTATGGAGGCAAGCTAGCTTTCTTTGGCGATTGCTTGGACACCACTGAAGCTAATGGAGGGACCGTGGATGGCTACGCCTCCGGGGAGGAGGTATTGGCGGCTATTCCCTGCGAGCTTGTCGACTTTCTGGATGAGGTCGAAAGCACCACCCGCCACCATTTGTCCATTGACACAACCGGTGAGTTCTCCATCGATAATGCGGAAGCATGGGTTTGCCACGACACTAAAGTCGCCTGTGTCCTGGTTGCTGGAGTGAGCGCCTTGCAGTCCTTTGACGAGGTAGCCACTATCAATGTCACTGATTAGGTCCTCTAGGGAACCCTTACCCTCTGGAACGACTAGAGTGGAGGGTTGGATACTGATAACACCGGTTCGCATGTTACGCGAGGCGTTTCCTGTACTCTCTACGCCATGACGATTCGCCCAGTAGGTATCCCAGACGAATGATTTCAGCTTACCCTTCTCGATGACTGGGGTTGATTGTCTTGGAACTCCCTCATCGTCAAAGAGTGAGGTCGCCCAAGCTCCAGGTCGCAGTCCATCATCGAGGAAGGAGAGCTTCTCTGAAGCAATTTTATCACCGAGTTTGTCCGCAAGTATTGATTTCTCACGAACTATGCTATCACCACGAGCTGAGGGTAGGAGGGCAAAGTAGAGGAGTGTTCCAATGGCGTTACCCGTAAAGACCACAGTCTGGGCTCCAGTCTCACCATCAACTGTCTTTTTTGCCACTTTGAGATACTTGACTGCATCAGTTACGACTCGCTCTAATTCTAGGTCAAAGTTACGTTGGACATCGATTTCGATGATGCCAGGAGTCATCCCTGTTGGAGTTGGAGCCAATAAAACGATGTAGATATAGGCTATGGTGCTACGATCGGCTGCGCCAACTCCTAAAGAATTGGCGTAGGCTGACCAGCCAAAGACTGAACCGACTCCTGCTTGACCCACAATGCCCCCCTCACTCTGAGCGGTGGCTTTCTGGGAGGTCTCCGCCAGCAGGTCTACGAATACGCCTGGCTCTTTCTCCGGAATCGCATCATCCCAAGTCCCGCTAACTTCACTGTATTTGGCCTTAGTGGGAAGGCCTTTCCAAGTTGCATCTTCGGTGCTAGACTTGGCAGCCGCGATTGCCTGCTTGACAGCCTTCTGGATGGTTGCTTGGTCTAGCTTGTTCGTGAAAGCACAACCCAGCCGCGTACCAACTATGCAACGGATGGCTGCCCCAGCGTCTTGTGTCCTGTTCGCTGAGTTAATTTGTCCAATAGCAACTTCTGCTTCTGTGTTGAACAAGTCTTGCATATACACTTCGATTTGGTCTACATGCTTTGATCCAAAGGCTACTGCCTTTTCTGCGAGTGCTAATAATTCGTCTCTTCTATCTTTCATTGTCACAGCACCTCCCTTAGTCCTTGCCTCCAAATGTTATCGGTCCCTTATCAAAGCGCATGAGGGGTCCACCATCACCGGTGAGAGCCTCCTGACCCTTACCACAGCGTCCAGGACCCATGTGGAACTTGCCCTTACCGACACCCTGTATTTTCAAGAGAGCCTCAGTGGCAATACCAGAGATGGATAGCGTGGTCACTGGTTGTCCTACTTCGCCGTTCACGATTTCGAAGGCTTCCTGGACTCCGCATTGGAAGCTGGCGTTCATACCAGCTTGACCACCTGCAACGCTCATACAGAGGTATCCGAACTTGATACCCTCAAAGAGCTCGTCGTCAGGCATATCGCCCTTCTCAAAGAAGGTGTTCCGCATACGGATAATGGGAGCGAACCGATAATCCTCCGCTCTGGCGTTACCAGAAGTAGGCATATCACTTTTCTGTGCATATTCACGGTTAGTCAATAGATGGTGAAGCACACCATCCTTGATGATTACGACCTTACTGGTGGGAACTCCTTCATCGTCGTATTTTGCCGTACCAAAGCCATCTGGGTATGTTCCGTCATCAACCATGTAAACACCCTTTGGTGCAATTTCGGTCCCGGTTTTACCGGCGAAGGCACTCTGGAGTGTCAGATCTGCCTCAGCTAGATGGCCTAGAGCCTCGTGGGCAAGAACCCCCACAATCGTGCCCCCGAATACGGTGGGGAAACTCCCAGGTTTGGGCGTAACTCCTTTGAGCAGCAACTGTACCCGATTAGTCAGTATCTTGGCGTAGGGCTCAGGCGGCATCTCATCTTCGAAATACTCCCAGCCCTTATTGGTAGAGCCAAATTCATCCCTGGCCCCAGTCATCTTACCATCATCTTTTCCGGTAAGCCAGCTCCA
>JAEOSX010000077.1 GCA_016840135.1 Candidatus Hermodarchaeota archaeon
CCTCTTCAGGTGGTGAAGGTTGTTCAAGCTGGAGTGTCTTTTCCTCTTGGAGGCTCTGTAGGCGGTGTAATACGGCTTCTCTGTGGCCTGCGGCGCTGAGGCTTCTCAGGTAATCACAGAGCAGGTCATCCCTAACGTCAAGTTTCTCTAGCATTATATCCATTCGCTCATCAAACTCTTGTTGTGACAAGCCCTTCCTCGAAAGACTAGCTAACAGTACTCTGCTTTCTTCAACTGGGTCCTCGGCTCTTACTGGGAGTAACTTCTCAATCTGGGATTGGGCCTGTTGGGAGGGCGCCGCTGCTAGAGGTATTCTAACTAGGTTTCTAGGCGGGCCTATTGGCTTGATGATTTCTTCGACAAGAAATTGGAACATTCGGAGTATTTTCTGGTCATCAGTGGTTTGAGTTTCGATGTAAACTGCACCCAGCTCCAGGGCGAGTTTTTCTCCCTCTTCAGAACTGATGACCCGGTCCTCCCTGAGGTCGATTTTGGTGCCCACCAGAACGGCGGGGAGGAAACCTTGAGTACGTACTATCTCCTTGGCTATACCGGGTATTCTTTCAAAAGAAGCGCGGCTGGTCACGCTAAAGGTGAAGATTGCTCCAAGGCTTCCCCGATAATGGGATTCCCGCAGGCTTTGAAACCAAGGTTCACAGCCAAGCATCCACAATTGAAGAGCTATGACATCGTCTCCGAATTCTAACTGGCACACTCCAAAGGAGGAGCCAGTAAGCCTGTAGTAGCCTTCCTGGAAGAAATCGTACCCGATGAAGCGTTGAATAAGGGTTCTTCGTCCTACACCAGTGTCTCCGAGAACAAGCACTTTCAAAACATAACTGCTTTGTTTCTCCGATTCACTCGATGTATTCGAGTGTTTTCCCGGCACCGAAAATCACGCCCATTATTAGGTTCCCATCTCAGCTAACAACTTAGCTAGCATATACCTATGTTCCTTGACTATCCTCCCTTATTAGTTCTGTCGGTTCTGGATTTTAGGGGTGAAGGCTAGTCCCACCATTTGATTTTTAGCCTAGACCGTAGAAGGCGGTGAAGTGATTTACGATGACGGAGAGTAAAATGGCGTGGAATCTCAACCCACTAGTTGACTCAACGGATTTAGAGCACCTGAAAACCCGGATGGAACAGCTTATCACTGAAGCCGAAAAACTGGGAAAGGACTACCGGGGTAAGATTACATCACTTGATGCAAAGAGGCTATTGAAGCTCCTGAAGAGGATAGAGAAAAACATACTGGAACGTGAGTCAGTTCTCAAGTATGCACGGCTAAAGTATTCTGCCAATTCGCTGGACCCTGAGGCAAAACAGCTTAGTGACCTGGGTCGAACTGCTGAGATGAAAATACAGCAGGAAACAGCCTTTGCCATGATCGAAGTAACACAATTACTCACCAAGAATCCCGAGCTAGTCGACAATCCAACACTAGCAGAATACAGGCACATGCTTGAAGTGATTCTACGCAGAGCCCCACACATCCTAACAGAGGATCAGGAAAAGCTGATGATCCAAAAAGACCGGTTCGGTATAGACTCCTTTTACAGGCTGCAACAAGACTGGCTAACCACCCGAACCTTCAAAATAAAAATCGATGGCAAACTAAAGGAGATGCCCTACGGAGAAATAACAGCCCTTTATGAACACCCAGATCGACAACTCCGCAAAGAATCCAATCGCACTGTCTACTCCAAACTAGAGGAAGACGAAATTCTCTGGGCAAGCGCCATCCGAGCCCTCTTCGGCGACCACCTAGAAACCTGCAAACTCCGCAAATGGCCCACCCCCCTAACCCAAAGCCTCATCGATAACGACGTAGACGAAAAAACAATCAAAGCCCTCATGGACACAGTGGAAAACCACGTGGAACTCTACAGACGATACCTCCGCCTGAAAACCCGCCTGATGAAGCTCCCGAAACTAGCTAATTATGATATCCTAGCCCCCCTACCAGACATGCCTGACAGGAAATTCACCTGGGGTCAAGCACGCACCCTCGTCATAGACTCCTTCAAATCCTTCGACCCAGAATTCGCAGACATAGTAGACCACATGTTCGAGAAACGAAGAATCGACGCACAGGTAAGAAAGGGCAAATCCTCTGGTGCATGGTGTGCCTCCTGGCTATCCGGGAACTCCGCCTTCATACTCCTCAGCTTCAACGGCGCAATAGGAGAAGTCTTTACACTAGCCCATGAAAACGGCCACGCCGTCCACAGCGTCCTCATGTCATCAAAACTCTCACCCCTAAACACCGACATCAGCTTTGGTGTGGCAGAAACAGCCAGCATCTTCGGAGAACTACTCCTCGCCGAGAAACTCATCGCCCAGGCAAAAACAAAAGAAGAAAAACAAGAAGTCCTAGCAAAGATACTAGACGAGTTCGGAATGACCGTGTTTCAGGTATCGGCCCGCTTCTTCTTTGAGACCTGGCTCTATGAGGCAACCAAACGGGGCGAATACCTTGACGGTAAAACAATCTCCAAATACTGGACCAAAGCACGAGACAAGATGTATGGTGACACCATCGAATGGCTCCCTGAAATGGACTGGGAGTGGACCATGAAGGTCCACTATTATATTCCTAGATTCCGTTACTATAACTGGCCATACGTGTTTGGGAATTTGTTTGTGTTTGCGCTCTACCGGCTATTCAAGGAGCAAGGAGCCGCCTTTGTACCGAAACTCAAGGCGCTGCTAGCCTCAGGAAGCACAAAGTCGCCTCGGGAAATGGGAGCAGAGCTAGGGTTCGACATAACAACCCCAGAGTTCTGGGCGCTAGGAATGAAGCAAGCAGAAGAGTTCCTCAAGGAATTCAAATCACTGGTGGAAGAGTGAAGCGCGAAGCATTTGATACCACTTCAGGTGCTCATTTGGGACCTGAAAAAAAAGAAGAGTATGGGAACCGTAAAGGATTCCCTGATACGGTCCCAACTTGAAGTGTATTCTAGGCGATGCGTCGGCGAATCAGACAGACTACAACTATTATGATTACGACTATCACGGCGATTACAGCAAGGATCATCCAAAGGGGTATCCCGTTCTTTTAATTGATGTCCATTAGACCTCATTATTCGTAGCTAAAAGGACTTAAAAAGAATAAACTCCCGATTCTCTCCCCCATCTGTTTGTGGAGACACTAACGATGACAGCTAAACGACCAACAACTGAAAGTGGAAACCGGGACCTGATAAACTTCGTCGAGCTGCTCACAGTTGATATTTTTGGGCAGCCTAAAGGACTAACGGTTCCGATTAGCCCAGTGAACTCCGTTGCACCACTCTCTAACGGGTCGGTCCCCATCCCCAACGGCAGCATTGATGGCTCCTCGGTGCGGGGGCTCAAGCAGGTCTCGAATTCAGATATCCGCCTCGTTCCTGATATTTCCACGGTAACCGAGTTACCCGGGGCCTCTCCCCGTCGGGCCTGTGTCTTCACCAACATGTTCCGGCGTAGCTCCACGGGGGATCTAGAATCGCATCCCCTCTCCCCTCGGTCTATCCTTCACCAACTAGTTAACCAGCTTGCAGCCAAGAAGATATCGGTACGAGTCAAACTAGAACCAGAATTCTACTACCTACAGGAAACAGGTGAACCACTGGACTATGCCACGTACGCAGAACTCTTCCCAAAGAACCAGGGGAGTGATTTACTCTTAGAAACCGCCCTAGACATGCGATTAGCGGGAATTGAAGCCCGGTGGTTACACTCAGAACTCGGTGAAGGGCAACAGGAAATCGAGATAGACTTCACTGATCTGAGTCGCGCTGCAGACAACCTCATTCTCTTCAAACTTCTCGTACACCGACGTGCCGCACAATATGGTGTAGAAGCAACCTTCATGCCAAAGCCGTTCCCTGACCAGCCTGGCAGCGGCTTGCACTGCCATATCCAGGTTTGGCAAAATGGGAGAAACCTCCTAGGTCAATCCGATGGGTCTCTCTCAAATCAAGGTCACTGCTTTGTTGCCGGACTCCTGAACCACGCACCAGCGATTACAGCAATCGCAAACCCCACCATTAACTCTTACAAGCGGCTCGTACCAGACTTTGAGGCCCCCACTCACATCGCTTGGGGGTATATGAACCGTTCAGCCCTCATTCGGATCCCGCTATTCACGGAAGTTGAAAAGGCGGCTGTGGAGTTCCGTTCACCTGATCCCCTAGCCAATCCCTATCTCCTTCTGACCAGCCTCATTGCTGCAGGTCTTGATGGGCTTGATAACAAACATAAGGCTCTGCAGCCCATCAGTGAAAACCTCTACAAGCTATCACATCGACAGAGGGTAAAACTGGGAGTTAAGAGCCTCCCCAAAAGCCTCCTGGACTCGCTCCGAGCATTCCAGAAGGACTCTTTAATACAAGAACAGCTAGGAAAAGAGTTCAGCGCTCTTTATTATGAAATGCTTATTGCAGAGTGGGAGGACTATATTCAAAAATC
>JAEOSX010000078.1 GCA_016840135.1 Candidatus Hermodarchaeota archaeon
AACGAGCATGTGCGAAACAGGGAATCGGATTCATCGATTTCTCTCTATTACCAGAGATTTCCGAAGACGTGATTCGGTACCACCTCTACATCGAATTCACACAACCCCCAGATGACCTTGAGGAATTCACGAGTATAGTCGATACACGGCTAGGGGCAGCGAACATACACTATGCAGCACAACGCCAAGCCAATGTTTTACACCTACCAGTCATTATCCCAGTTCAGCCCGGGGGCTTTGAAATCTTGCTACAGAAAATGGACAAGGTGATAGGGCAGACCAAGGTACCACGACGCTTGACACCCGAACTCAGCCGCATGATACCCCAGTTGACATCATGATTTAGCCTAGTGTCCAAATCCATTTAACAAGACCACTTGATTCTAGCTAAGGCATCCATTCCTCTCTACTAATCTGTGATACTAAAGCCTTTTAACTAAAGTCCATAAGGCGAATGCGTATGTTGTCCAACAGGCAGCTAGTTCAGGTCATTTACGACAGGTATTGTAAGCCTAGGCTGAAGCAAATCGAGGACCCCGTGGGAAGCCAAGAGGACATTCTACGCAGAATTTTGAAGCGTGCTAAGGGTACAGTCTTTGGTAAGCAACATGGCTTTGCTGATATCGACTCCTTGAGGAGTTTCCAGAGCAAGGTTCCTGTCACCACTTATGAGTATATGCAGCCCTTTGTTTCCCGTGTCATGGGGGGCGAAGAGAACATTCTCTTTCCGGACAAGACGATGATTATGTTGGTCACATCCGGAACCACTGGAAGCCCCAAGTTGTATCCGTTCAGCGAATATCGGGTTAAAGAGATTATCTTTGGAGCTTTTGAAACAACAGGCTTCTATATAATGCATACTGGCAACTACGATGTGATGGAGGGAAAAAGACTTTCCTTCCCCGCTCCGCCCTCTTTGGGTCAGAGAATTGGTCAGTACGAAGTAGCCTTCTATTCTGGGGCGCTTACCGTAGCCCCTATCCCTGCTGAGCTGCAGAAACTGGTAGAAGGAAGAGAAGACCGTCGCGTCCCGCCGAGAGAAATAGACAAGATTCTTGATTGGGACAAGAAATTCTACCTAACTGCCCGACACGCAGTTGCTGCAGATATCCGTTCAACAGGAGGAGTTACCTCTAATGTAGTGTCTTTGCTTCGCAAGATTAGTACTCAATATCTTGATCGACTTCTTGCTGATCCGGAACTTGATGCGAAGACCAAAGCGAGGCTCCGAGATGTCTCAACAGCTGGTGAGATAAACCTCCAAGAACTTTGGCCCAACTTTCGTGTTGTCTCCTCATCGGGTGTGTCTGTAACGCCGTTCAGACGCATCATACGGAAACTTGTTGGTGATGTAGATATCTGGGATTATTACCTAGCTACAGAGGGAGAACTAGGTGGGCAGGTATTTCCAGATAAGGGCATGATTCCTAATATTGCTCGGGTGTTCTTCGAGTTCATTACCGATGATAAGGAGGATGCTGAACCTATCCCGCTAAGCGATGTGAAACTAAGAACACCCTATCGTGTGCTCATTACGACCTTTGGCGGGTTTTACCGCTATGATATTGGTGACCTTGTGGAATTCACGGACACCAAGACTCCTGTGTTCACTGTTATCAGTCGAAAGAAGAGCCTTGTCAGCTTGGCAGGAGAAAGGTTGAGCGAGGAGATAATTCTGCGAGCGATAGAACTGGTATGCGAACACCAGGGAATCAGTTTCGTTGATTTCGCGCTTTTACCGGAGATTACTGAGGACGTGATTCGGTACCGTATCTTCATCGAATTCACACAACCCCCAGATGACCTTGAAGATTTCACAAGCAAAGTCGATGCGCTCCTCGCAAATATGAACATACATTACGCAGCACAACGCCAAGCCAATGTGTTACACCTTCCGGTCATCATCCCGGTCCAACCAGGAGGCTTCGAGGTCTTGCTCCAGAAAATGGACAAAGTGATAGGGCAAACCAAGGTACCTCGCCGCTTAACACCCGAACTCAGCCAAATGATTCCAATACTGAAAGTTTAATAAAAAATCCAGCCATAGTGGAGTTAAAAGCAACCCGAAAACATTTTTTAGCCTTAACGGGCGAGGGGATTCATGATTTCTCGAGAGGCGTATGTCAAGGCCTTCTATGAAAAGTTCTGTCGCCCTACTCTGAAACGGCTAGAGAACCCCGCTGCAGCCCAAAAGGAATGTCTGCGGAAGATTTTACGCCGCTGCAAAGACACTGTCTTCGGCAAACAGCACAACTTTGCGGACATTAAATCCATCAATGATTTCCAGAACAAAGTTCCTCTTAGCACTTACGAAAGTATGCAACCCTACTACAATCGGTGCATTATGGGTGAGGAGAATGTACTGTTTCCCGACAAGGTTCTGAGTCTCTCATTAACTGGTGGAACCGCTGGCACCCCCAAGCTGTACCCGTTGAGTTCATACCGAGTTGAAGAAATCGTCATAGACGGCATCAAGGGTGGCGCCTATTATGTCGTTCACACTGGTAACTTTGATGTTATGGACGGCAAGATGTTGGTCATCACAACCCCACCAAGCATCGGGGAGGGGATTGGTGGGTATGACGTAGCCTTTTTGACTGGAGCGCTAAGCATCGCCCAAGTTCCACCCGAGCTCCAAGCGTACCAGAGCAGCGACGAGAGCCGGCGGGTTCCACCCCGCGAGGTAGATAAAATCACAGACGGGGACAAGAAGTACTATGTCAGTGCGCGTCATGCAGTCGCAGAGGACATCCGATCAGCCATCGGTCTAACCTCCAATACTGTATCCCTGCTCCGCAAGATCAACACAGAGTACCTAAATCGCTTACTCGCCGACCCAGAGTTAGATACCAAAACCAAGACGAAACTCCGCCAAGCATCTCGAGATGGCATAGTAGATCTCCGAAAACTATGGCCAAACTTCTGTGTATTCACAGCTGGCGGTGTATCCATCACTCCTTATCGTAGGATAATTCATGAACTGCTAGGAGATATCGACATTTGGGAGACCTACGGTGCTACTGAAGCCTCACTTGGGATTCAAATGTATCCAGACAAGGGATTGATTCCCGTGATTGACAGAACCTTCTTTGAGTTCATTCCTGACGAACAGGAGGACGTAGAGCCAAATTTACTATGTGACGTGAAGGTAGGGCCAAGATACCGTGTTTTCATCACGACAAATGGAGGCTTTTACAGGTTCGACATAGGGGATATTGTGACCTTCACAGATTTGGATCCACCGGTCTTCGGCGAGATTAGCCGGAAAAGGGCGCTTGTGAGCCTTGCTGGGGAGCGGGTGAGTGAGGAGTCGATTCTCCGGGCTTTGGAACTGGCTTGTTTACAGCTGGATATTGGATTTGTAGACTTTGCATTACTACCTGAAGTGACTGTGGATGTCAGTCGATATCAGTTGTTTGTCGAGTTCACACAACCTCCCGATGACCTTGACGAGTTCACCACCCTTGTGGACAACCGTCTTGGCTCAATGAATACGTCGTATGCCACACAACGCGAAACCGAAATAATTACCCGCCCATTGATTATACCTGTGGCACCT
>JAEOSX010000079.1 GCA_016840135.1 Candidatus Hermodarchaeota archaeon
CAGAGATACATCAAACAAGTGCTTCGTGCATCGAATGAGATTGCTGACTGGCTTTAAGGCTGGTTCAGTTTTTCTTGTTCTTGAGGAGTCTTTGGCAGGGCTTTGCAGAAGGCTTCTGCCATTCTTCCTTGTCCCTTCTGCCTGGCTCCCCTGGTGGGGTCAGGCGGTTTCTTTATTTTTTTCGTCCCTACATTTGTAGTTTAGAAGAAGAGAATGGGGAGTATTTATGGAGGAAAAGTAGTACCTTCTGATTTTGTGAGGGAGATTATAGTAAGGGCATAGTCAAGGTCTACCGCTGTGTTCATGCACCCATCACGTAGGAGGAGTACACCATACGCGGCTATACCGTGTTTATCTAGAGTTAGTAAACCTAGGAGTGCTTCTTCTTCACAGCTAATACCAATAACAGCTTGGGGTTTAGTGGCGGCTATGAGCCGAGGGATCATGCTTCCTCCAGGGAGGATATAGCACCCTTTGTAGCCGAGTGTGTGTGCCTTCTGAGAGAGTATGTTTACCTGGCAATCGGGGCTACATTGTTGGCATATGTAACCCTCTTCGTTCTGTGGAGCGGGGCAATCGGGATTGCGAAGGCATTGAGGAAGTAATAGGATTCTTTTAGAAAAGGGTATGGCAGCTAAGGCGTTACGGTTCTTAGAGTTGAGCTTGTGGATGTGGACGCGGAAAAGTTCTTTCTCGCTGCGCCCGGTTTCCTCAGCTTCGCGTTTAATACGGGCTAAAGTTTCTACCACTGAAGAGGAAGCACTCATGCGATTCTTGACTCCATTAGAAGGAAACAGAAGGTATGGAAAGATAGAGACACTGAACTATTAAGGTTTGGGAAGAAGGGAACTGGCTAAAAAGGGTGTAGGCGGTTGATTTTTCCATACTGAAACACGAGAAATAGCTATGAATTCGGAGCAGACAGGGACGGCTTTCATCCTCGTTGGCCTTGTTATCTATGGTGTTCACCCCGTGGTTGTTGAGATTGGTGGGCTCTATTTGGCACCACTATTTTTTGCTGGAGTATCTTCGACTTTGGCCGGTTTAGCGATTACGCCGCTTGCACTCCGCTCATCAAAATCTCGAGCTGTTGTTGCCCATCGCAGCGATTATCTCCGTCTAGTTTTCACTGGTGTTCTCGGAACATTTGTGGCTTTCACTTGTCTTTTCCTTGGTTTACAATTAACAACCAGCAATAATGCGGCAGTCATCCTTCGATCAGAATTGGCCTTTGCTCTAGTATTCGGGTACTTGTTTTTACATGAAACAGTATCATCTCGACAAGCGCTGGTGATGCTCTTGATGGTCTGCGGGGTGCTACTTGTTGTATTGAATACGCAGACCTTTGTATTGGGTTTAGGTGACCTGTTACTACTTGTAACCCCTGCAGCATGGGCTGCGGGTCACACATTTGCAAAGCCAACACTGGCGCGGGTCTCGCCATGGATGGTGGTAGCTTTCAGAAATCTAGTTGGTGGTGGGCTCCTCATAATAGCTACGTTTTGGATGGAGCTCCGATACATGCCTTTTATCCTAACACCGAACATTCCTTTGGTAATCGGAATTCTGTTTGCGGAGATTGTTGTAATATTACTAGCACATAGCCTCTGGTACATGGGCATTCACAGGATTAATCTCGGGAAAGCAACTGCCTTGATTGCTCCTGCCCCGCTTGTCACCTTCCTCCTCTCAAACTTTGTGCTACAGATTCCTCCTACCCAATGGCAAATTGCTGGGGCTGTACTAGTTATACTAGCCACGCTCCTGCTAAGCAGAGAACAAAGTATGCGGCAAAAACCTTCACAGGAAAAGCCTGAGACAGTTTAACAGAAATTTAAATTATTGCTAGAACACTTTTAACGAATATAACCTACTCTGAATGATGTAGCTTTGCCTTTCAAGTATATTATAGGAAAGCAGAATAGTAAGGTAAAAAGGGTTTGTCAAAAAAATGCAGCCGATATATTCAGAGTTGTTTCGAGATATTGCTTTATCAGCGCAGATAGCTGCTGTGCTGTTTGCCCTGCAGTTTTCCCTGATCATATTTAATGAATGGCGTAAACAGAGAACCCGCAGTTGGAAGGACATACGACTAGGCTGGGGCAGCTTCCTCATGCTTGCGGCAATCCATCTTGTTTTCTTCACTATCGCGGATTTCTATTCATTGGGAAATATCTTCGGTGCGCCGCCAGCGACTCTGATAGAGCGTGTGCTTTGGTTGAGGTTAGGGTATATCACTCTTCAAACCGGACTACTGGTCCTTACGATAGCTGTGAACAGAATACTGGCCCACCGAGCATTTCATTTCTTCAGTGTATTGAGCCTAGTTTCCATTGTGCTGTCAATTGTGCTGCCACATGACATTCTACGAATTGTAGCATTGGCTATTATAGCACCAGCAGTGATTGTGGAACTCCTAGCATTCACCTATTTTACGGTGAAAACAGTGAAGGGAAGAATGCGAAGATCAGTAGGTGTATTCTTCATCTCTTTCATCGCTGTAATCGTTGGTTATGGTTTTACCTCAGACTTCGCTATAACCGCGCTGGGACCTGTATCCTACACTATTGGCGCTATGGTAATCGCAGCCGGTTGTATCATAATGGGAACAACACTACCAAATATCACCGACTTTGACGAATTCAACTGGTGGACCTCAGTCCGGGAGCTATATGTACTAACTAGAGCGGGCGTGGGACTTCTTAGCGTCAATTTCTCTGAAGAGCACACAAGCACCATGGATACCGATTCGCTACTAACGTCAGGTGGAATCACTGGTATTAGAGAAGTCTTGAAGAAAATAATGGGAACCGAGGAGGAGCTGCAAATCGTAGACCAAGGCACCATGAAGATGCTCTTCGCCTACTCGAAACATGTGTTGGGAGTTCTTGTGGTCACCAAACCTCTGGAAACCTTGATTGAAAAATTATCCAGCTTTGTCAGGCGTTTCGAAGTGCTTTTTGCAGGGGTTCTCGAAGAGTTCGACGGCAATATATCCGTCTTTGCTCCTGCTCAACGCTTGGCCCTAGCAGAATTCACGCGTACCCAAGAATTCACACGCGAAAAAATAGTTGGAACTTGATTAGGTTGAGTCACAGCCGCCAGCCTATTATTGAGCTGGCGGCTTCGTAACTTGATTAGCGACGACTTGTAATGATGGCAAAGGCTAAGCGGTGATTGGCTGTTGGGCGTGGGTTTCTACATCCTGTAGTAGCCCTTTCACCTAGCTGCATGTGGGGAACCTTTGAACGCTTATTTTGAGTTTTAATTTGAGCCATGGCATCACCTCCTTTTGACTTGATTAATCCGAAATCAAGCTGTTCTCTTTCGAGATGATCACTTTTTGTTCGTTTCATAGTTTGAGCACCAAGTATCCCTGTTCCTTGGCGAGTATATAAGGCGGGCTCACAAGAAGGGGTCGCATAGAGTGGTCACAATAGGTGACTATCTACTCAGGGCTATAGAGGAGAAAGGGTGGAGAAAATCAGAACCTTGACATGATTTTATTCGACAATCAACGAAGTTTCTATGCTTTCAAGGGTAAAATTTATAATGGAAGTCCTCGGGGACAAGGCAGACAGGCTATATTTCCTGAGATTTGTGAACTATTTATCCTAAATTGCAGTGATTATTGATTGAGTAGAGAGACCAAATGAAAAGATGATGATTGATGATGGATTCTTTTGTGATGAACACCCTCATTGCTTTGGTTGTTCTTGGGGTTCTTGCCCTGGTCTCATATAAAGTCCGTATTGTCACAAAGTCCGGAGTAGTCACCGCTTACATGTTAGGTATTTGTATCTGGCTACTGGCGTCTTGGACTTGGTTTCTCTTGATGCTCCTCTTCTTCTTCGTGACAGCACAATTTACACATTACAAGTACAAGATTAAACGTCGTCACGGAGCCGCCCAAGAAAAAGGTGGGGCCCGCGACTGGTCACATGTCCTCGCGAATGGAGGATTGCCCTTAGTTTTTGTCATTATCTCTTTCCTACTCACCGCGCTTTCTAGCCCAACCATCGGTTACGGTGCTTCAGAATTGGGTGCAGTGCCGCTGCCATTACCTATATCGAGTAATTTCTTTGCAGCATTTCTAGGAGCATTAGCCACGGTCATTGCAGAATTACCTATAATGAGTATTTTCTTTGCAGCGTTTCTAGGAGCATTAGCCACCGCTACAGCTGATACTTTGGCAACAGAGATTGGATTACTTAACCCTTCACCACCCCGACTCATTACTAAGCCTTGGAAAGTTGTACCGCCTGGAACTTCAGGTGGGGTTTCGCTTGCCGGCGAACTCGCAACAATCCTTGGAACACTTCTTATCGGAGGATTTGCCGCCCTGCTTGCCGCACCATTCTGGATTTCTCTCATCGGAGTAAACTTGATGCCTAAACTAATACAATTCGCTCCAGTCACTATGATACTAGTTACCGCTGTTGGCGGCATTACAGGGTGTACTGTGGACAGCCTCTTTGGTGCAACAATACAGGGCATGTGGCAGTGCAATGTATGTCAGAAGCAGACAGAGAAACGGAAACACTGTGGCGAGCCTGCGAAATACCTGCGGGGAACCCGATTCTTTGACAACCACATGGTCAATGTTATCTCTTGCCTTATTGGTGCCGTCATGGCAGGTGCCCTCTACTTTTTCCTCCTAACCCTTGGTATCGCCTGATTAGATATCGATTCCGAACCTCTCTACTAAAAGTACTTACCATAAGCTCCTAGAAATACGAGAGCATTACACAAGGCGAATGTGCCCAAAGCCATAGCCCTTAAGGGCAAGCTTACCTATGCGGGCAGCCGTTTGTAGAACATGTTTGAGTTCTTCCGTCTTCACCTTGAGCCCGAAATACTTCTTGAGACCAGATCGGATATCTTTCAAACTAAGTACTCGGCTTTTATCATCCTCAAAGAGTTTCAACGAGAGGTTCCGTAAATCCTCTGTGCGGTTCCAAGGGAATATGTACC
>JAEOSX010000080.1 GCA_016840135.1 Candidatus Hermodarchaeota archaeon
AGAGTGGTCTCCCTGATTTTCGAGGACCTGATGGGCTCTGGACAAAAGTTGACCCAATGAAATTCGCAAGTATTGAAGCCTTTCTCAGTGACCCGAAGGGTTGGTGGGAAACGGCAGCGCAGTTGGCGCCTACGCTTATGGGTGCCAAGCCCAATCCTGCCCACAAAATACTTGCGAGGCTTGAGAAAATGGGATTACTTCAATGTATTATCACACAGAACATTGATGGACTCCACCAAAGTGCAGGCAGTAAATGTGTATTGGAGGTCCATGGCAGTTTTGTAAAGGCAGTCTGTATCGTATGTCATGATAGGGTAGACCGCCAGTATGTTGAACGGAAATTAAAGAAAAAGCAGCTGCCGCCTACGTGTCCCAGCTGCGGTGGGATTCTGAAACTAGATGCAGTTTTGTTTGGTGAAGCGCTACCACAAGAGGTCTACAGGCAGGCAATCAAAGCGGCAGGTGACTGCCAGTTAATGATAATAGTCGGTTCCTCGTTGACTGTCTATCCCGTCGCCAGCCTTCCCAGCATTGCTGCTCAGAGTGGTGCTCAGCTCCTAATTTTGAATCAGGAACCTACAGCACTAGACGCTAACGCTGATCTTGTTATACAGGCAAAAGCAGGAGCTACACTTACTCGGATTTTTGATGTATTAGGAAAGATTCGTCGTCAGAGCTGATTTTTCCCTCATCGTCTCCGGCGATATCTAGGTCCATTGTTAGCGTATCGGATTCTTCTTGGAACATCGCCGCTTCCTCTTACCACAGGAAGCAAACTAGGCGGATTATTATGTCGCTTAACTAGCGATTGAGGGAGTTTATCTCCATGAGGATGAGTGAAAGGCAAGAGGAACTTGTAATCTTTGCCAAAGATTCCTGCGATTCGGGACAGCAATCCTTTGGTTCGTCCTCCATGTTTCCACTTATAATATGTAAGATAAAGGAACCCACCTATGATTTTCACAAGTTGTCGAAGTAGGGTATTGTTATTTATCTGTCCGAGCCAGTCTTCTCGCCAATGGTGTAGATTGTGGTCCCAGCATTCGATGAAAACCTCCCACTGAAGATCAGAAAGGCGTCCAAGGTCGAGGGTTTTTTCTTTTCGAAGAGCACAGTCTTCGAGTGAGACAAAGAAGAGCGGGACGAAAAATGTCCGGAATTGTCGCATCCGGTGAATGAGATCTAGGGTTAACAGAACATCCTCTTCCCTTTCTTTGGGTAAACCTGTTACAAGGGTACATAATGGCATCCAATTATGGTCGTTCAGAATGCCGTAGGCCTCGCACACGACTTCTGGCCAATCCTTTACGTCGTAGGGAAGGGCCTTACCCCGCATGTGTTCCTTCATGAGGTGGGGGCTTCCAGTTTCAACACCTGTCTCTGCGGTAATGACTGGTTTGCCTTTATACTTGTACCGGCATTTATCGCCAAGGATTTCACCTAGCTCCCCGACCATTTTTGGGTCGACTATAGCTGGAGCAAGAGAAATGTGTGCTGATTGAATTACTTCGACGCCAGGTTCAGCTGCAATGGTTCGGAATAATTTCGTTACTGCTCTGCGGTTTGGTATGAAGCCCCTTTCTGAACCGTAAAGGAAGATATCATCTGAATTGATGAGAATCATGTTGGTTCCAGTTCGGAGATTCACTCGAACTTCTTTGAGAATCTTCTCTATGGAGAAGTTTCTTCGGGTCTTCATCGTGGGCGAACAGAATTGGCAGCCTCTACCGCATCCCCTAGAAATCTCTACTGCTCCATAGATTGCTCCATTCCGGATGCAAGGAATCTCATCATCAGCAGGGCGTTTTGCTTGAACGGTATGAGGTATTGTATTACCACGCACTGCCTTTTCGAAAATTTTAGGTACAACTTTTTCGGCTTCTCCCATGACAATGCAGTCGAATCCGTAGCGCTTCCGTAGTTTAGTGCTCTTTAGTTGCCATGAACCCGCGCCACCAAGTATCTTTGTAACTTTGTGCTTTCGAAAGACTGGGTGATTCATCATTCGCCAGAATTCTAGACCGGTTGCTGGAACACCACCCAAGTCTGCGAAAGATGTGTAGGTTAACGAAACATAAGCCATACCCAGTGGATCCATACTAGAAACGCCGACAACCTTTGTGTCCGAACCTACCACTTTATCTAGTTGATTCGGGTGAACTGCAATGATATCTTCTTCGTCAAAGCCATCCTCTAATAGAGCTGCCTCAATCTTTCGTAGACCTAAAGGAGCATAGGGTGCAGAATAATCTGTATTAGGTTTATCAGGTTTAAATGCAGATTCAAGCAGAATGCTTGGCGCAAACCTTGCAGGAAAACCACCCGTAAAGGCCATGAATGGATCAGCGTCCCAGCCAGCCATTTCCGCCCTTGACGCGGTTAATACGATTTTTCTACCACCATTGCAATCCATGACAATGACCCTCAACGATTACCAAAGCTACGACATTCTAGGATTTGGTATTATTCATTACCTCAATAGGGAGACCCGATTCTACCTGTCACAGGGAAGACCGTTTCTGTTTCTCCAAATTATTATACCTTTCGCCTAAAAGGTAGAGGTCATCTAGCTAGGTCATTGAGTAGCTGCGGTCATTGGCACATCTTTAATCCGAAGGAACGGGATGAAAGTAGGTGTCAAAACCTCCCACCAGCGTATTTGCTGAACTTCGCGGCCTAAACCATCAATGTTTTCGAGCATTCTAAGCAGATTGTCAGTAATACGCAACTTCTGAATAGGCTGTCCAATTTCTCCCTTTTCAATGAGGAACATTCCATCCCGAGGAATTGTTGAGAAGGTTCCCTCGATATAGCTAGTATAGCGGAGATACCAATTTGAAGTTACATAAATTGTAGGACGGGATGACTCTAGGAGTTCATCGAATGATTGACTGCCACCTTTGAACACAAGATTCGTGGGCCCAGGTCTCACAATTTTTGAACCAAGATAGAATGGTACTAGCTGACAGTTACCGGTACTCGTAGTCTTCATTATACGACCTGTTGATGCATTGTGTACAAGCTTTTGAAGGGTGCCGTTCTGGAAAATAGGTGTGCGTTGAGTGGGTGTCCCCTCGAAATCAAAGGGTGCACTTCCTAACCCATTCTGTATAGCCCCGTCGTCCCAGATAGTCACCATCTCAGGTCCAAGTTGCTGACCAATCCGGTCCTTGAGGGGACTCATCCCCATCAAGATAGACAGAGGGTTGGCGCCCTTCACGAGCGCTCCAAGAATTGATGCAGCCACAGTTGGATGTAGTACTAGGTCATATTTGCCTGGCTTTCCTTGTTTGCCACCTTCAGCCAGTGATGCGATTTCCCCTGATTCTTGTCCAGCCCGTGAAAGCTGACCCTCGACATTATCTAAAGCGCGTCCGACCGCAATTCCTTGACCGGAGCTCTCAGGGTCTATGAAGCTCCGTAACGTCATTCGATAGGAAGATTCACGGTAATCCCCAGAAAATCCTTCGGAGGTTGCTAGATGAGTTTGAGTCTCGTCGAAGAAAAGAGTCCCTGCAGTACGTTTAGCCCCCGCCTTTTGTGCTGCTCCAAGAGCGGCTTCAACCATACCTGGTGCTTGTTCAGGGAAATCCCGAATTCTTTTGTCATAAAGTTGCTTTACTTCTGAAGGGGACTTGAACTCCTTTTGTAATCCTTTGAACAAGGGGGTTGGCTGTAGCCCCCGTACAAAAGACACCAGTTGATTGACACGAGTTCTGATGTTCTTTGATGTCGGGTTCAAGACCTCTGTTGTTCCGATGCGTCCTTTAATTGCTACAAAGATGGCTAGTGTTTTTGATTTCCACTGTTTAAAGATGTCAATTTCGGAGTTGCTAATCCTAATCTGGTGCCGTAACACATCTTGTCCTCGTACAATAACCTCGCCATGCACAGAAGCTAGCTTTAACGCTTGATTTACTAGGCTTAGTGTATCTTCTAGCTTTGTCACTGTTGAACACCTCCGAGACGAATTTTCCGCATTCTCACAGCTTCTGGGCCTGCCGTCCATACGGCAATCCCTTGCCCGGGATCAGATTTACCACAAATCGCTTGATCCGCCACAAAGCCCTTAGCACATGCATCAACACTTTCAAACAGCCCCCTCGAGGTCAGTTCTAGTACTGGTCGGCGTACGTACTCATCAGTTACTTCGCCATTACGGATAATTCGCGCCAAGGACCCAGTGTACTTCGATTGGTAACGACGATCATCGATATTCCATTCTGTGAAATTATCGATGAACACTCCAAATTTAATCTCTTCAACCAGTTCTTCTACTGAGTAATCGCCCGCCGCGAAGTAGGTATTAGCCATTCGCGGAATTGGTTCGCGGTCAAATCCTGTAGCTCTTGATGAGCCGTTTGACAGAACTCCGATACGTCCCGCTGTTTGGCGGTCGTGGAAAATCTCGTTCGCAATCCCCTCCTTAATGAGGTACCTTGGTCGAGCCTTCACTCCCTCGTCATCGTAAAGGTAGTAACCACCACTCTTAGGAATCGTCGGGTTGTCAATGATAGTTACTGCTGGTGAACCGACTCGGGTTTTTCCGATGTCGATGTCCATCCAGAAGGACTCTCCTGCATTCGCGCCTTCACGTCCTTGAATTCGGTCGGCTTCTGAAGGATGTCCGCAGTTTTCGTGCGCTATTATTCCTGCTACTTCAGGTCCAATGATGACATCTACGGGCTTCTCGAATGTAACCTGTTCAGCTAGTTCAGCTACACGATGCACAGCTTTCGCTTCATCAATGAACGTTTCGATGAACTGGGGGGCAGCAAACCATTCCCAACCTGCAGTGGCACCACGGCTGAAAAACCGCTGCTCAGATCCTTTGGCGCCCTTGGCTGTTATCATACCTGTGAATCTACCAAGGCTATAATCTGATTCAATTTGAGTTCCCTCACTGGTGGCAAGGAATTTCTTAGATGTCTCAGTTACAATCATGGCACTTCGAATCGGTAAAGCACCCGAATCGAAAACGCTTGTGAGTTCACGTTCCACTTCTAATAGACGCTGAAGCTTAGTGTCTGATGTGATTTCGGGAAACGGTATCTCAACAGGCACCTCCCAGTTGGTTTGAACAATTTGTTCCTTGGATAATACTAGGGGCGATCGTCGCCGGGTCGACCTAGCCAGACGAACCGCTGTTTGTACAGCCTGTTCGATTTCCCCTTTCGCCAGGCTTGCTGTGGAGACAAAAGCCATACCACCCTCCATTAGAGTGCGGATTCCAATCCCCTCAGATTCTGTAGACCCCGCTGATATGATATCGCCATTCCTGATTCTGTAGCTCTCCATTACAGTCTGGACATACCGTAACTCGGTATATTCTGCACCGAGGCTGGTACCAAATTCGATGCCATGCAGCACCTTTTCGTAGAATGTCATAGAATCATATCCGTCGAAGCTACTTCTCCCAGAAGTATTTGCCTTTATTTTAAGTAATACGTCGTCGTAAGCTAGGGTAGTATGTATGGAGATATTCTTTCAAATGAGGATAAGCATCAAATAATGAGGGGTCAACACTATAACCATCTGAGAGAGCAAATTTTACGTCGCGGGGTGTTCTTAGCCCACGGAGCCAGTTCCACATGCTTTTCAAACTACCTGTATAGTTGTTTTCTTCTTTAACGTCACGTGATAGCTGTGATATGTTTGCATTTGGGTCTTTAAGATGTCGTTTGGGCAATTCGAAATAAGTTCTAACTACAGTTTCATTAATCGGTTTCCTCTCCGTTTTAATCAAACGGATGATAGTTTTCTGGCCCACTACAATTCCCCTCTCTTTCCAGACGCGATAACTAATCCATCCTGCAGAAATTCTCTTCCCTTTTGTGAGAGGAGAATCTTCCTCTTTGTGGATTTCTAGGATACGGCGTATGAGAGGTAAATCAGAATTGGAAAATCTGACACTAGTACTGCTCTCAAATAATTCTCAAACCGCTTCTACTGAGGTGTATGACAGAGAAATTTCAGGTTAATCGTAGGACCATCGAGTCTAAAACTCGAAGAAGTATTTGCCTTTCTCGTAGATTACTTCGTCACCTGCTAGTATTTTGCCGCCGTCCTTCATCGATTTGATGATGTCAATATGAACGGCGCTTTTGTTTGTTCCCTTACATTCCGGGTACGCGTTACCCAATGCGCAATGAATGGTGTCCCCGATTTTCTCATCAAACAGCATATTCAAAGTGTATTGTTTAATTCCGCGATTAGTGCCAATCGCCATCTCGCCGAGGTATAAGGCGCCCTCATCGACTTCAAGGGCTGCTTCCAATGCCTCTTCTCCTTTTTCAGCACTGAATTTTACTACCTTTCCCTCCTTAAATTCAAGACGAACTCCTTGGATTTCTGTTCCTGAGTAGAGGAAGGGAATGTCAAAGTAGATGTGTCCCTCTACACTTTTCTCAACTGGAGAAGTAAAAACCTCGCCGGAAGGCATGTTGTGTGTGCCAATTGATGCAACCCAAGTCCGTCCCTCGGTGGAAGCTTGAAGATCAGTATCTTTGCCTATGTAACGAACTGAAGTATGTTCGTGTAGCTTGTCGCGTAACTTGAACATAAGCTCAGATTCCTTGTCCCAATCAAGAAGAGTGGCTCCATAGACAAAGTCTTGATAATCAGTAAGGCTCATCTTCGCCTCTTGAGCCAATCCTGAATTCGGGTGTATAGTAAGACACCATCGCTTTGTAAGAATTTCATCGGAGATTGGTCGAGTGGTTTTCCGTCGCTGCATCAGACGCTTCGGGTCAACTCCAGAGTAGAAGCGAGTATTTCTAGGCGAGCGTAACCGTATCAGTATATCCGAGGCTTTAATCGCCGCAAGTTGGTGCTTCGGGAAAAGTTCAAGTCCCTTGTCGGTTACAGCGTCGATATATCCTCGGGATAGCTCAGATGACTCCATTATCACCAGTGATGAGGCGTCGCGACTGGCAACCTGCTTTACAATCTCTACAGCTAGAGGATGAGCGTCTAGGTCGCACATGATGTACACCATATCGCCGGCCTTTACCTTGGTAGAATATTCAACAAGAATTCGGGCATGTTTAACAATCCGTGGATCAGGCATCGTCAAGACCTCGCAAGAAAACAGTTGCTCCTTGAATCAAAGAATCTTTTATCAATTACTATTGGGTGTTTCTTTACGCCTAACACTAAGCGAACAGGCTCAACCCTGTCATCATTATGAAAACCAAACCTGCGCAAGGCTTTTGAGTAGAATGAAGTAGAAGTTCTGCCGCTCCGTGGACTAAAATCTCTTTCGATTTTTCCTCGGAGAATCAAACCCCAGAAGGTCCAATAATTGACTGTAGCTATTGTTGGTGTCGGATACACTGATGTCCGAAGTACGACCCCTGACGTGTCGTTTAAAGAATCGATGTTTGAAGCAGCGGTCAAAGCCTATGAGGATGCCGGTGTAAATCCCCGTAAAGATATCGGCAGCTTCATCACTGCTGCCGAGGACTATTACGAGGGCTACTCGATCTTTGACGAGTTCGTCCCCGATCAGCTTGGCGCTGTTCTCCGTCCAGTCTGCACCGTGGGCGGTGACGGGTTACTCGGATTAATTACTGGCGCGATGCAAATTGAAACTGGAGTCTTCGATGTGGTTGCGGTCGAAGCACATAGTAAGGCCTCCGACATACTCACACTCGAGAACATAATGACTTTTGCCTTTGATCCTGTTTACAATCGGGCATTCGATGCCCATCCTTTCTTTGTCGCTGGCTTGGAAATGCGAAGGTTCATGCACGAAACAAAGACCTCCCGAGAACAGTGTGCAGAGGTAGTTGTCAAGAACCGGCGAAACGCAATCGATAACCCAGCCGCAGTTTACCCAGCGAAAATCACAGTTGACGATGTTTTGAACTCAGAGGTAATCGCAGAACCCCTTACTCGTTCGGATGTCAGCCAAATGGCTGACGGAACATATGTGATAGTTCTCGCCTCAGAAAAGAAGGCCAAGAAGCTCTCAGACAAGCCAATTTGGATGAAAGGCCTAGGCTGGTGCTCAGATACACCCTGGCTTGAGTCTCGAGAATGGGGTTCAACAGTCTACACGCACCTTGCGAAGGAACGAGCATACAAGATGGCTGGAATCACGAATCCACGGAAACAAATCGACTTCGCTGAAGTTGATGACTGGTTCTCCTACAAGGAGTTACAGCATATTGCAGCTCTTGGGCTCTGCGAGAAGCGCAAAGCTGGTAAATTACTTCAAAAGGGCAGCTTCAATCGAGATGGTCAAACACCCGTGAACGTTTCTGGTGGACGATTCGGAGTAGGTAATCTCCTCGAAGCATCAGCGCTCCAATCTGTCCTAGAGTGCGTGCTTCAACTTCGCAGCGAGGCAGGAAAACGACAAATAAAGGATGCGACAACAGCAGTGGCGCAAAGCTGGCGCGGAGTACCAACAGGTACTGGCTGTGTAGCCGTATTAAGTAACGAACTGTAAATCAGGAGTGGTAGAAAATGGTAAAGAAAAGAGTAGCAGTAATCGGCGCGGGAATCACCCTCTTCCGACGACGACTCCAAGAGACAGGAAAAGAATTATCCCACTATGCGGTGGAAATGGCACTTGACTCAGCCGAAATGACCAGAGACGACATAGAATCCGTCGTCATGGGAACCGCTCCGGACGCTTTTGATGGAATCCACATGAAGGCAGAAAACCTCCTCGACGGCGCAGGCGGCGCACGAAAACCCTACACCCGCGTCTTTGTCGGCGGCGGAACCGGCGTCTTCGCACCAATAGGAGGATGGTGGCACGTAGCTTCAGGACTATTCGATACATGCCTTGTTGTGGCAGAGGAGAAGATGAGTCCATGTTATCCTCATCCACAAACCGCCTTCCGGACCATCTGGGACCCGATCATCACTCGCCCCTTGGAGCCCAACCTTGTCTGGATCTTCGCCCTCGAAATGCAACGCTACATGCAAATCCACAACATACCCAAAGAGCATATAGCAGCTATCGCTGTGAAGAACAAGGGCAACGCTTTGGACCACCCCAGCGCCCAGCTCGCAGCAAAGATCACAGTACAAGATGTTCTTGACTCGGAAGTGATGGTGTGGCCCGTGCAGCGCCTCGACATCAGCCCCCCCAGCGACGGAGCAGCCGCCATGATACTCGCCTCCGAAGACGTCGCACGAAAATACACCGACGACCCAGTCTGGCTCGACGGCGTCGGCTGGTCACTCGACTCAGCTTACTGGACCAACCGAGACCTCTACTTCCCCGAATACGTAGCAACCGCGGCCAGAATGGCCTACAAGATGGCAAAAATCCACAACCCCCGAAAAGAAATCAGCCTCGCCGAACCCTACGACCCCTTCGACTACAAAGAAGCCCACCACACCGAAGGCCTCCTACTAGCCGACAAAGGAGGAGCACCAAAACTCACCGTCGAAGGCCAAACCTTCCGAGACGGAGACCAACCAATCTGCCCCTCAGGAGGCCTCCTAGGCGTAGGCAATCCAATAGCAGCCGCAGGACTAATGAAATGCTGCGAATGCTTCTGGCAACTCCGCAACGAAGCCGGAAAACGCCAAGTACCCAAAGCCGAAACCGCCGTAGCCCAAGCATGGGGCGATTTAATGCAAATAGGAACTGTAACAGTGTTTAGAAGGTAAATATAATTAGATGGATGGTTGATATAAATGAGTGAGAAATTCAAGGAATTTCCTGGTACTCCTTTGTCGTCTCGTGATATCAAGTCGGGTAAGGTTCTCACGTTCAAGTGGCGCCCCAATGCGAAGTATGCATGGACTGTAGGAATCGCCTATGGTCGGTTTCTCGAGGAACTGAAAAATGGTCGGATTATCGGTCGGAAGTGCCGTGAGTGCAGTCGTGTGCTAGTTCCACCACGTATGTTCTGTGAGCAGTGCTTCAGGCCAACCGATGAATGGGTCTTCGTTAAGAACACTGGGAGGATTAACACCTTCTCCCTCTCCTATCTCGACGCTGATGCGAGGCGCATTAAAACTCCTATACCTGTGGCTGTGATTGACCTTGATGGTGCGAGCCCTGGCATTGGGATTTTGCATAAGCTTGGAAATGTCGATCCAAAACGAATCCATATTGGGATGCGAGTTCGTGCTGTCTGGAAGCCTGCAAAGCAGCGGGAAGGTTCGATTACCGACATCAAATACTGGGAGCCCATCTAGGAGTGTATGTATAATGTCTTTTGAGAAAATCCGTGATCCAAGAAGAGTCCGACATTGGAAAGGCGATATGGAATGCGACTACATTTACACGGCCGGAATTGCAGGTGAAAAATTCTTTACCACAATTCGGGATAAGGCCAAGCTCCTCGCTACCCGCTGTGCCAAGTGCAAAATTACCTATTTACCACCTAGAATCTACTGCGAACGATGTCAAGCCTCGTTAGACAATTGGATTGAAGTGCCTAAAACAGGAACCATTGAAACCTTCACAACAGTTCACATGGACAATAACGGAGCACCTCTCTCCAAGCCGATAACTCTAGCCTTCATTCGTATCGACGAAACTGACGGTGGGTTGATTCATGAAATCGGTGGCACAAAACCTGAAGCCTTGAAAATCGGAATGCGTGTAGAAGCCGTATTCCAGAGCAAATCCAAGCGAACGGGCGCACTCACCGACATCAAATACTTCAAACCCGTTTAGTCTCCTCCATCACTTCACAGGATAGTTGTAGCCATCAAAGGAGCAGCTCCACTGGCTATTACTCCGCTTTTCTGGTTCGTCTAGCCTCCAGCGCAGCGGGGTCTCCTGTACGTGAGCTGATACCGAACAAGGAAGGAATCTCCCTCTTCCCGTTGAAAATCTACCATGGCAAGACCGATGGGTGCTGCGGGGTTAAGCTCAAAGATGAGGTCTTCAAAATAATCGTAGACACCGCAGGTATGACAGAAGGATCCAGAGAAGCGTACAACTAGCTCGTTATTGTCAAACTGGATAAACTCCGCAGTAGCCTCAGGGCTTCTATATCGGTTAAAACTAGCAATGGCTTGGCGAATAGTCTCTGGAAGGTCAGGCATAACATTCGCTTCTGATAATTCGCCTGTTTGAAGGTTTTGGTGTTACAAAAAGGCTGTGAAAGCTGTTATTTTTGGTCAGGGTATAGGCTTCTCGAAAACCCCTTTGCCAGAACTTGGATTATGGAAGTTCGGGACTCGTGTGGGAATACTTCGATTTCGTGTAAGAACCGTTCTCTAACAGCGTTCAAAGCTGCCGTTTCTGGTGCCGCTCCCTGCCAAGCGTTAACAATAGTATCGCGCCACATATCTAGCGTCTCTAAAGCACGATTAAAGGTCCTCTCTACTTCCGGACCTGTTGCTACTCCGAAATGTGAGAATACTAGAAATTCTGGCTTGTATTCTCTTAAGGTCTCTAAAGATGCCTGGTAAATACTATACTTGAAGGATGGCGGAAAAGCAGTGGGCAGTACAGTGTATCTTTGAGGGCCTAGGAGCCCTGCTGCATCACCAGTATAGAGCGTCCTTGACTTACGCTCAAAGTATGCTAGGTGGTCTGAAGTGTGCCCAGGTGTACTCACTACCTCGATTTCCACTCCCCGCCCTAAATCGATTACTTCGCCGCCCTTCAATTCCTCTGTCGCTGCAGTTGGGGGCAATGGTATGATATCCTCAGCAAATGATCCGAAAAGTTCTCGTGCACCTGCATTCAATCGTTCAGGATTGTGCAGTGTAGCTAAAGCGTACTTATGACCAGCTACGACGGCTTCAGGGAGTTTCTCTTCAAGTGGGGTAGCGCCGCCGCAGTGGTCTCCGTGTCGGTGTGTGACGTATACGTATCGAATCTCCTCCATTGGGATTTTCCGCTTCTCTAGTTCAGAAAGAATGCGAGGGGCACAGCTTGTATGACCAGTCTCCACAATAGCTGTATCAGATCCTCGCACAAGAAGTACTCCGGTCGTTCGTGGGCTTTTCCAGCCCTGCACATCGATTAGCTCGACCGCATCAGACAGCTGCTGTGGCTCCATGATGTAAGGCAATCAGTAAACTCCTCTGTTCGTAGCATTTCTTACGGTTAGACTGGAGGTCAACCTCGTTCAATCACTTCTCTCGTTCAATGATTGTAGCGGTTCCTAATCCTAAACCGCAGCACATCGTCACTAGTCCGTAGCGGAGGTTGCGGTCCTCTAGTGCGTTAAGGGCAGTTGTAATCAGTCGTGCGCCAGAAGCCCCTAAGGGGTGTCCTAACGCAATGGAGCCTCCATGAGCAGAAAGGCGCGGGTCAGTGAGTGGGTCAAAGCCCAATATCTTCCCGGTGGCAATAGGTACACTACTGAATGCCTCGTTTACCTCCAAGATATCCATATCCTCTAATTTTAGATCTGCTCTTTCAAGACAGGGTGGTGTGGCAAAAATAGGTCCTTCGAGGCAAATTACAGGTTCTACGCCCACAACCGCCTGTGCTTTGACTACTGCACGAGCTTTCAAGCCTAATTCATCAGCCTTGGCTCTAGACATAAGCATGATAGCAGCAGCGCCATCGTTGACTGGGCAACAGTTACCTGCAGTGATAACTCCACCAAAAAGAGGGGGAAGACTCGCTAACTTTTCTATGGAGGTGTTCCTGCGTGGACTCTCGTCTTGTGTTACAAGCTTAACGCTACCATCCTCTTGAGGGGCTTCGATTGGTACAACTTCATTTTCGAACTTACTCGAGTCCCAAGCTGCTACGCCCTTCTGATGACTCCATAAGGCGAACTTGTCCATATCCTCCCGAGGTATCTCATATTTCGTTGCCATCCTTTCGGCGGACATGGGCATAGGGATAAACGGGTACTTCTTGATCAGGTTGGGGTTAAAGGGGTCGTAACCTGACCCGAAATCTCCTCCGATAGGTAGCAGGGTCATATGTTCAACACCTGCGGCTACGACTATATCTGCGTTATAGGTGGCAATCGATTGAGCAGCAAAGTTCACAGCTTGCTGCGAGGAACCGCAAGCCCTGTTCATAGTGCAGCCAGGAACAGTATAAGGAAAGTCTGCGCCCAATAAGGCTAATCTTCCAATATTCGCGCCTTGCTGCGCGGTTTGGGTATTACATCCCATCATTACATCGTCAACTATCTTGGGATCAACTTTGGTCCGCTTTACAATCTCCCGTAAGACATGAGATGCCAACTCGTCAGGGCGGACTCTTGCGAATGCCCGACCCCGTCTACCAATTGGTGTACGTACGGCATCAACAATTACAGCTTCACGAAGCTCTTTCATGACAGATATTACTCCTCAAGGTTATTCGCCTGAATATTTTGGTTTCCGCTTCTGTAGAAATGCAGAGACACCTTCAATGAAGTCCTTTGTGGAGAAAAGTTTGCCGAATGATTGAGCCTCAAGTTCAAGACCAGCTTCGAATGGAACATAGATGCTCTGATTTATGCACTGCTTAGCTAGCTTCAAAGCAATAGGAGATTCTGATGCCAGCTCCTCGGCAAAGGCTAAGACTTCTTCTTCGAATTTCTCATTGGGCACAACCTTGTGCACTAACCCCAGTTCGAGTGCATCCTTTGCTGAGTAGCGCTTAGACAACATTATGGCTTCCTTAGCTTTGGCAATGCCAATCATGCGGGGTAATCTCTGTGTGCCACCTCCTGCTGGAAGTAGTGACAAACTTACTTCGGTAAGCCCGATTTTTGCTCGCTCTGCGGCTATTCGGAAGTCGCAGGCTAAAGCGATTTCACAACCTCCACCAAAGGCGTAGCCGTTGATTGCGGCAATAACTGGTTGTGGGAGTTTCTCGATTCGAGCGAAAAGTTTGTGCGCCTTGGTTGCGAGTTCTTGTGCCTTTTCGGGTGTAGTTCCACTGCCATAGGCGAACAAGTCGGCACCAGCTGAAAACGCCTTTTCCCCTGCCCCAGTCAGGATTAATACCCATATCTCTTTGTCCTTCTCAATCTCGGTGAGTGCGTTACCTATATCTTCGATTAGTTCGATATTGAAGGTGTTCAGTTTTTCAGGTCGATTCAAGATTAACCAAGCAATCTTATTTTCGGGTTCCCTCTTCAGAAGAACAGTTTTGTACATCGTATCTTCCTCAAAAAGCTGAATTGAGTAAGAATTGATAATATCCTTCTAAACTCAATAAAGCTTGAGGTAACTAGTGTCACGCTGTTCTTTTGATTCTATCACTCTAGTTGAGGGCTAGGACTTGTCCCTTTGTAGCAGCTTCAGCGCTGAAACCGTATTCGCTTCGAAGTGTATCTGCGAGGTTATTACAGGCAACAGCGTCGCCATGCATAGTCAGAATTTTGGGATTTCCTTTGACATGACGGAGGAAGTCCAGCACCTCACCACGATCAACATGGCATGAGAAGTTAAAGGACTTGACCTTCGCTTGAACACACAATCTCTGACCCGTCCCGTTCTTGGAGTGTACGATTAGACTTCCAGTTTCTAGAAGTTCTGCTCCTGGGGTACCTGGTAGCTGTTTACCCACCAACAACACACTACTTCTTTTGTCATCAGCAATGGCACGTAGGTAGTGCAAGGCGGTTCCTCCTTTGAGCATACCTGCTGGTGCGATAATCACAGCGGGTTCCTTTAGTGCCCGTCGGCGATCTGATCCATTCATTATGAACGTGACGTGGTCCGCAGCCTTTTGTAGTTGGGTGCCACCCGTGAATGATTGTGAGTGACGCTCCATAACCTTGGTCACAGCTTTCGCCATTCCATCTATGAAAATGGGGTAATCCAATCCTTGGTTACGGTATTTATGGAGTACACTAAGAACTTCCTGGGATCGCCCGACAGCGAAGGCCGGAATCAAGACGGTTCCCTTTTCCTCGAGAGTAGCACGAATGGTTTCTACAAAGGTCTGCTCAACATCTTTCCTTTTAGGATGCTCTGTTAGAGCGTACGTGCTTTCTACTATGACCAGGTCAAGTTCGCCAACATCTCGTAAGCTAGGTGCACCATGCACTAGCTGAGTGGTTCTTGTGTTTAGGTCACCAGTGTAAAGGATGCGGGTAGGGCCGCTTCCGTTCCCTTCGATTTCCACTAGTATTGATGCACTGCCTGGTATGTGTCCAGCGTCGCGTAGAGTAATCCACACCTTATCGTCTATCTGTTGTCTTTGGCCGTAGGTTAAGGCGTGTGTGTTCCTCAGTAGTTGGTCTATTTCTTGCCGCTCAAAGGAGAGATTTCCTCTGCCAATACGGAGCATATCCCTTAACAGCAATTTCGATAAGGCGCGGGTGAGTGCTGTCGTGTAGACGGGAACTGGTTGTGTGTGGCTTCCCGCAAGGAGTGGGAGGCTCCCACTATGATCTAGGTGTGCATGGCTTAGCACTGCAGTTAAGTTCCGAGTAGATGTGGGTAAGGGTGTACGGTGTTCTCCCTTGAATGCCACGCCATAATCCATGAGGACGCGGGTGTCTCGGTGTTCAATCAGCACTGCTGAGGCGCCTACCTGTTGGCATCCACCTAGGAATGTCACTTTGGACATCTAGTTTTCCCTCCCTGAACTAATTGTGTAAGTGTCCTCTGCTCAAACGCAGAGTCGACTAGGTTATTCTGATTAGTCTTATTTTGCATTGTTTCTTTTTCCTATGTTTTTCTTCTCTTCCGCACCTGCCTCAAGCGAGTCGGACACTCAAACGCGAGACACTACAATAAGAATCCCAGAGCGCTAGGTGTTCGCCTCTTGCAGGTCGGGTGAAATCACGTTGTTTCTAGCTTCAATCCCAACTCGTACCTAAATGACTAGAAATCGATAGGAGGAAGCTAGGTAATTGCGTTTATTCACTTCTGAGCTTCCTCGGATATGCGCCCACTTAAACATTCCTATTTCTTTATGCCGTGCAGGCACTTGGCAAATGACCAAAGAGTTCCTGATAGCGGTCCTGCAGTCTCTGCAGAACCTCGTATGGTACTTGGGCTGAACCAAGGGGTGCTTTCCCTTCAATAGCTCCATGGTAATCGGAGCCTCCCGACAAGACTAAATCGTACTGATCGGCTAACTGCTTTATCTGAGCTAGTCGCCGTGGAACACCTTCATACCACTCCTCACGGCGTCCTGCGACAAACTTGTAAGGATAAAGATGCTCGATACCCTGAAGACCTAATGGACAGAGCGCTATTAGTAATTCCTCAAGTGATGCCTTAATGGTGAGAGGGTGAGCAACGATTGGGAGTCCGCTAGCATCCAGAATGGTCCGAATCCCTTCAGCAATTGTTGGTCTTGGGCGTTGTGCATAGGCTGGGCGTCCATACCCTAGGTATTTGTCGAACGCTTCTTCAAAGGAGGAAACATAGCCCTTACGGAGCATAACTTGGGCTAGATGGGGGCGACCGATAGCCTCTCCACAAACTTCTGCTTCCACCTCTTCTTGGTCGATGTCGATTCCTAACCGCCGTAGTTTTGCCAGCATCTTAGGAAGCCTTTCAGTTCGTCCTCTCCGCATCCCCTCTAGTAACCGAGTAATGCCAGGGTTTGTGGGGTCGAAGTAGTAACCTAACAAGTGTATGCTTTTTCTCTGCCACTGACAGCTGATTTCCACACCAGGTACAACCTCCACTCCTAGCCTTGAACCAGCTTCCGACGCCTCTGTAACACCTTGAATAGTATCATGGTCGGTAATCCCCACTGCTCGTAGTCCTAGTTGACTCGCCTTTTCGACCACCTGCTTAGGCATATCTGAGCCATCAGAGGCTGTGGTGTGTACATGAAGATCAATGTATGATGGCAAATGATTGTCCTCGTTTCTATTCAATATCAAGTGTGGGAAGGTGTTGGCGGATAAACTGGAGTGACTCCTGCGACTCCTTCATGGTTAGTTCAAAGATGATAGCACCCTTGTAATCTTTCTCCTGTAGCTGAGTAAGCAACTCAGTGGTTGGTAGTAGACCCGTTCCTAGAGCCTTATGATCTACACGCTTAACGAGCCCTTCCTCGATTACCTGATAGCTCCCATCATGCAAATGAACCTCAGCGATTCGGTCAAAGTATCGCTTCACAAACTCTAGGGTGTCGATGGAACCAGACTGGCCTGAAATCAGATGACCAGTATCAAGACAGATGGAAGTATCAAGCCGCTCAGCTATCTTCCAGGTTGCGTCAAAGGGGAACTCGACATTTTCCAAGGCTAGAC
>JAEOSX010000081.1 GCA_016840135.1 Candidatus Hermodarchaeota archaeon
CGCTTGGTCTGAACAGCAGCCTTGGTGAAAGCCTCCAGAACTGGTTCTCTAACCAACTCAACATTTATGGTGCAGGAGGCGCCCAATACCTTGAATGGTTCTACGGTATGAACATCGTCGGTGACCCATTCCTCTCAGTCTGGTACGACAATACCGTACTTCCAACTACTATCACTTCATCAACTCATCCTAACCCTGCAGTCTGGTATTCGAATTCGCAGCCCCAACTTAACTGGACAGTTCCCGTTGATGTCAACGGAATCGCTGGCTACTACTACATACTGAACCAAATCCCCTTAATGGCGTACACTGCAGGTATGGGCACATACACTACAACCAACGGCACACTCCTAGCTCCATTGGCTGATGGCACTTGGTATCTCCATGTCGCGGCGAAAGATGGTGCCGGAAACACTGGTACAAATTACGTTCGCTATCAAGTAAACATCGATGCTTCAGGTCCAACAGTACAAATAACATCCCCTACTACGGGTGATGTGAGAACGAATAATTATGTACCACTCACTTGGACTGCTACCGATAGTGGATCTGGCTACCAACTAGCTCAAATCCATTTGGATGGCGCGCTCATTACCACAGTAACAAATTATAGCATTACTGTGCGTGGGCTCTCCAATGGCACACACACTCTAAAGGTCACAGCCTCCGATGCTCTGGGTAACTCTGCCTTCAAACAAGTATCCTTTTCTGTTCTTCTAAGTACTACGACAACAACGACTACTACAACTACTTCAACTCCTACAGCTCCACCAATTCCAGGCTTCCCCTTTGCAGCAATCTCGATAGGAGCAATCCTTGCTCTGGGCTTCGGCCTGGTACGGCGACGCCGACACAAATAAAAATTTCATATACGTCAAGGGGCGTCCGCCCTCCCCTTTTTTCCGTCCATTCTTTAATGGAAAGGTCTAGGGATGTTATCTAGATAATGCTTCGCAGCATTGGAAAATCTGACTGATGTTTCGGGAAAAGAGGTGGTTGGGGCTTGAATAGACGAGGATTTGGCGGCTACCCACTTCTATAAGGCGTTTAAAGAGGGGGATTACTGTGGCTATGTCTACTTTGAATTCCTGTTCAACATCGCGTCGGACTTGGTCTAGGTCATATATTCCGGGGCATTGGTTCAGAATGAGATAGGTAGTAGGAACCCCCATCTTCCTTGCTAATTCCAGAGTGATGGCTGTTCCTAGGAAGTCCTGTTGGTCAAGCCGCATAACTACAAAAAGAAGATCAGTGGTAGCCATGGATAGGAGTGTTTCTTGATCAAGGCCGGGGTGAGTGTCAACAAAGAGGTAGTCCAGTGACTTAGCGGCAATAATCTGTTTGAAACCTCTGCGTAGATCAGCGATTTCAAAGCCCTCCCGGATGATAGCTGCAATATCATCAGCATTCATACTAGCAGGAATGAGGTGAATGCTCCCTGATTTCAGTTTAAACCTAGAAGTAACTTCGAATGACGCTTTTTCGATGGAACACTGTTTGCGGAGGTAATCGTTTAGGGTGTTTTTGAACTTGGTACCTCCCGCGCCAAAAAGAACGTGTAGCCCCGGGCTCTGAATGTCTGTATCGATGACCCCGACGTGGTGTCCTTTCATCGCAGCGTAAACCGCGAGGTTGGCGGTAAGATTAGATTTTCCTGTACCTCCGCGGTAGCTGTGAATACTCACGATTTTACCCATACGAGCTGTTACTCCATCCGTTACCTATTGGTGCTACCAAGCACGTTCGGTGTAGTTATATGCTTCTCAAAAAGATTTAGGTGAGCCATTCAACATAGTCGCCAAGTTTACGAAGGGTGCGAATTAGTTTTTCCTGGTCTATACCGATGCGTTGGGCGATATCGCTAACACTATTCTCTCCATCGCAGAAGTTCATAGCTTGCTTGAGAATCTCAAATTCATCCCGGGGCAGTCCTACCGTTTCTAAGAAGGCAATGAAGCGGCGGTCACTTGACTCGAGTTTGGGGTAGAATCTCACTTTCCTGATATATCCTCTACTTTCGAGGAAGCTCAGAATGTCCGTGAGTTGGCGTCCGTCTAGACCAGACTTCCTTCTAAGATCAGCGACGGTAGCTAATCCATCAATGAAACGAAGGACCTGCAGCCCTGCTTCACTGAAGAGCTCACGGAATTCTTTGCCCTGTGGTGAAGATTCACCAAACAGGAGTCCTTCAATGGGATTTGCTGCGAGTACCTCGTGGTCCGAGTAAGCTTCACTAGCCACTTTACTAGCTGTTACTTTGACAAGATGGGAGAGGTTAATTCCTGTTAATTGCTGGACATTGGATGCAATACGCTCAGCACAATCTGCTTCTCGTGCATCCTTCGAAACGATTGCCGCCAATATCAACTGTCTATTCAGGATATGAAAGAAGAGCTTCACATCAGTACCAAGAATAGTCTTTGAAACCATGAAATAGGTAGGTAACTTCTGTTCTCTATCTACCCTTAACTGGTTTAACACAAACTCAAGCTCGTGCTCCTTTAATCTGGATGTTAACACATAACCATCTAAGGTGAGAATTGCTGTGCGCTGAAAACTAGCGTGAACTTCTATCAGGTCTAAACCCCTTCGAAAGTGTTGTAGCGTTTCCGGCGGTAGCAAAGCTGTTGGATGAAGCAATGATGTGCTAGAGACCAAATCATACTTGGCAAGAATTCTAATTACTTCTTCGCGAAACTCCATGAAGCGCTCTGAAGGGATGATTGTCTGGGCTAGTTCTTGCTTATATCTAACAACAAAGGTCTGGGCAAGCTCTTTTAGAATAACTCGGAAAATGTGTTCATCATCAGTTTTTTGAATTACAATGACAAAGAGAAAATCGCCCCAGCTTTCGTAAACGAATTTGTGTTCTGCAAAAGATACCACCTGAATCTCTTCTTCTCCAATTTCCTGGGCAAAGCCGGCTTGGGCACTAAGAAAACCAGCCATAAGGGTATCTAGCTTTGGGGCTCCCTTTGGTGCAAAGTTGAATAGCGGCTGTCCACCGCGTCGCAGAACAAGAATCTCTTTTACAGGCAATTGGGCTCGTGAGTCACTTGTGAACTGCTCACTAAAACATTTTGCTGAAAGGCTTATATCACTCTTAGCATCCTTGAGAAACAGGCTAATCTTGTAAAAGGGGTTTTCTGCTTTGTCTCAATTGCGTATTTCGCTTTCAATCATTGTTTTTTCACTACCCTTTAGCTGGTTAATCGCTTTTCTTCTTTCAATACACAGCTCACTTATCGCATTTGCTGTGCCAATCTTCGTCAGTCTTCTCGTTGGGGTTGGTGTTGGCGGGGTTTTAGTGGATATAGTGAAGAATCGTACAAATCTGCTGTTAGGCTATGGTGTGGTGCCACTTGCAATCGGAGTATTCATGCTGTGGGACCTTGTTAGTCTTCTAGTGTCTCAGTATTTGATGATTGTGACAATATTGCTCTTCTTCATCCTCGGAGGGGGGATTGTTATCTTTACTATCTTCTTGAATCAAGTTGTTCCCTGCACTCAGCGAGGACGGGCAGCTGGACTAGCTACAATTATCAGTCTGGGCTTGGGAGGGTTCCTACCGATTCTATGGCGAAACATCACCGTGGCCCAACCTCTGATACCTGGAATAACTGCTCTCGCATTCCTAATTGGACTAATCATTGTCGCCGTCGTGAAGCCCTGGACCAAGGAGCTGCGCACATACATGGTCCCTGGAGCCGTTCGACCCTACGCTTTCTGGTGGGCAATATATGTTGTCGCTTACGCTCTCTATTCATTGTCAACTCCATTAGCGGCACGTATTATATTTGTACACTCTAACTTTCAGGGAATCAATGTTCTTTGGGCAGAAATAGCCTTGATTGGTGTTGGGGGGGCAGCAGGTGCCTTTTCCCTTCTCCCTGACCGCTTGGGGAGAAAGCGAGTTTTTACAATCGCGTCATTATTACTAGCCGAATTATGTTTATTCGGTAACGGGCGAGCAACGGGTCTACCAAGTGTCATAATCGCACTTACTATAGGTGAGTTGTTTGTTATCGGATTCATTGTGGGTGTGGGTTCTTGGTTGATTTGGTCAGAAATAGGGCCAGTTAGGCTTAAGGGTAGGCGCGCCTCTCTTGGGTGGCTCCTAGTTGCTGCCATAGGCGTTGGACTTTGGATTAGCACAACATCACCCCTATGGAGCTATGCTTTTCTCTTTCCTGAGCTAGTCTACCCCATAGCGGCTACATTACTGTTTGTAAGTATTATACCCTTAACAAACGCGACTGAAGTAATCTGGAACGAGCGAATAATAGAATCACTAGAAATACGGGTTGATTCTGAACAGGTTAGTAAGGCCATCCAAGAACTGGAAATTGATACTCCACTTGAGAGTATTCAACAACAAATCCAAAGCGAGGTCACCGAACTAGCAAAAATCCAGGGCGTAACGAAAACTAAGGCTAAACGATTACGTGATCAGGGCTATGAATCAATTGTACTTGTTGCCCAATCCGAACCACAGATCCTTGCTCAGGTACTAGGGATTTCAAAGGAAGAGGCTGCGAAGATTAAGGCTAGTGCTGAGAAGCTTGTTGCTTCACGCGAACGACAAAGTGTTCGAGATGACGCAAGAGCAGCGTCCAATGCGACTGAAGCACCAAAGGATGACTAGCAGGCACTGGTGTACTGGCAAGATACTATAATATACTGTTAGCGTAGCTAGCTCTTTTGCTGAAGTGATTTTCTATGGGAAAGACGAAGCGTAGTAGAGAGGACAAGGCAAGTCGCCGACGTTTAGGGAAGTACTACACGCCTAGCTGGGCTGTCGACTATATTGTCAAACACACACTAGGCCTAATACTCAAAGAGAACACAGAAAGGCCTATCGGCGAGCTCGCTATACTAGATCCAGCCTGCGGAGATGGTGCTTTTCTACGAGGTGCCCTACGCTTTCTTGCCAATTCAATTACTATAGAAGAGGGGTATGAACGCCGTCTCACACTACGTAGCCTCGTCGATTGTATTCATGGTGTTGATGTAGATCCAGGAGCGATTTCAAGTTGTCGAAAGAAGCTCACTAAAACAGCAACCGAATTACTTGGGTTTCCTGCAGACTTCACTAATCGAATTCTGTTAGGCGACAGTCTAATCCAAGAGGATGACGATGCCATAGCAGTGTTCGGTGAAAACCTTCCTGAAAGACATCCCCTTGTATGGCAGCGAGTATACCCTTGGGTCATGCGTGATGGTGGATTTGACGTTATTATCGGGAATCCTCCCTTCATTGGAGTTAAGATGATGGACCCTCAATTAAAGGAATACCTTCGCCGAAAATATACGACAGCTCACCAACAATTCGACATCCTTGTCGCATTTATTGAAAGAGGGTTACAGCTGTTACGCGGTGGAGGGCGTTTGGGCTTCATTATCAGCAACAAGGTGCTCGCAGCGGATTACGGACTACCTCTCCGAGAACTCCTGGTGTCTAGTTTGGTGATAGAGCAGATGGTCGATATCTCTCAACTTGAGATGTTCGAAGGTGCTGCAACATATCCCCATATCATAATTATCCGAAAACCACTGACAAGTAGCGAAGCCAAGGAAAATGAAACCCTACTCCTTTCTCGCCTAGAGGTTTCAGAAAGCGTAATTAAACCGCCCTCACAGACAGAACGTGTTCCCCAACATTTCTTTCGTGAACTCCCAAACTGCATTCTATCCCCAGCTCTTTCTAAAGAAAAATTCCGTGTCCTTCAGAAGATGCAACAGGATACAACTCTTCTAGGTCAAATCTGTAAAATCAGTTGCGGCATTGCCAGAACGGGCTTTAGTAAACATATCCTTACAAAGACCCAATTTAATAAAATCTCAAAAGAAGAAAAAAGGATTACGCGCCCGTTCCTTCCAACGGGTGGCGTGCACCGATATTCAACGAAGAAAAAGGGCTATCTAACCTATTCGGCTGACCTAGCGACAACTGATCAGTGGAAAGAGTTTGGTGAGCCAAAAATCGTATTTGCTGGCATCGGGAAGCAGATTCGTGTAGCCTTAGATCAGGAGGGCTGTGCGCTAGGTCGAGTATACTACTCAATCCCTGATAGGAACCCAGTTGATCCCAATTTCCTAATCGCTCTTTTAAATTCCCGTCTTGTTAATGCATATTATTCTTTGTTGTTTGGGGCAACCCATCTCCGGGGGGGCTACATCAGGTATAATGCCACGTATCTCCAGAAAATCCCTGTTCCGGCGCTTGTTGAACCAAAGCTAGAAGCAGAACTTATTGAATTGGCTCGACAGGCCATTCAGAAACCTGCACTTCTAAAACAGGGTCTTGACTCATTAATAGACCAACACGTAGCAAATCTATACGGTCTTGAACAAGAAGAGATAGATATTTTCGTTGGGTGAGGTCCTTTTTTACTGGTAACGAAATCCAAATATACTCTGTTCTACAAACTGTGTTTCCTAGTTCCCTTTTTTCTTTGAAAAACGCCGTTTTCAATACATTTACTGTTCTCATTAGTTGAGAAGTAAGGCTTAAATAGTAATACTTTAATATTCATTATTGAGAATAATTATCAGGGTGATTTCATGACAACACAAGAAACAACAACACAAGAACAAAAACACCAAGACGTCCTAACTTTCCAGTCAAAACCAGTTAAAATCATACGAGATGTAAAACTAGCTAAACTCCTGAAAGAACAAGCATACTACCTAATTGTAAAGGTCTTACGAAAGGGTCCAATGACTGTACGAGAAATAGAAAAAGCATACCGAAAAGAAGCGCTTTCTTGTGAAGATTGCGAGCCAAAATCAGACAAGACAATCTATCGCTACCTAAAAGTCCTCGAAGAGGCAGATCTCGTTGTTCCCGCAGGCCAACGCGTTGTAATCGGAAAAACCGCCACTGAAACTCTATTCGCACGTACCGCCCGGATATTCCTCCTCCACGGCGCAGACAAGCCTAGCTGGTGGATGAATAAGGAAGGCGAGAAAATCGCGCAGAAGGTTGGAACCTTACTCGCTCATCTCCTTGGCGGAAAAAGCCCCTCTGTTGAATGCCTTCAAGAAGCCTTTCAAAGTCTTGATAAGGCCCGAGAAGCAGAAGTAGAACGATTGGTTTCAACAGCTGGAGACGAAGCGCTAGAACACATGTGCGAAGGGGAATTCAAGGAAATAGACAAAATCGTCAGCATTGTAGGCCTCTATGCAGCAATTATCAATCACTCTGAAATACTTGAAAAGCTTCGAGGCTGCTTTAAGTAAACCCGAATTCAGGCTAATACTTCAGCTTGGCTGAAAAAACTCC
>JAEOSX010000082.1 GCA_016840135.1 Candidatus Hermodarchaeota archaeon
GCCCAATGTGTTTGCAGAGCAAGCCCACTTCCTTCTGCTGAATCTGCGAATCCTCCATCATCAATCTGCTTGTTGATAACCCATGAAGCAGTTTCTTCTTCCTGAATTTGATTTTCTGCATCAAGAATCAACAATGTACGAAGAGCATAATACGTGGGTAGCTGGGTTGAAACTGTGTCATCTGGTGTAGTACTATAACCCCCAAGATAATCCGGATAATTTGTATCATTCTGGTAGCAGGACAAGACGAACTGGAGCACTGCTGCCTGATTAATCACATCGAGTTCATCTAGGATTTCTAGACTACGAACAGCCATGAACGTTGATTGAAGGTCTGAAACAGTGCCGTTGGGGCTGGTCATGAAACCGCCATAGCTTGGCGAGTTGGTGGGTGATAGAACTTGGCAAGAGTTCAGCCAGGGAGCGACTATGCTAGCGTTAATCTCGCTGATATAGGGGGCATATATGTCCTCGTCACCGTAAAGTTCCATAACATAGTAGGTGGCTGCTACTGTAGCGTTTGCATCAATTGTATCAGCAAAACCGCCATAGGTAATGGGATACTCAGTTTCATTCAATCTCTGGTGGCGTGCAGTAAAGTTAACGACGATATTATAATCAACCGCGAAGGCTTCGTCAAGCTGGTGCAAAGTCTGGATAGCAAAGAAAGTAGCTGTTAGAGAAGCGTTCTCAGCACCATCGTAGAGATAGAAGCCGCCATAATCCGTATTATTCGCTACATTAGTATCATTCCAGAAATCTTGCACCCAGCTGGACATGTTAGCAGATATATCCCAGTCAGGGTGAATGGCATCCGTTTCATTCCATATTTCAAGAGTTTCAAGAACATTAGCAATTGCATAAGTTGCCGAAAAAGTCGGAGATGCCGCGTTAGGATGAAGCAGTGCTCCACCTGACTCGTCCAAACAGGAAGCAGTGAAAGAAACAACGCGAGTATGCCGTGTCTCTGCACCTGCCACAGCCGCGGGACTTAGACATATCATAAAGATGAGGCTAAAGAACAGAACTCCAAGATATTTACGCAACCGGCTTTACCTCCAGTTCAATACGGGTTTCCCGATACTGGGCGAATGCCCTTAAAAGATTTCGTTCCCGTCAGTAGACACCATCAATCTGGCTTTATAGATAGCCAATGCGTCACCGCAAAGACCGCATCGCCGCAAGCCGTGACTATCTGACGTGGGCTGCCTGAAACAACATCGCCTACGGCGTATACATTGGGGATGTTTGTTCTTTGTCTTTTGTCGGTAATGATGTATCCCTGTTGATCAGCTTTTACGCCAGCGGAGACAGCGAGGTCGCTGTTGGGACGTACTCCTACAGCGATGAACACGCCGTGAATTGGTTGGGTCCACTCCCGTCCAGTTCTTTTGTTTTGAAGTTTAGCCTCTGTAACCACTTTTTCACCAAGCACTTCAGTCAGCACGGTGTCCCACAAAATCTCTATTTTCTCGTGTCGCTTTAAGCGCTCAGCGTAAGCGTGTTCAGCGCGAAGCTTGTCTCTTCGGTGCACGAGATAGACCTTTTCTACGATATTTGCAAGGAAGAGAGCTTCCATTGCTGCTGTATTCCCCCCGCCAACTACTAGTGTAGTTCTCCCTCTGAAGAGAGGACCATCGCAGGTGGCGCAAAAGCTTACGCCGCGTCCATCCAATCTGTCTTCACCAGGTACTCCGAGTCTCGCGTGATGAGCTCCCATCGCCAATATCATAGCTGGTGCATGGTATTCTTCTCCGTCAGCAGTGATTGCTACTTTTATTTCTCCATCGAGGCGCAGCTTCTCAACTGATGTTAACTCTTTGATTTCCGTTCCAGCTTTCACAGTTTGTTCTTTCATTTTTGTAGCAAGATCCGCGCCAGTAATCGACTCGTAGCTAGGATAATTTTCCAGCAACCAAGCATTCATCATCTGGCCTCCGCTGATACCGGCTTCAATAATCGATGCTTGGAGTCCCATACGTGCGGCGTATAGTCCAGCGGTTAGTCCTCCTGGACCACCGCCAACGATAATTATATCCCTTTTCTGAGCCACTTTAAGACACCGTGTTGGAAAGCTTCCTCTGACAGCTTTTCAGCCTTTTGCTTCTCTGTATTCAACTAGTTTCCAGAGTTAGTGTTGGTGTCTACTTGAGTTCGTGTAAATCTCCACGTGCTAGAGCTTCAAGTCGCTCTGCCCCTTCACGGTAGCCACCTGCGTAGATGATGTCACCCGGTTGAAGTTTGAACTGATCCTCAGGATTATAAATCCAGCGGCCCTTCCTCTTTACTGCTAAAATTCGTGCGCCATGATTTTCTAGCCGAAGTTGTGATAACCGTTTATGTGCTAGCTCTGAATTGGTGGAAACCACTTCACGGCTAACGCGTTCATCCGCTTCTTTCAACGCAATTTGCATCACTGGGTGAACATCGACGCCGCGGAGTACAATTTCAGCTATTTGAGCGGCAGCATCAGCGAGGTTCTCAGACGCTACACCTAAACGGATTAATCCAAGGCGTCCCCTTTCTTCCCCCTTGCTTAACTTCATCCGTAAGACTTCTAGTTCGAACTCGGTGTGAAACTTGTCAAAGGCGTCCTCTAACTCGAATATATCCTGTGCTATATCCTTGTTATTTGTGAGAAGTGCTGTATAGGCTAGGTTGATGAGGAGTTCAGATGTATTCTTCATTTGAGTTAGCATATCGAGGATACGCTGCTCTGCCCTCTTCTGTGTGGGCTTTCTAAGCAATCGTTTCAAGCTCACCTGTTGCTAACCTCTGTAGTTTTTCTATACCTTCACTTGCTCCACGGACTAAAACTCGGTCGCCTTTTTGGAGATGCCAAGAGTCAGGAGGGTGTATGGTCCACTCTACATGACGCTTAATAGCGATAATGTCACAACCAATCTCTTCTTCTAGATTAATTTCGGCTAAAGTCTTGCCAACTAGTATAGATTTACTTCGGATTACCGCGCGTCCAACGATTTCCTCTGCCTGGCTAATCGCTTGTTGAAGAATTCGGGTGATTCCTATATTTCGGACGATGAGCCCTGCGATGTCTGCGGCTGCGTCGCTAATTTTATTCGCGGAAGAGGCGACCTTCATGATTCCTGCTATCTGCTCGGCGTCATCCTTGTCCCTGACCGCAAGGGATGCGTTCATTAGAAGTAAGTAGCTCAGATAATCTACCCGCTTTTCCATCTCCATAACTTCTTCAGCTAGGTCCCTGTCATTGAACAAGACACACGAATAAGCGAGGTCTATCATCAACTCGCTTAGATTCTTCATTTCGACAATCAGTGTTCTAACCGGGATGGGCTGATATTCTATTTCTCGAAGGTCGTCCTCTTGCATTGAGGCCCACAGACTCCAATATTACGGAAACTGAGTTTGGTTTACACTATTTCCACTATTACCTAATTAACTCTAGTTTTTGAATTTTTCTGGCAAGGCAATTAATTGGCTATCCAACCAATCAGGCTTAATAGTGGAAGAGTAGAGGAACTAGACATCACGAATTGGTGAGTCACTAGTTGATTGGTCGAATAAAAGAGAAATTCAAGAGAGCGTTTGGACCCGTTGCCCGAGTTCTTGGACGTACTGGAGTCCCACCAAATCTTCTCACGCTTTTAGGGCCCATAATAGCCGTGTTCGCTGCTCTCTTCTATTTCTGGCAGGACTTGCTTGCAGCGTTATTGTTACTATTATTATCTAGCTTTGTGGATGCTCTTGACGGAGCTGTTGCCCGTGCCCAGAAAAGGACTACAGCATTTGGTGGCGTTCTTGATAGTGTTTGCGATCGATATAGCGATGCAATCGTTATTTTTGGTATAATTCTTGGCGGTTGGCTATCCTCCTCTTGGGGGCTAACCTGGGGGATTTTGGCTCTAGTGGGGAGCCTAATGGTCAGTTATGCTCGGGCACGTGCCGAAGCAGCTGGAGTATCGCAGCTCGGTGTGGGAATCGCAGAACGTCCTGAACGTCTAATCATCTTGATGATTGTAACTCTCCTCGAGTACCTTACGCTTAACGGGTTACTCTTTGCTCCACCGGTTTTCTTCGGTGTCTCATTCTGGCTAGAGTATGGAATAATCCTTATCGCGATACTGGCACATATTACAGTAGTCCAGCGAACAGTTGCAGCTTACCGTGCACTAGCTAGGCAGTCGAAGGAGAAAGAGCAGCAGTTAGAATCTGAAGGTACTTTCTAGCCTCTGCTAAGGCACTCCGTCCTTTCTCTGTAATAGCATAGTACTTCCTTGCAGGGCGCCGCCCTTCTTGCCGCTCCCCGCTGCGCTCCACCAACTCCTCGCGCTGAAGCTTGTAAAGGAGAACATAGGCAGTAACAGGTGCTATCTCTACGCCGAATTGCTCTTGAACCGTGGCACGGACCTCATATGCGAAATATTCTCTCTGTTCAAGCAGTGTTAGGACGAAAAGCCAGAGGTTTTCCTTCGTTGTTCTAGTGATGAGGCGGCGCATCGCTTTAGTCCCGTGCTGGGAATAGCTTTGAACTACCTCGCTAAACTCCCTTCTGTTTGCCATTAGATTCATTCTCCTAAAGATATTCTTTATGCCTTCGAGCCGTAGCGCTCAAGGCCTAGTCTACGCGCTAACTCGATAAGTAATAACGTTGTGATTTGGCTCCCCAAAAGACTTCTTTCTCCTATACTAATTTTCTGGGCGTTCTGTTGCATCAACAGCTCTTCATGCTCTGGTGAAACGCCTTGGTGATCTCCCAGAACGAACACTATAGGCGATGCTAGGTCAATTTCAGTCTTTGACAAGGGCTCACCCCCCTCAATAAGGTAGAATAATTGCGCTTCCTCTCCTGCCAATTCTTTAAGTGATTCCGCGAATCCTTGTCGGGTAATTGTGAATTGAGGCCACATCTCAACTAAGGCTGGGTCTTTAGTTTGGGCGCGTGTGAGCAATTCTTTCATTAAGAGAGCGCAAGCAAGCTCGCTCTCAGGAATAGTGCCCTCCATAACCTCTTTCGTTCGGAGTAGGAGTGGCGGGTTTGGAGGTCCGCCCAGTACTGCATAAAAACTTGTGCTGGGACATAATTCTGGTACACTTCGGAAGGTGGCTACTAGTACTCGGCATAAAACGTCTAGTCGCCCGCTTGTACCAGGTAGGTCCCGAATGAGAAAATCTCCAGCAGTACGGCAGCGCATTGCATCAAAGAGAACAGTTAGGCGCAACGAATCCCCTCAAACTTATCCATTATGTGGAGTGTCTTGAAGCACTCCGTCAATTGAGGATTACTGTCTCGACTTAGACTTTCGGGAGTCCCGGCTGCGGATTGTCACGACTCCACGATGAACAGCACATGAAATGCAATACCATTTCGAAACTTCACGGCGCGGTAGAAAGGTACCAGCTCGCCGAAGTTCTCTTGCCATCTGAGGATCGACAAAAGAGGCTCTTGTCGTCCGGCGCTTCGCCTTATCGCGGGGCACTAATTTCCCGCATTGAGTGCATTGAACGGAGCTTCCTCGGCCTTGTGAGCCTTTTCTTCGACCCTGACTTTTTCTTTTTGATGGCAATATATTTTCATCTCGTAATATCCTATGCAAGTCGCTATCCTTTGAGATTGGACAATTCGACGAGCAGTTCAAAAGAGCATACAAAAACACCTTTCATAAACTTTGCGTTGAAAACGTTTCTTTGCATCCATCAGTCAACCGTACGACCAGACTCTGCGAGGAGGATCAAATTTCCCTACCCCCTCACTCCTTATAAGCCAGCCCTCCAAAAAATAAGTGAAGCCCTGAGGAGATCGCATATATGCTAGAGTTGTATAGACAAGGCAAATCATACGGGCAAATCTCTGAGATAATCTTCGACAAATATGGACTATCATATCCCAGATCAAGCATCCAGCGTATAATAAAAAATGCAAAGTAACAATACGACGCTTCTCCATCTTGTCCACAAAATAATAAGACAAAGATATTCTTACATCAGGAATCAATAGTCCTGCCGCTTTCCGCGAGGGGGTGTCCTAAACATTCCAACCGGAAGGCCTTGTACCAACCGAACGGTGCAACGTGAACAGTGAAACCCATTTTCTGTAGCTCTCCGGAAAGAGCGTGTAACATTCGGACTGCGAATTTAGGTTTTGCTAACTTTCGTGCAAAGATGTGAGCATGTGGATACAATACAATCTCTCTTGTTTTCACCCTGTCTGCGACCAACTGAAGCTCCGAAGCTGCCTTCTCTTTGATTGCTGTCAGCCTGCCTTCATCGGAAGCCTCGACAGCGCAGAAGGCGGTTAAGCAATTCTCAAACTCTTTCCACACACCTTCTTCAGCGTCATCGCGTACACTTATTTTAACTGGCTCCGTTGCCTTGTAGGCGAGTTTTCCGTGAAAAATTAACAATCGCATTATTATTCATCTCCAATAGCATCAGGTCTTGTTTTCCCCTCTAGTTTTCCGAAGGAGTTCCAAGCCTTCCTGAACAATTTCTTCCGCCCGGACTTGGGTCTTTGCTTCGGCAAATACTCGGAACTTAGGTTCAGTCCCACTGGGGCGTATGAGAACCCAACCATCTGAGTACCGGAGTTTTAATCCATCCAGTGTGTCACATTCGATATCTTTTGGTACCATTTCCATCACTCTCTCTAATAGGGTTGTTTTTTCAACATCGGTACAGGGAAAGCCTGCTTTCAATTGCGAATAAGAAGGAAAGCGTTTGTTTAACTCGTTTAGTGACGTTTCATCATGGGCTAGGAAGTCCAAGATTGTTATCGCAGTGAGTAGCCCCTCGCGGGTCCAAGACCAACCATTGTAGATTACTCCACCATTTTCTTCTCCTCCTATCTGGGCATCTACCTCCTTCATTTTAGCTACAATGTTTGGTTCACCGACCTTTGTTAATACTAATTCCGCGTTTATGGCAGTAGCAACATCTCGCACTACATCGCTCGTTGCCACCTGGGTAACTATTTTCTTACGTTTATCAGGACAATCACGTAAGCGATAGTAAGCGGCAAGGGCGAAGCTACGATCTCCCATTATATACTGCCCCGTGTGGTCGATGAATATAATGCGGTCCGCATCGCCATCCCAAGCCATACCTAGGTCTGCTCCAGCCTTTACTACATGATCCTTTAGTCTGGCGAGATTTTTCTCTTCAGGTTCGGGATGCCTCCCTTGAAAGAGCCCATCTGGAGTACAAAATAGCGTTTCCACCCGGCAGCCAACCTTTTCCAGAAGCTGGGGAATCATTATTGAAGCAGCTCCTCCGCCACAGTCCGCTACGACGTGTAATTTCTGCTGGCTGAGCATACTGCAATCTACCTGCTGAAGCAGTTCCCGAATATAGAGGGAACGCAAATCTTCGGTGGGAAGAGGTTTCCCGTATAGTCTCCAAGATACCTGGCGACTAAATTCAGGTTGGGCATATAATTGCTCTATGTGACGTTCTGGTTTCGAGGTGTAAGCAGCCCCGTCTTCTCCCCATAATTTCAAGCCATTAAATTCCGGAGGGTTATGGCTCGCGGTCACCATTACTCCTGCAGTGCAATTAAGCCTTGGAATGGCAAAGGACAACAAGGGAGTAGGAACAAGGCCTAGGTGATGGACATCACAACCTCCAGTCATCAAACCCGCACTAACCGCGTGACTGAGAAGCTCATTAGATGTACGTGTATCACAAGCGGTTACGACGGGTCCTTTGCCGTTTAAGGAATTTGCCAAAGCTAGTCCTACACCATACGCCATTCTAGGTGTAAGTGTTTCATTCACGATGGCGCGTAAACCCTGCGTTCCAAAAAGACGACCCATAATTTAAACCTCTCAACAACAATAGTCTCCTCTCTCCTTGAAAAAGCGTTGTTCCTGCATCAATTATCCGATAGCAGTTGTGAAGAAATCTAGAATCCCGGTTCCTAGAATACGTTGAGAGGTCTGCTCCTTGTAGATGTCGAGACAAGAGATCTAGTGGTTTCGATGTGGGTTCCTATTTCCTTTCGGATTGTCTCGATACGCTCTGATTCAAGGTACGGCTCCAAAGTCCAAAGAAGCAGATGAGTGTACAGTTCTTTAGGATCAATTATCTCCTCAATGTTTCCGATAACCTTCATACGGAACAAGTACTCATCCTCGTACATTGAAACAATAGTGCGTAGTTTCTGTGCAAGAGACTCGACGTTGTCTACTAGCTGGCTTAGCTTGCGGTCCGGGTTCTCTGTACCCTGCAGCAATTCTGCAGCCCTACGCTGTAACCGGCTCACCTGCTCGGTCATTAACCGCATCTTTCGGATTACTCCCTCGAAATCTGGAGCCAGCGCAAGCAGTTTTGGTAAAAGCTTGTCAAGTTCACCGAGGTTTTTGACCACCGCTTTGTCTACAATCCCTTCAAATGAAGCGAGCTTTCCAAGGTCCTCAAGGTTCTTGAGGAAATTAATTTTAGAGAGCGCTCCTAGAATGACCCGGATAGGTCGAAGCGAGTTACGGTGAGTGCTCTCCCAGCGGGACATGGCATCGTCTAGCCCGCTAGTTACTTCCCGCATACTGCGGCCAAACTCTCGGATAATTGCTGCCAAATCTCCATCAGCCACGGTGATAGCCTCCAGAAGGTCTTTTTCTGACCGAACATTAAACTGATTTTTATCTGTCATCCTATGAATAATCAACGTACTGCATCAATTTAAACAATTTGCTTCAGGAAACGTTGAAAACATATCGTTAAGTAATCCTAACTTCAGTTTAGTCTTGGTGAGCAAATGGAAGGAGAGTGGCGCCCGCGCTTTGGAAGTAGTGGCATTCGAGGCCGTGTTGCTGAGGAATTGGCGCCAAATGATGCGTGGTTTCTAGGCAATAGCATCGCCACAGTCTTCAAAAAAGGGTCAATCCTGCTCTGTAGCGATCACCGTACCAGTAGTCCACTCCTCGTCCACTCTCTTGCCAGCGGGCTCATGGTCGGTGGCGCCCTAGTCATTCAAGGGGGGCAGGTTATAACGCCGGCTGTCAGCTTCTATGTTAGGAATCATCAGCTGTCAGCTGCAGTACTCGTTACAGGCAGTCATAATTCACCACAAATCAATGGTCTTGAAGTCTTAGCAGGTGATGGGGCTCCAGTAGACCGTACAATAGAGCAGAGAATCGAAGAACTTGCCTTGAATCCACCAAATCCACTTCCTTGGGACCAGCAAGGCGAAACGACGTCTATTGATGGTGTTGGTCAGTTTTGGGTTGATAAGGTTACTCGTATTATGAACACAGCTCTTATACAAAAACAAAACTTTCGGGTAGCAGTAGATGTTTGTAATGGCTCCGCTATCCCTTGGCTCTTAGACCTCTTTCAAGGGTTTGGATGCCAATACATCGGAATTAATACGGAACAAACCCCTCACTTTTCTGGCCGATCACCAAACCTGACCGTTGATTTGCTGGGCGATATTTCACAAACTGTACAAGAACAGAAATGCGACCTTGGTATCGCTGTTGACGGCGACGGTGACCGAGTGTTCCTGGTCGATGAGAGAGGACAAGTATTGCCTGGTGATGTAAGTGGTACTATTTTTGCCCGACTAGAACTCGAACGTCGAGGCGGAGGTAAAATTGTGACTCCAATAAATACTAGTAACGTTGTATATGATATGGCTAAAGAATTCAAGGGGGAAATAGTGAGCAGCCGTATTGGACCTCCAGCTATTGTAGCAAAGATAAAGGCACACCAAGCCATCTTTGGATTTGAAGAATCCGGCAAGGCGATTTATCCTCATATTAATTATCTTTCTGATAGCGGGTTAGCGTCTGGTTATATTCTCGAATATCTAGCCCAAAATGACCTCTCGCTCAGTGCCCTAGTAGATGAACTCCCTGAGTACCATCAAGTAAAACAATCCTTAGACTGCCCAGATTCTATGAAAGGCTCAGTGATGAAACATCTAATTAAGGCGTTTAAGGTAGACTTTCCCAGCGCAGAGTTTGTTACTGTTGACGGGATTAAGATGATATTTGATGATGGGTGGTTATTACTCCGTCCCAGTGGTACTGAGCCAAAATTTAAAGTCTTTTCAGAGTCACATTACGAGCCCCGCGCTCAAGAACTCTTCCAGATAGGCTTGACCTATCTTCATGAGGCATTGAGCCGCTACTCAAAAATGAAAAATATGTCAGGTGACTGAATGTGGTTCCCTCTTCTTCACTATTCGGGAGTTCTGGTATTCGTGGACTTGTGAATGAATTTGTCACAGGCCCCCTAGCTATCCGTATTGGGCTAGCTGTTGCGCAACTTTTCCGTAAGAAACACAGCAAACCTTGTATCACTGTAGGTCACGATCACAGGACCACTGGTCCTATGCTTACCTCTGCGTTAATCTCGGGACTATTAACTGGCGGAAGTCAAGTTCAGATTGCTGGAATGGCGCCCACGCCTGCCATTGCCTATGTTGGGGGGAAGCAAGGGGCGAATGCTGCCATAATCGTTACAGCTAGCCATAATCCACCAGAATACAACGGCTTCAAGTTCCATAATCCTGATGGAGCAGGATTTTCCGCTGAGCAACAGGCAAAAATCGAGAACTTGATCGATTCTAGTGGACCAGTTTCTTGGGAGCATTTCGGCTCAACCTCCAGCATCGAACCAATTCCTGCCTATATCGAAGCAATAGAGAATGCATGCACAATCACCCAATCCCATCGCATAGTTCTTGACGCTGCTCTAGGAGCAGGTGGGCTTGTCACACCATTATTACTCGATAAGCTAGAAGCCAAAGTTACTGCAATCGGAGTACCTCCCAGTGGGAAGAATTATGCACAGAACATTCCCCAATCAAAGATACAAAGCGCCGCTGCCGCCGAATGGCAACACTTTGTAAACCTGGATAAACTCAGTGCCTTGGTTCAAACAAAAAACGCTGAAGTTGGTTTTGCCCATGATGGCGACGCAGACCGAATCCTAGCAGTTGACGATAAAGGACGTATTCTTGCAGGGGATACCCTACTTGCCCTTGTCGCTGACTATTACCTAGCAACCAAGGGAGGCAAAGTAATCGCCACAACCGTTTCTAGTTCTAGCGTTGTAGATTACGTAGCAAAGAAACATGATGCTAGTGTAGTTCGTTGCCGTGTAGGAGATGTCTTTGTATCCAATCTTGTGAAGGAGCACAAAGCTGTACTCGGAGCCGAACCCTCGGGACCATTCATTTTCCCCGAAGTCCATTACTGTCCCGATGGTCCATTGGCTGCATGTAAGGTTCTAGAACTCCTAGATTGGGCTAAACGCCCCCTAAGCGCTCTTGTTAATGAGCTACCAGAAATGCATCTCTTACGTGCCTCCGTTAAATGCCCAAATGACGTTAAACCTGATGTTATGGAATATGTGGCAAACATCCTTGATGGGTGGTCTGAAGTCGAAGAAGTCAGTCAACTCGATGGAGTGCGAGCAAGTTTCAGTGATACTAGCTGGATACTCATCCGCCCCTCAGGCACTGAACCGGTGATTCGGATAACTGTCGAGGCGCAGTCAGCCCGCAGGGCAAAAGAACTTCTTAGAAAGGCAGAACGTGCAACGCAGCAGAGAATTCCCTAGGGGCGTCGCTTCTCCTCCACAAAACTCTGCTGTAGCCGAAGATGAGTGTTATCCGGAACGTCCTTTTCAACTATAATTCCGGGGTCAACCCAGCTATTATAGCCAATTGTACGCCCAGGCAACACAACAGCATTACATCCAATCTTAGACTTGCCCCCAATGACAGCGCCGAACTTGTCTGTATGCGTGGACACCAATTGCCCTCTTAACATAACCTTGACTACTGTACCATCAAAGCGATAGTTCGAAAGAACAACCCCCGCGCCAATATCTGTTTCATGACCTAGTATACTATCACCCACAAAGGCAAGATGTCCTATACTACAGCCTGGCATTAATACAGAATTACGAACCTCACAAGCAAAACCCACACTGACACCTTGATCTAAGACTGCGTGGTCTCGCAAGAGCGCATTATTCCCCACCACAGCATCAGCACCAACATAGACAGGTCCTACAAGGCTTGCACCTGGAAAAACACGTGCTCCTGGACCAATCCAAACATCTCCTGAAAGGTGAGCTGCTTCACTTACTTTAGCAGTTGAATCAATGGTAGGACCTTGGCTCCTTGACGTTTTCTGATGGCGGAGTCTTTCAAAGAGGATTGGAGTTGCTTCTAAAATATTCCATGTGCGACCAACGTCTACCCACGGACCCGTTGAGTGGCTTCCAAATATTGAATGACCTTCGTCGATGAGGTGTTGGATACCTACTTCCAAGTCCTTTGTTTTTCGGATGGCATCAAATATTGCCTCCGTAAAGACATAAACGCCTGCAACAATGAGGTTGCTGGGTTCAGTGCCGGGGGGAGGCTTTTCAACGATTTTCGTGATTTTTTCACCCTCCAAATCTACCACGCCGAACTGGTTGGGATTTGGAACTTCAAAGAGTGAAAGAGCCATATCACTACTCCTTGATGCCTTCAATGTGTCCTTGAACCGTTGTGTTGTTGTGATGATGTCACAGTCAGTCATTAGGAACCGGTCATCACCAGCTAGTTCCTTCTCCGCTGACAATACTGCATCGTACTCGCCTTTTGGTTTTGCTTGAATGGCGTAGCTGATATGGACACCAAAATCTTTTCCGTCGCCAAAGTACTGCCTAATTTGTTCTCGAAGATGGCTAACAACTAGCACAATTTCCTTAAAGCCCACATCTCGTAGAGTGTCAATTACGTGGTGTAGCATGGGCTTACCCAGTAAGGGCAGCATGGCCTTCGGGTGGAACTGAGTCAACGGGTGAAGCCGAGTGCCAAAGCCTGCCGCTAATACTAATACCTTCATATTATTTCCACTTCCAAATCGGTCCAGTGGGACTGTCCTCAATTATAACGCCGAGTTCTTGTAAGCGTGAACGAATACGATCCGATGTAGCCCAGTCTTTCCGTGCGCGCATACTTTCCCGCATTTCAATTAATAATTCAATCATTCCCTCTACCACTGAAGAATCCAAACCAGCTGTCTCCTGTGCTTTCATTCGCTGTCGATATAATCCGAGTACTTCCCCATAAGCGTCTAGTGTCGAGGAGATTTCCATGAGGGTTCCAGCGGTCACTACCTCATTTTCTGCAAGTACTGAGTTGAGCCGTGAAAGGAACTGATTAAGGCTTGCTAGAGCAATTGGGGTGTTGAAGTCATCGTCCATCGCGCCCTCAAATTCCTCCCGTAATTTCTCCAATGCAGGCCATAATACCTCATCTGCAGTTGTTGGTTTAACTGGTGCAAGGCTTTCGGTTCCACGTGCTTCCCTCAGCTTTCGCTGCAATATATCTATTGAATTGTGGATACGGCTCAGACGGATTTTCGCCTCCTCTAAATGCTGGTCACTGAAATCCACTGGGCTCCTATAATGGGAAGAAACAAGGAATAATCGAACGACCTCTGGATCAAATTTTGCAGTAATCTCGCGTATCGTGAAGAAATTCCCAAGAGATTTCGACATCTTCTCCTTGTTAACAGTAAGGAATCCATTATGAACCCAGTAGTGGACGAAGCGTTTTCCTGTTAGCACCTCTGCTTGAGCTACTTCATTGGTATGATGAGGAAAGACCAAGTCCAGTCCTCCTCCGTGAATATCAATAGCAGTTCCCAAATACTTCATTGACATAACAGAGCACTCGATGTGCCATCCAGGCCGTCCCTTTCCCCAAGGTGACTTCCAAAAGGGCTCACCTTGTTTCATAGCCTTCCACAAAGCAAAATCCTCTGGACGCTCTTTCTCGCTTGATTCAGGTGTCTCCGCTTCTTGTTGCAGGTCCTTCTGCCTTCGACCTGATAACTTGCCGTATCCTTTGAATTTAGCGACACGGAAATATACACTGCCATTCACATCGTAAGCGTATCCTTTCTCGATGAGTTGTTGTATAACCTCAATCATCTCAGAAATGTGCTCTGTGGCAATTGGATAGATAGTGGCGCGCTTTACGAATAATTGGTCAAAATCATCAAAGTATTCCTTGATATATTTGGATGCCAACTCGGCAGTGGGTACGCTCTGTTCCTGAGCGCGCTTGATCATTTTATCGTCAATATCAGTGAAATTCTGGATATACCGTACATTGTAGCCTTTGAACTCGAGGTAGCGGCGGATGACATCGAAGGCCACAATAGAACGGGCGTGCCCCAAGTGGGAGGAATCATAGACGGTGGGCCCACAAACGTACATCCGGACTTTTCCAGCTTCTATCGGTTTGAACTTCGCTTTCCTTCGAGTTAATGTATTGTAGATGATCAACATACGGTTCCCGTCTCAAAAAGCCGCGAACTGCATAAAAATGCAACTGCTTGGCTATCGTTTATCCTCTGTAGCCTCATAGCCATTGTCAAATTTCCTTGCTGCCTTGAGGACGGCGAGAGCAAGTGCCTTCTTTCGCCGAAGCGAGGTCATCATAGTTTGTTTCACAACCACTTGAATCCCCATCGCTTCTATCGACGATTTTAGCTTTCGGTCTTGAAGGTCGATTACTAGAACATCAAGGAAGTCACGATATAGCTCTGCAACACCCCGGGGTGACACTTCTACTCCCTGAGCAGCCATCAGCTTATCAGCTGGGCCCTTCACGGGATGTCCACCCACTATCGGGCTGATCGCTACACATGGTGCACTAGCGTCAACCAAGGCTTGCCGGATTCCAGGAACCGCAAGGATAGGTCCTATACTTACGATTGGATTACTGGGGGCAATAATAATGATATCTGCTTGCTTTATGGCTTCGAGGACACCAGGGCTAGGGCTTGCAGCTTCGATGCCATCGAAAATTACGTCCTCCACTTCGTCCCTTGCTTTCCGTTTCACAAGGTATTCCTCAAAGTGCATAAGCCCCACATCAGTCATGATTCGTGTGGGCACCCAACTCTCTGTCATTGGGAGCAACCGACAACGCACTCCCATTAATTCACTAATTGTCTTCGTCACCTTTGATAGTGTCCATCCCTGCTTAATCATCATAGTTCGGGCAAGATGTGTGCCTAAATCTTGGTCACCTAGCTTGAACCAAGTGTCAAACCCAAGACGCTGAAGCATCTCTAAGCAGTAGAAGGTGTCACCTCTAATTCCCCAGCCTTTCTCTGGGTCTACTCTACCAGCTAGTGTGTAAGTAACGATATCAATATCAGGAGAAATATACAGCCCCATGAAATTGGACATATCATCTCCTGTGTTAATGATGACAGTGATCTCCACAGGAGGTAAAACATTAACCTCCTCAGGAGGAATTACATTAACTAGGCCTTCTAGAAATCGGGCAGCCCCAACGCCACCAGCAAGCACCACAACTGACATAGAGTATCCCAGATAGCAAGAAGAGAAAAGATTTGCTCTCCCAACCCATAACCTAAGTCAATCCGCGAAAGGCAGATTCCACCAATGAGGGTAAATCCAGCAAGAATCTTGGCGGCTTCCCTAATAGTAGCAGGCTGCTGA
>JAEOSX010000083.1 GCA_016840135.1 Candidatus Hermodarchaeota archaeon
GAGGCCAGCATAGCAATCGTGAGGGCTGTCTATGAGGAAACAGGAGACATCGACAAGGTCCTCGATGCCATCCACGCAGACTATACACGATTTCCCAAGTTCACCCGCGTAGGCAACATTCTATACTCCCAGAAGCGACCAGCAAACCCCGAAGAACTTGAGAAGGCAAAGACCGACGCTGAACGTCGACGAGCCAGCTGCTTCTGCCCCCTAATCCGGGATAACCTAGATAAGATCTCCCATACCTTCTGCTATTGCGGAAGTGGATGGGTCCGTAGGCTCTGGGAGGGCATACTCGGAAAACCAGTCCGAGTCGAAATCGTTAAATCCCTAGCCAAGGGTGACGATTCCTGCCAATTCGCCATCCATCTCCCTCACTGACAACGGACTCGAGAATTCAGCAGGTATATTATTCAAACCAATCTCACACTGGTGCATCAGGTTGGTGTTACCTTTCACCAAATACCTCTAGGGCAAGGGAGGTTAAAATCAGCCCACCTTTTTCAACAACACTCGCTTCGTAAAGCCAATTACTGTCGAGATAGCCCTGAACAGCTATTACTGATCCCTCGTATTCGGATAGGTCGACGAATCCCGCGTCTGGTGGTCTGCTCTCTTGCCTGCTGATACTTGTCAGGCGAATCATATCACCTACACTGGTTTTAGGTGACAGTAGGTGGAACTCCCCGTTTTTCACGAGTCCAATAAGGATTTCTTTCCCATTCATTTTTCTTCAACTCTTAGTAAAGGGATCAGATACGTCGTATTCAAGGTATTATTTTAACACCATTCTTCATATATAATAAACCCCGCCACAGAAATCCATAGATTGAAATAGGACGCTTTCCGTTCTATTATCTAGGTTGGTCGGAATGCTGAGGAATAGAGGGATTCTTCGCGTTGTTGTCCTTATTGGAATATTCTTCTTGGTTTTTCAGCTAACTAACTGTGTTTCAGCTAGATGGGGCTCTGAAAGTTTGAATGACAACACCTTCGCTGATTTTTATGCGAGCCAGCAATCAGAACCTGTTTACACAACCCACAAACTGACGGGTATACCATCTCCAAGAATCACGTCAAACCCAATAAGTATCAACGGAGACCAGGATTTCATCACCCAAGCACAAAACAATGGCTGGCCTGGATCAGGATCTGCGGATGATCCTTACCTCATCGAGAATCTCGACATAAGTCAACCTTATTCTTATGGCATATCGATAAGGAATACTCGGGTATTTTTTTACATCAACCGCTGTACATTAACTGGAAACGATCGTGGCATTGTTCTTCTAGACTTAAAGAACGCCATATTGGGTAACAACACCTTCCAGAACAACGGTCATGGTATCCTCATGGGTTATGTGGAAAACGTCAATATCACACTAAACTCGTTTAATAATAATGACGAAGGTCTCGGCCTTCTTTCCCCCGATGAACTTGGATTGAACACCAATTTTATTCGGTTGAACAGCTTCACAGAAAATGGTATCAGTATCTACGACAATGGATTCCCTAACCATTACAATTGCAGCATTAACTACTACTCTGACTACGAAGGAACGGATGTAGATTATGACTGTATTGGGGACAGCCCATATCCCATATATGGTCTCGCTGACAATTATGACCCCTATCCAGCCATGTATGAACCAAAACCGCCGACCTGGGTTACGCCGCCAGTTGATAAAACCCTAGAGCTACTTAACCCTCTTTCTTATGATCTTGACGCTTCCACTCGACCCCCCCTTAATGGAAATACTTGGGAACTCAACAACACAGCCTTTTTCTCGATAGATGTAAATGGGCTAATCACTAATACAACATTTCTGCCCGTTAACAACTTTGGTTTGCGAGTGAAAGTGTCGAATGTTTACGAAATTCCACTCGTTGGTAGGTTTACAGTGGGAGTTCGTGATACAATCCCCCCTACATGGAATAGCCTCGACAATTTCACGATGAGTTTTGGGTTACCGGTGGCTATTCAGCTCGACGCACTGGATATTTCTGGCATCATGTATTGGGAAGTCAACGACTTGTTTCGGTTCTCCATTAGTAATACTGGTTTCCTTACCAGTAACTACATTCTAAGTGTTGGTCAATACGAGCTGGTTGTCAACGCCTCCGATCCCTATGAAAACACCGTTTCTAAAACCATTCAAGTGATAATTACTGAACTGAGACTATTCATCTTCATCCTTGCTGCAAATTTAGCATTCTTCATTCCTACAATAATCCTAGCTGCAGTTTTAATCCTAAAAACACGACCCAGCCAACAAGGCTAGGAGTAACATCTTGAAGAGAATCATGGGTGGAACGGTGGCTAAATGAAAGTACTTAAAAAAAAGGGTCAAGGGTCGTCCTTGGCTGGACGATCCCTCAGGCTCCATTTTCTGGGTCAGTTCCTCCGCAGCAGGAAGGGCTGGTGTCGGTTTCCTCATCTATAGCATCCTCCAGCTCTTCAATATCCTGTGATTCCTTGATTTCCTTTTGGGGTTCTTTGGGATTCATTAATTTTCACCTCCATTCGACTTCTTTTAGGAGAATTACTTGGGGCTAGGGCTTTGGTTTCCATGGGGTTCCGTAAGTTTCTGAGTAGGCTATCTCTTCCAGTGCCCTGCGTGCACGAGGTGATGGTTGTTCATCTGGAACACCTATCGCTACTAAGCAAATGAGTTGGACTTCTTCGGGAATACCCAATGTCCGTTTGACTTCGAGAAGGTACTCTTTGCGGCGGGATTGGAACATGGCGATCCAACAGCTGCCATACCCTAGCGCGGTTGCTGCAAGGACTAGATTTTCGGTGGCGATGATAGGGTCCCTTGTGGTCCAGGTCATGCCGCCTCTGGGTCCCCATACGCTTGGGTCTCCTAGAACGACTATGATGGCGTTTGCGTCTGCGATGAAGGTTTGTGGGCGGGGCTGGGCGAGTAGGGCTTTTACCTTCTCATCTTTGACGAGTATGAAGCGCCAGGGCTGAGTGTTATTTGCCGATGGGGCGAGGCGTGCGGCATCAAGTATTTTTTCTAAATCCTCATCGGGGATGTCAAAGGGCTTGTATCGGCGGATGCTCCGCCTTTTAGCGAAAACAGAGAAAATGTCGTTTGTTCTTTCTAGTTCTTCAGGTTTTCCCGTTCTTGGTTTTGCGGTAGTGTGTTTCGCCATCGTTGTTGCTCCTGATGTATCGGACATCCAATACATTGGAGAGGGCCGCGAAAACGAAGGATAATACAACACCCGCTACCCTACTCGAATAAACCAAAAAAGAAATCCACAGATACCTTGAAACGAAATTCACTCGATTCCTGATCCTTCAGTTTCCGGTAAGTGGCTTCCTTGAATCTCTCCAGCTCGCCAGGACCCCTTGACTCGATTTCCTTGTAACAGCGAATCCACGATTGATATTGAACTGCCGACCACCACTTCTCAATATCCGGATAGACAAACTCAGCAACCTCTCTGAGATGAGTAACGTCTTCAAATCCTGCCTCCGAGAAGGAAACCTCCAATTCGTGAACCGGATAACTTGTATACACGCTGAGGTTGCGGCCCTCAATCTCTGAGGGAAGCTCTTCTTTAAGGGCAGCTATCATCCGGTCATCATCTTCGATGTAGTCCCAGGTCGTGAAACCCACTCGCCCTCCCCTCTTCAAGACCCGACAAACCTCAGGAGCTATTTGTTGTGTGTTGGGCTTGAAAAGATAAGGAACAATAAATCCACCCAGCATGAAGTCAAAAAAATCATCTTCAAAAGACATCTGCAGGACATCCATCCGGAGAACTTGGGCGTTTTCAGTCTCTCGTTCCAAGATGAAGGCTGCAGTCTTTTCAACCCTCTCCTCATCGATGTCAATACCAATGACCTGTCCCTTTGGGCCAACCTGCTGGGCAGCAGGAAAAAGCGAGGAACCCAACCCAAAGCCAACATCCAGCACTCTAGCGCCAACAGGCAAATCCACAAGCTCAACGAGTCGACGCCCAAAATACTTCGACACAGACAATCCACTGTTCAGCTCACTCAATGAAAGAAACCTCCACTAACCGATGGGGCAACACCAAACCTAAGAATAACACAGATAAAAATAGTAACGTGATTCAATACTCTAGGATGGTTGACTCTGGAAAAGAAAGCTAGGGTCAACGTCAAGAGCGATTTCTTCTTTGGCGATAGACTCGAATACCAAAACCCAATCCAAGGGAAACAACAACCACCACCACAAAGATCAGGAGAAACTGAAACAGAAACGGAAGTCCTAGTCCAGTCTCTCCGCCTCGAAGGGAGGCGGTCAGCTCGATATACTCATAGCCTAACTCGAGACTAGGCTCGATTTCAGTGCCTTCATGCCATTCGTTAAAGGAGCAGACGATGTAACCTTCAGGATTGCAGGCCTTAGCGGCATTCCATAGGGATTCGTAGAACATACCACCGTCCCGATCAATAATTAAGGCGGGGTTGTTAATCGCGGAATCATCATAACCGGGCATCACGGTAGCAACAAAACGCTTGTTCCGCTCCTCAGCTGCCGTTGCACCGTCGAGGTACATCTCAGCAATCCCTGCAACATTCGACCCCCAACCTGCTGTAGTATAGACATGGATGCCGTCAATGGCGTCCTCGAAGTGGTCGAGAAAAGGCCCAGGGTCATCCTCATACCCTGCATAATCCATAATGAAGTAGGGATCATAACCTTGCTGCCGCAAAGTACTGGTCACGGTTTTCCATTGATTATCAAAGCTCAGGGCAGGATTGAGGATGTGCCCGGATGAGTCTTCTATGAGCAAATAATCCACTGCTGCCCATTCAGAGCACCAGCCAGACACTCCGCCTGGATAGGACTCAGCTCTGACCATCACCGAATCCCCCGCCCGCGAGCTGAGATCAAAGCTTAGATCCAACCAACCATCGTGGAAATTCACAATCCTGTCATCCAGAGTCTCCCACGAAGAGTCCCCCAAGCTTCGCACTTTGATGCGAAACCCGACATCCGAATCAGGGTCACAATCATTCTGGTTATTCGATATCCCTGCCTTGAGCGTGTAGGTGTCCCTAACAGGGAGTGGAATCCAGTTACTCTGAACATACCCGATGCCTGCTTGATAGGGGTGAATCACCATTACACCTGTTCGCGGCGGGTCCCTATTCGGTTCAACGAGGCTCCAAAAGGGGTTAGCCCCATAGACCTCCCACAGGGAAGTTGGAATATTGGGTGAAAGTTGATAGCGTGCCCTAACATAGACGTAGATGACCGGTCTCCCATCTATCCGATACCAGCTAGGACTCACCGCATAGGTGTCAAGAAGGTATTCGATATCCGCCACGGTCGCCTCAACAGATGATGTGGTCTCGTAATAGATGGTGAACTGGAAGTCTTCTGCTTCACACACCGTGCGGAGATGGGATACAGCGATGTCCTCAAAATAACCAATGCCCCACCAAGATGCAACAAACCCATCGATACGTGCTGCCTTGGCCATTTGGATGTGGGTTTGTAGAGCACTGTCATTCGTGCAATCATAAACATCGATTAGCGGGTAATGGACTGCTGAAATGTCTCGCCGACCCCCTACAATGTTATCTGGGTTGTGACCGGCTCCATCCCAGTGCATCCATTGACCCGTAACACTGGGTGTACCATACCATGGGTAGTAAAAGGCTAGGACATCCTGTGTGGATGAAGTTGTTTGGCTACATTTTGTATCCCAAAGAGCAGCGTTTACGCCAAAAATGGGCAACCCTGTTCCAATGCTGAGAAGAATTACTGCATACACCAGCACAAAGCAGCGGCGTGGAATCGTGTTATGTCCCTCAGGCATCTTCTTGTTTTTCTATTATGGGCGCTAAAGTATATGTAACCTGCTGTATCCCACGCATAGCCCGAATTTGGCTAATGAAGGTGATTACCTCCTTTGCTTCGCCCTCAGTAATCAATACATCAAGGCAGTAGCGTTTTCCCAGGTGGAGGTGCATGTTGCCTGAGACAATGGCGTTGTGTTGGTGGCGGAGGCGGGTGAGCCGCTCATCGACCTCGTGTTTCTCATGCTCGGAGATGAC
>JAEOSX010000084.1 GCA_016840135.1 Candidatus Hermodarchaeota archaeon
GATTCTTTTCACACGGGAGCTGAATATGGTAATGTCGATATTTTTCGTCTCCTTTACACCATTGAAGTCTTCAAGGGAGACCTTGCAGTAAACCTAACAGCACTCTCAGCACTAGAAGCATTCTTGCTAGCACGTGTATTGAGCTTCAAATCGGTGTACTTTCATAGGTCCAGCCGTGCTGTGCAGATTATGATTGCTGATGCGCTGGAGTTGGCTGATGAAGAACTTGGACTCTCATCTTTCAAGACCCCTGATGAGTATCTTGACATGGATGACTATGCCGTTTGGACTCACTTGAAGGAATGTTCTGCTTCGCGTCCACTAATAGAGCGTCTAGAGCGGCGTGATTTCCTGTCGTGTGTATACTCAGTTGAGGCGATAGTGCAGGAGTCGCCTTCGCTTGATCTCTTCACGAAGGTTGCTGTTAGGAAGCAGTTCGAGGCGGAGATTGCCGCCAAGGCGAAGGTTGAACCTGAAACGGTCCGGATTGATTCTCCACTCCTTCCTTCTCTACCTTATCGCCATTCTTCGCAGCTAGACCCGATGGAGATTCCTGGCTTTGCTATTGTTCGGGGGCGTAAGGTTCCTGTGCAGATAGCTGAGGTGTCTCGGGTTATCCGCTCGATGAAGGGATACTTAGATATTGTGCGCGTTTACACATCGGGACCTGACAAGGATAGTGTAGCAAAGGCTGCTCAAGAGGTTCTGGGCGGGTCAACATACACAGCTGGAATGTCGATGTAAAATTGCACTTTGTTAGATGAAGTCAGAAAGCCGCTTCTGTTGTTTTACTCCGCGTCCTGCGTTAACCATTTTAATTTTTAATTTTTCTAGAACAACCCTGAAGGTTGTTGTATCTCCGCATGTGAGAAAAACCGCCTCTGGTTTTGCCTTCTCCACGTAATGAAGTAGTTGCTGGAAGTCTGCATGAGCTGAAAGGATGAATGCCTTGTCAACATTTTTCATTGGGAATATTCTTGCCCAGCCTGTAGCCTTTGCCTGTACAAACTGTTGATCTGAGGGGAAAAGTCGTCTGTTAAACCGTTTGGGCGAGAGATAAACGTAATCTCCGCGTCTCATTATCTCCCGTCCAGCGGCAGTATCAGCCGTTATGTATTCCAAAGGAACCCCATGACGTACATAAACATCGCTGACCTTAGCGACAGTCGAGTCGACAACGACTGGCACAGTAAGATACGTATTGAGGATACGGATCAGCTCCTGGGCTTTTCCTTTTGCGTACACTTGGAAGACAGGTATCTTCTTTGATTTTAGTGAGCAGCTCGTCCACTCTATAATTTCCGAATAAACTTCCTCTCGTGGCGGGAATATCGCATCAGGACGACCGTATGTTGCCTCGATAAGAAGAATATCGCAGGGGATTGGCTTTGCCCCCTCTGTAATCAGGGTGGAACTGAGGTTCAAATCTCCTGTGTATACTAGCCGGCGGTCATTCCATTCAACAACGAATTGTGCAGCACCTAGCATATGGCCTGCTGTGTGAACATGGAGATCGATTCCTTCAGATATTCTAATTTTATCACCCAGTTTTACTGGCTTTGATTTCCGGGTTTGCCCCCCCAGAGCCTGGTGGATATCAAGAGTTACTTCCGTTGCATATTTTTCAATTGAACTAGCAAATGCTGCGGTGTGATCGGAGTGAGCATGAGAAACACAGGCGATACTCTGTTGTGATTCTAGGTACTTTGGGGCTTTTGAAGGATCAAATAGGATTCGCTGCATACCAGCAATGATGGCTATATTCTTTGAGCCTACGAGCTGGAAATCAGTGGAAGTTCCTGACACTTGTTTTTCCCCGTCTAACAGAAGACAGTTTCTACAACAAGGAATTAATCAACACTATTTATCTTATTGTAAGACGAGCTAATCAGGTAATAGAAGGGCACTGGAGGCAACAATTCAAGTAATGTCGATTTATTGTTCTACTAATCCTTAAAGTCCAAAAATATTGAATACTCTGAACTGGGCAAGTAGTACAAAAAGAAGAAGAGCAACCGATAAAACAACTACGGTGATTGGTCCGACTTTGATTCCTTCACTACTGTCCGCAAAGAAACGAATCAACCCAGCACCGGCCGCTGGCATGGGGCCCTCAGAACTTCTTTTCCTCTTTGATTTAGGCATAGTCAAAAACCTTCTTTCTTGGAATATACATTCGTTTACCGGTAATGTTTTTTAATGTTTTTCAAGGTAGAACCCTACCACTATAAGTGAGCGAAGGATATTCATCTGGTGTGAATTCGTATGAAACCCCCGGAAGCAAGAACCGCATACAAACAGCTCTTTCAATTATTGGAACAACACCACAACTGGATGCAACAAACCATCAATTTGATTGCTTCGGAGAATGTTCATTCTCCTGCAGTTCGTGAAGCTATGATGGTAGATTTTAGTGATCGTTATGCTGAAGGTTGGCCTGGAGAACGGGTTTACGCGGGGTGTAAATATATTGACCAGGTAGAACTTCTCGCCAATGAGCTAACAGAGAAGTTGTTTAGAGCCGAATTCGCCGATGTCAGACCAATTAGCGGTGTCCTCGCAAATCTTAGTGTACTCACCGCCTTTACAGAGCCAGGGGATCGTATGATGTGCTTGTCAATCCCTACAGGAGGCCACATATCCTCTGCTCGTCACAAACTTTGGGGAACTGCTGGCAGGGTACGAGGGCTGAAGGTTCAGTACTTCAAGTATGATGAACAGGAGTTGAATATTGACATAGATGCCACCCTCCGCAGAATCAGGCGATTAGAGAAAAGTGGAAAGCACATCGATATTTACATGCTTGGGGCGTCGGTGTTTCCATTTCCTCATCCTGTTAAGGAAATAGCTGAAATCGCAGACGAATTTGGCGCCTATGTCAATTATGATGCAGCCCATGTTGCAGGGTTAGTTGCCACGGATAACTTCCAGGATCCACTAAGGGAAGGCACTGATAGCATGACATTCAGCACTCACAAAACACTACCCGGACCCCAAGGAGGATGCATTGTATCCCACGAGAAATTCGCGGACCGAATCAAAAAAGGAGTATTTCCTGCCCTTCATAGCAATCATCATTTGCATCATGTTGCAGCCAAAGCTGTGGTTATGGCTGAGATGCTTGCTTTTGGGGAAAAGTACGGGAAGCAGGTTGTTTTGAACGCTCAGACACTGGGTCAAGCATTGACGGAGGAAGGGTTTAAGGTTCTCGCGGAGCACAAAGGGTTCACTAAATCTCATGTACTACTTATCGAAGTAGCTGATACACCGTTGCGTCATGGAAGAGCAGTTGAAGAGAAGCTAGAGGAAGCAAACATCATCATCAACCGGAATCTCTTGCCGTGGGACAAGCGGATGGGTAGGGACTACGTCAAACCAGGTGGGATTCGATTGGGCACCAGTGAAATGACACGCCTAGGTATGGGCAAGCCCCAGATGATTCAGATTGCAAAGTTTTTGAGACGAATCGTCTTTGACAACGAGGAGCCGAGTAAGGTGGCTCGTGATGTTACCGAGTTCCGTCGCCCTTTCCAGAAAGTTCATTATGCCTTCGATACGACACGGGATGCCTATGAGTATGTTCGTCTCCGGTAGGAATTATTTTAAGGCGCCTTAACTAGTCTATCATATTCTGGGATTTTTCTGAATCACTGGAATTTACCAAATTCTTTAATTATCAATGTCTAGAGGCGAGCCTGCTTGAAAGTAGAAGAAATTATGCAAACAGAATTTGTGCACTCAACCGTACCAGGCACCCGGGAAGCAGTTCTCCAGCTTATGGTCAAACACGGAACTAACACCATCCCTCTATTGAAAAAAGGGTCAACTGAGCTTGCAGGTATGATTACGCGAGCCGACCTGATGAGTAGAGCAGAGGAGAATCAATTAGCCTTACTGATGCGGCGGGACCCACATACCGTCTCACCATCTGATGATGTGGAGGATGCTGCACAGATTTTCCTTAAGCAGGGTGTCCGAAAGATTCCAGTAGTAGATGGAAAGATGCGACTAAGGGGAATGATAACTATTCACCAAGTTATTCGGAGAGTCATCAGCTCCCTTTATCCCAACGAATTGATTTCACCCTTTGTGCAGCGTAAAATCGTCTGCGTTTGGGAAAATACCCCTTTGAAAGCAACGTATGCTGTTATGCGACTAGCTTGTGCAGATATGTTACCAGTTCTTTCAGAAAAGGGAGATCTTGTGGGTGTGATATCAGTCGGTGACATAATGAGCCTAGGAGAAATTGTAAACGAACGAAGGCTTTCGTCAATGAGCGCAGCTGGCGAGGGAACAGATTGGTCCTGGGATGCTACAGCTGTCCTCCATATTGCAACAAAGGAAATACAATTACCC
>JAEOSX010000085.1 GCA_016840135.1 Candidatus Hermodarchaeota archaeon
GCATCTCGAAGGACTTTGTCTTTGGAGAGCTCGCTAAGAGCGTCCCCAAGACTGCCGGGGAGTATTTCGATTCCTCTTTCAGCCCGTTCCTCCGTGCTCATATGATAGATGTCCTCTTCTACTGGCACTGGTGGCTCAAGCTTTCTTCGAATACCATCAAGTCCAGCATGAAGCATCGCTGCGTAAGTGATGTAGAAGTTACAGGTTCCGTCTGAGGGTCGATATTCCAGTCTTGTTGCCATTCCCCGACCAGGAGGAATCCGAACAAGAGTGGAGCGGTTATACCGCGCCCAAGATATGTAGACTGGAGCTTCCCATCCAGGTACGAGTCGCTTGTAGGAGTTTGCAGAGGGATTTGTAATGCCTGCTAGTGCTTTCGCGTGTGACAACATACCAGCAAGAAAGTGTGATGCTGTTTTACTTAACCCATGCTCTCCCTTGGGATCATCGAATAGATTCTTCCGCTTATCGTCATCAACAACGCTAACGTGGGTATGTAATCCAGCTCCGTACTCCCCGTGAAAGGGCTTGGGCATAAAGGAGGCAATAATTCCTTGCTTGTCTGCCACTAATTTCAAGAGCATTCTTACCAAATAGACAGTGTCTGCCATCTTTAACGCAGGACAATAAGCTATGTTAAATTCGGATTTCCCGGGGGGGACCTCGTGATGATGTTTTTCGATTTTAACACCCATGCTTCTGAAATGCTCTACTAGTTCTAACCTGAATTCCAGGCCCCGGTCTTTGGGAGGAGTGGCCAAGTAAGCGCCATCATCGATGAAGGTGACATCACCATCAGCGCTTTTGTTGAAGAGCCAAAACTCAATTTCACTTGCGGTGTAAGCCATCACAGAAGGGCCTAAGACTTCTTTGACCTTCTCCAGCGCGTTCTTGAGGACAAACCGGGGACACAACTCAAAGGGCTTGTCTGATTCAGGTTCGTAGAGGTCACAGACCACTCTTGCGAGTCGCTCAGGATAGATCCCTGACGGTAGGACCAAAAAAGTACTGAGGTCCGGTTTTAGCTTCATGTCGCTTTTACTGACATCCAGCATGCCTACTGAGGATCCATCTGTGTGTGTTCCATTCTCAGCAACATCTGGAAAATATTCTGACGGTATCCATAGTGAATGCAGAATTCCTGAAAGGTCAATGAATTGCAAAGCTACATTCTTGACGTCGTTCTTTTCGATTAGCGTGGTGACTTCTGACAATAGGTTTACCTCCGATTGTCGAACATTCAAACCTTTTCGTAGAAAAGACTGCCTATCCTTTAAAGTCAAGCTTATATTGCACAGAAAGCTGTATGAACTAGTCTTGTTAGTAGAGTAGGAGATTACTTATGAAGGTTAACGGTACACCAATCGATGACACTTTTTGTGAGTATTTCTCAGCCCGTATATGTAGGCTGCTGATAACTTCTGTCAATCGGAAGTGGGCTTTAGAGTCCGCATCGGAGGCTAAGGGTCTTGGTCGTTCAGCTACCATTCCTCCCTGTGAAGCATCCATGGAAACCGAGGTTGAACCCGACCAGACGCCAGACGGAAGACCAGGTTTCATAATCCAAGTAATCGACAGGAAGCTGGAGAAGTTAAAACACTGGCTCATCGTGAGAATCAGGAAAGGTGTTATCCCTTATCCTAAGACCAGTGTCTTTGATGCATTACCGAAAGGTTTGGCACAGGGTCACGTGGAAATCGATGGAACGATGATTCAAGCCTTCGGAGACGGATTTGAAGAAAAAATCGAGGAATTCGGAAGGAAACTCTTTCGAATACCAAAGATGGACGGGCATTTCCATATCGAAAGACGATTTGGACTTACAAAGGGAGTTGCAGGGGGATTCTTCCTAATACTTGCAGAATCTGATGCCGCCGCCTTAGAAGCTGCTGAGCTAGCACTTGAAGGAGTAGCAACAATCCCGTATGTCGTCGGTAAATTCGCAGCCTCGGGTACAAAAGTTGGAGGAAGAAAATACCAAGATGCCGTGGCTACCACTAATGACGCTTATTGCCCAAGTCTAACACATCTTGAGGGTAGCAGGCTTTCTAAGGAGGTCAAATGTGTATACGAGGTGATAATAACGGGGCTCCAGTTAGAAGCTGTACGTCAAGCGATGAAGGTGGGGATAGAATACGCCACTAAAGTTACTGGAGTATTAGAGATAACCTCAACAAATTATGGCGGGACCTTGGGTAAAGGAAAGATTAACCTACACAGTTTATTCAAAGAAAGTGATTAGAATAGGTGAAAGAGATGCTTGAAGGGCCTGTTGTCAACTTAAGGATTATAGGGCATGAGGATATACCTCTGATCGTTGAATGGGCTAACGACCCTGACTTTGGAGGTGAATTCGAACCCATCGAACAGGTTAATCATCGAGAGATATTGAAATGGCTCGATGGGCTTTCCGCTGATGAGAAATGGTTCTTCATCGAAAAGAAGGATGATTCAAAAATAGGTCAAATCATGTATGCACCCGTGGGGCGGCATTTCGTGATAGGGTATCGAATGCTCCCAGCAGAGAGGAACAAAGGCTATTGTACTGAGGCTATAAAGATAATCGTGGATTACTTGTTCTTAACACGAGATATAGTTCGCATTCAGGCAGAAACAAATCCCCAGAACCTAGCTTCTCAGAAGGTTCTTGAAAAAGCGGGTTTCACGAAGGAGGGCGTAAAACGCAAGTCAGTTTTCATCCGAGGACAATGGCAGGATGGGGTACTCTATAGTATTCTTCGTGAAGATTGGCGTGAGCCTAAAGTCCTTTTTAAGCCCAAAGCCTAGCCATCGAACCCTGAAGTCTTTACCTTGACTTCTCGTAGAAGCTCCCCACTATGGACAAGCCGCCATAAAGCAGTCAAGTCACGGTGGACAAGTACATCGTGAGTTAAGCGGTCTTGGTCAGTACCTCTTACTTCTGCATGGCGAGGAACAGTTTCTCGAACCTGTTTCAACGCAATTGTTGTACCTTGACCTAGCTTAACCTGCTTTGTGAAGGCTCGAATGTCGACACCCTGTGCGGCACATAAGAGTTCACTGGCGACAATATGTTCGACGTTATTCACCACTTCTCTGGCCTGTCGTGCCGCTATTGTGCCCATACTTACATGGTCTTCTTGATTGGCTGACGTAGGGATTGTTGTTACACTAGCAGGTGTAGATAGAATCTGACACTCTGCTGCAAGAGCTGCTGCAGTAATTTGAGCTAGCCCCAAACCATAGTGTACACCCCGGTCTTCAGAGCGGGGTTTGAGAAGTAACAGGGGGAGTCCCTCACTTAATTTGTCGTCGACCAGACGGGCAATACGGCGCTCAGCAATTGTGCCGATGCTAGTTACAGCAATTGCTAGCAGATCCATCGCTATTGCGACTGGCTGTCCATGGAAGTTTCCTCCTGAAAGGAAGACCTTCTCTTCAGGGAAAACAAGAGGATTGTCAGTGGCGGAATTAATCTCAGTTGTAACTACTTGAGCAGCATACTCGATGGCATCCCTTGCAGCCCCTAACACCTGTGGTGTGCATCGGAGAGAGTAAGCGTCCTGTACTCTAAGGCTCTGCTGGGCAGCGTTATAAGCAGCTTCAAAAGCTGAGTCAGGTAATCCTAAACGTTTCAATGATGCTATCAGAGTTAATCGCTGAATCCTGAGGGGCTCAGCGCTACCTTCTGGTTCTATGGCTAGCTGTTTATCAAGTTCCAGCACTGCTTGAGCAACTTTTTGCAGAAGAGTTGTAAGAGCATAATGGTCCCTCTCAGGTTGCTTTCCAACTATCGTTTGAAGTTGTTGCGCTGCTTTGACTACTTTTTGATCACGTTGATGAGAAGTGAGAACCAGACTACTACCACTAAGAAGTGCGCGAAGGTGCTTTGCTGTCCTGGCTTGTCCAGAATGAGGACGAATCTTGTGTATCCGCGAATCAAAGGCATCCTGGACTCCTTCAAGAGCTTCGACGCTCAAAGCTGCAGCAATCTCTGCCGACCCGACTAGTTTTTGAGCGTCAGCTACACCCAATGCTGCGATGGCCGTCATCACTTGAGTTCCGTTAATAAGCGCAATTCCTTCCTTACGGTCAAGAGTGATTGGAGAGAGTTTAACTCGCTGAAGCGCTTCAGCTCCAGATATAATTTCACCTTGATACTCGACTTCCCCTTCACCGATGAGGACCAAGGCCATATGGGCAAGTGGAGCAAGATCACCACTAGCTCCTACTGATCCCTTTGAAGGAATGACGGGGTGAATGCCCTTGTTAAGAAGGATGATTAGGTTTTCAAGTGTCTTTAGACGGATACCTGAATAGCCCTTCGCGAGGGTGTTTGCGCGGAGTAACATTGCAGCACGAACGACCTCAGTCGGTAAAGGTTCGCCAACACCTGCGGCATGGCTGATCAACAGGCTCTGCTGGAGTTCACGTGCCTTGTTATCGGGAATCACTGTGTTGGCAAAGGGACCGAAACCGGTGGTGACCCCATACACAACGCTTCCAGTATCGACCAATTCTTGGACAAAATCTGCCGCCCTTCTAATCGCCTGCGTCGCTTTCTTGGTTAATTTTACTTTCGTAAAATCACGTGCTACTGCAATAACCGCATCGATTGTCAGCGTGTTCCCGTCTAAGAGCACCCGTTTTGACAAATTACTCACCAATAACCATTCAAGTGAATTCAATCCTGTATATTAATCCGTGTTCCGCCTTTACTTAAGGGGAAGATAAGGCTTTGAATATCAAGAATTATGGTAAAAGAGGTTCAGTATGCTTCCACCTGAAAATGTGAGAGCCTCGTTTGGGGCTAGAGGAAAACCGAAACGCCTAGCAGGAGGACAGGGAACAACATATCTTGCGGGAAAGATAGTATTCAAACCCGTGGAGGACGAGACGGAAGCGCGATGGATTATAGATATACTAAACCGAGTAGAGCAGAGAGGATTTCGTACTCCGAAATTTCTTGTCTCAACTAATGGTACATTCCTCGTTGATGGGTGGATGGCATACGAATTTTTGCCAGGAACCTACGTTAAAGGAAGCTGGAAGGAGAAGAGAGAAGCTCTTGAAGCTTTTCATCGATCACTCAAGACTGTACCTTACCCACTCTTCTTTGAAGCGCGTAAGAATCCCTTTGCACGAGCCGATAGGATGGCATGGGGAGAGATGGCAATAGAGTGTCATAATAGATTACAACCAGCTGTGGAAAAAATAACAACCCACATCAAACCACTTCAGTTACCAAATCAAATAATCCAAGGGGACCCGGGGAACATTCTCTTTTCAGAAGATGACACCCCTGCAATCATTGATTTCTCACCTTATTGGAGACCAGCGGAATTCTCCTTTGCTGTTCTAATCGTTGACGCTTTAGTCTGGGAGCGTGCCACTCAATCAATCTTCGAGGAGTTCAGCGATGTAAGGCATATCAATCAACTACTATTGAGGGCTGAGCTGCGTAGAATCCTAGAACTTGATGGCTTACATAGAATGTATGGTAGGGACTGTTTAGGTGAAATCGATACACACATACCCACTGTTGAGCTGATATGCTCTATGGCTGTGACTGCACCATTTTAATCAATAAGACAAATGGAACCATTTGCCTCTAATTATTCAATGTATTTGAATGCACGGGCTGCCAAGCCTAACAGAATCAGCAATAGCCCAACCGAGTATGCTGATAGAATGAGTGATGCCAGTAACATTAGGGCAATCCCTCCTGCAAAGAAACCGAGAAGGAGAACCGCTACTGGTGCTATAATTATCCAAGAAAGAACCGGATAGCTAATCATTAGACTGACTGGAATCTGTGTTTGAGTTTGGGTAGCATAGGGATACCTGCTACCCATACTAATTCCCATTGCGGTGGATAATACTACAGCGTGGGGGAGTATTGCAAGTGCAACAATGATAAGATTGAGATTACCGAGGATTAAAGCGAAATAGAACGCAAAGGGAATCGCTATCAACACGGGTGTAACCAAGTACATAAGGAACTTTCCTAGAGCTACTTTTATTGGAGTAATTTGAGCTAGACGAATCAAATAGAGGGAACCGTATTCACCTCGGAAAGGATCAGCAGCCGTAATGGCTAGAAGGGGGGTAATCAAAATCAGGAGCAGGGAATAAAGAGTTGGCGCGAAGACAAAGATATCCCCGGGTAAGGGTAACACCAAGTGGATTATAGGACTTAGTAGGATTAAGAAGAGTACGATAATGTAGTTTACGGCGATTCCTGCCCAATAGAAGGCTTTTCCTGGCTTTCGTAGTCCAGTTACAATGTCCTTCCTTAATAAGGTCCGGAAAGGTGAGCCCGCGACTTGGAAGGAGAGACCTATCCGACTAAGTACTCCGACAACTGGTCCTTTTCTCTGCGTTGTGGTGACTAAATCCTCAAAAAGCTCTGGACCTACAGCGTTAGTCAAGTGTCTTGCCAGAAAGAGGAAAACAGGGTAGAGGATTATAAGAAATACTAGGGTGATGTTTAGTGTAAAGGGGTCGAAGGGGGCGAGTTGACCATTCGTACAGAGTGCAACTATAAGGTAGGCTAGAGTGAAAATAGGAAGCGGCAAGCCTAGTCCTCCAATAGGAACAACTGGTGATAGGAGGATAAGCGCTCCAAACACGAGACCGAAGTAGAAAAGTAATCGGAAAAGGCGGCTGAAGAACCGTGGCTTTGTAGCTGATTTCCGTATGCAATAAAGGGAGTGGGTTGCTAGGGCACCTACCTCACCTAGAAGGAACATCATGAAAATCGCCAGAGCAAAGAGGTTGAAAGAAGCGCCATACTCTAAGCTGAAGAAAACGATTACCGGGAGAAAGGCAACACCTGCGTAGATGAAGAAAAGAAGGCGACGCGGAATAGATCGGGCATATTTCGCGATAAAGATAGAGTTAGCCCTGACTGGGGCTGTGAAGATTATGTCAACATCCGCTGCCTCCACTTCCTCTGCAAGAGGGCAGCCTAGTAGTGCCTTGAATATTTGCTGAATTGTGATTAATGAAGCTATAGCGTATGCCAGAAGTATCGAATTGGGACCTAAAAGACCACTATCGACAAAGAGCCAGTACAGTGGTGCCCGCATCTCTTCAGGGAATACAAAAATCAAGAACCATAATAAAAACAGCACCAAACCGACAATAGCAAAGGAGACTATCTGTACAACAAGAAACGCTGGGCGGTGTAACACATTACGCAGGTAGCTTAGAAGCCGTCGGTATTCCCATCGAATGAGAGTTCGGGTGCCCACGGTGGTCAGTCTTGCTCACTCCTCTGCAATATAGAGATGTAATACTCCTCTAAGGTTACGCCACCTTCAATATGGCTTCGTAGATCCTTGACAGTTCCCTCCGCCACCTTAACTCCTTGGGATATGATTGTAAACTCTTGACATATTTCTTCTGCAATGCTGAGGACATGTGTGGACAAGAGTATAGTGTGACCCTCTTTGGCGAGATCCCGTAATAGCTGCTTTAGTACATACCCTCCTTCGGGGTCCAGTGAATAATGTGGCTCATCCATTACAAGTACTGTTGGTTTTCGGATTAGCAGCCCACATAGGAGGCTTCTTTGCAGCATTCCCCTTGAAAGTGATCCCATGTACTTGTGTAGATATGAACCGATTTCAAAGAGCTCTACGTAACGAACGCGTCGTTCTTCGAAAACATCTTTAGGGATTTGGTAAAGACTGGCGATGAATCGAAGAAACTCATCGACTCTCAGACTCTCATATGCAGAGGGACTATCTGGAAGGAAGCCTATGTGCTCCTTTGCTCGCCATGCCTCTCGGAGCATATCAAGACCACATATGAAGACACTGCCCCGAGTAGGGCGGGAGAGACCTACCAGCATCTGCATTGTGGTTGTCTTCCCCGCCCCATTAGGACCAACAAGGGCGTGTATAACTCCTCTGCCAATCTTTAGATTTAGTCTATTCACGGCTAGAACGCGCTGGGGGAACAACTTGGATAGATGGAACGTCTCAATAGCTGGCGAATCTTCTGTTGGGTCTTTTTCAGTACTGGACATTGTTGACCAAAAGCCTCCATGTTGGCTAGTGTTTCCTTTTTTCCCAGTTAGGGGAGACCCCAGGCTTGGGGCATGGGCACAAGTACGATAACAACGATTGTTACAAGGATGGCGCCTAAAATGCATGCTGCTCTGGTTACTGGCGAGAGATTCTTGTAACCCTTCAATGCGAGTGAGAATAGGGCTGCGGCTACAAGGAAGCCGCCAAAACAACGGATAATAATGTACATCGGCACTAGAATAATTGAAACAATGGGTAAGACACTTGGTGATTGGATTTGAATAAGCGAAAGCCATGCTAGGATAAATGTAGCGATGGTCACAAAGAATAGTCCAGCGATTAGAAATCTGTGCTCAGAAAAAGTTTGGATGTCGCCAAACTCTTGAAGCGCGTATTGCTGTTCGATGAGAGTTATTAACTCAGCCCGGCTCATTGAACTGGAGACAGCCAATCCTAATGAACGCGCCTCCGCTTCTAATTCTCTACGATTAAATTTGAGTAGCTTATCTCGTTTATTGGTCATCATCTATTGGCTCCGACTGCAAATATTGCAAAGGCACAAACCTGTTTCTTTTTGTCCTCAAAAGATTTTTCTTAGATGCAATTACTCTTTAAGAAAATCAGTTGAGGTTATCATACACCTGTCCCTGGTCTTTTTCTCTTCACCCAAGATTTCCAAGCGAGGAGGAGAGCCATCACAATGAAAAATGCAGCTGTCATTGAGAATATCACACAAACCAAGGGCAGACTTAGCCAGCCAAGAGAAGCGAAGGGGAGTGTCCAACCTAAATCAAAGAAGATAGTGCCGAGGGTGAAGAAGATGATAGCAAGTGTCCATCGTATTCGATCACGCAACCCCTATTTCACCTCAGGTAATTTGCATCGCATCTTTACGAGCGCGTTCGTCTGCAAAACAGAGTGTTGTGCTGATTCCGCCTTTAACTCTTTCACTCAATCCCGCCTTCCTCTTTAGGGATGTAAGTTCGTAGCACTGGGGAAGGCTGCTCTGGCTTTCGTCGCCGAATAAACAGTTTCATAATCTCTGCCACCACAAATACTGAGAGAGACACGAGGGCGACTAGTAACCAATCTGTTAGAAAGAGTGGAGTGGTTTCGAATATACCACTGAGTAATGGAACATATATTATCGCAACATGAATGAAGACAGAGATACTAATAGCAGCTAACAGAACACGGTTCTTAAGAAATCCAACCGTGAAAAGAGAAAGGTTGCTGGATCTCGAGTTCATTGCTTGTACCATTTGATACATAACTAAAACGGTGAAAGCCATGGTTCGGGCACGCCGGAGTGCAAATACATATTCAGGATCTGCAGATGTTATAGTCCCAAAACCTGTTAGTGCCATCATTTCGAAGTAGAATACCGCTAATGTGCCAATAGTGATTACGACACCGACTAACCATATATTCAGCCACATCTTTTTAGTGATGGCACTTTCGTTGGGATCCCGTGGTTTCCGTTCCATTACATCGGGTTCAATGGGATCCATACCTAGCGCAA
>JAEOSX010000086.1 GCA_016840135.1 Candidatus Hermodarchaeota archaeon
ATTTGCCCAATCATCACTGGCTCTGTTGTACTAGCTGCGAAGCCTCCTGCATTTCGGGCTATTTGTGCGGCTTTAGACGCGCCTGCAACAACTGAAGGCTCCTCAAGGGCCATGGGAACTAGATAATCTTGACCATTTACGACAAAATTAGTCGCTAGTCCCAATGGCAACGGCATTGTTCCTATTACGTTTTCAATCATTCTATCTGCAACCGTGAAATCTAGAGCGCCTTGCGCTTGGAGCAATGCCACCTCATCATCAGTGAGGTTTGCTACCTCCTTTAACTTCCTAATACGTTCATTGATGGAGAGTCGATAGAAGCCGCTAAGTACCGAAGTCTTGACTACCATATAATCACACAAACCTAGCTGAACTACCTCAGAGTTCAATTATTAAGACGAAACACTGATGAATAAGGGGTCCTCGGGTTTTTTAGTTTCTCGATGGAGATGGACACTTACTTGATGTGGCTCTGAGTGGAATTATTTCTCGCGAAGCTCCCAGACGCACGCTTCATCGCCCCAAGTCTTGCACTGTACTTCCTCGCATTCACCAGCGAAGCCTCGAAGTGATAAAACGTGATGAAAAACACCAGACATGATGTGACAGTATTTGAGCCCCTTATACTCCTCGGAAATCTTGACTCCTTCACAAATCGGGCAATCCTCATAAGCGTATACTATCTTGCGTCCAGCAGAATCCCAATAAGCTCTGTCGAATGCTTTGCCCATCAGAACTTTTGTAGCTAAATTGAAGGTCTTCAGAAAGCCCTGAAAAGTCGTAGCGTGTACGCCAATGCTATCGGAGTACTCAAATAACAAGGTCTCAGCCATACTCATTCCAATTCGAAAGAGCTTATCATTGGCAGCTTTAACATCTCCTCCCGTTTCCTTGAGGAGATAGTCAATAATACCCGAAACCAATGCCTGGAACGTATTCAATGAAGTTTTGCGTACTTTGAAACGCCAACCTATCCATCCTTTTATTCCCATCTTGATTCATCTCAGATTCTTTTTTCTATTGTAACAGCGCCCCGCTTCTGGAAATCTAGCAGAATCCGCATTACAACGAAGAATTGAATTCCTAATTCTTCAGCGATTTCTTTAATTGTTCTTTGACCGTCACACCGCTCCAAGATTCGAAACTCGTTTGTCGACAAGCGAAACTGGTCAAGGTCAACAACAAGGAGGGGGACCATTCGTCCGCTCTGGGTTGTTGATGTAGTTTCTGGTGCGGTCTCAGCTACGATTGTCACTGCTTCCGGAGGGGGTGGGCTTTCTTCGGAACGAACTCCGTGAATATCCGATACTTCATGTCCCCGCTCGGTGAGGGTCTGATCCAAATATATTATGAGAGCATGTGGAGGGTTGCCATGAATATAGGTATATGCGAAAGGGAATACAGTGTACCTAGACGCGATATCGGCTGGAAGCTCGATTGCCACTCTGGCTTTGCACTTCTCGCAGTAGCTGAAGACAATGGGCATTTGCGTCCTCCGTGTACTCTCTAGCTGATAAGGGGTAAATCGTGCTTATTATTTCTTCTGCAAGATAAGACACTATTTCGGGAATTTTAGTTAGTGTCTGCTGTATACACGGCGATTTTGTTTGCTTCATCGAAGGCAATAATCTGCGTTTCAGGGTTACTTCGAATCCATCCATCTACTATTGTCTGTGGCTCCGAGGTATGATGAAGGTGGACCGCCTCAACCTGCTCTGCAGAAAGAGTAGAACAAATCCAAATCCTCTTAACACGCTGTATAAGTTCAGCGAATTTCCCGGCTTTATGGCTGTATAGTTTGTACTTCTCTCTAATCGATGGTAGAATAGTGGGGAGGGGTTTTGTGAGATAATCGTAGAAGAATTTACGGGCTTTCGGTGTGGGTGCAGCTCCTTTAGGACACTCAGCCAAGAACAGGATTTCGCCTTTATCTCGCACAGCGTTTTTCACAAGTTCGAGGCCCCGTTGGGCATTATAGAGACTTTCATCTTGAGGGAGACCACCAGGAGAAACTATGATGTGGTCAGTGGGTCTGACGAAAAAGGAAGCAGCTTCATCAATCCTCCGGATACCCTCTGTAGTTACTTGGTCAAGGTTACCACTAGCAGCCCATAATATGTAGGGTCCACTAGTAATGGTTGCTAGGAGGAAGGCAGGGCTATCGCCTAGGATCATATTTGTGGCTTCTAGCATATCCTCTGCACAGGGGTTAGTGCGACGTGAGGGGTCAGGGTGGAGGGGGTGGCGCCCAAAGGTGGAGTCCGTTTCAAGGGCGAGGGAATGATTTGTTTCAATTGTAGCATAGTCACAGATGCCAGGGAGAAAGTTCTTGATTGCGTTGGAGTAACCTGCAAAGTAGTGGTTCTTCATATCGGCTGCGATGACAAAGGCATCATGATTCAATGCAAGATTATTAACACTCACTGCTGTACCTCGGTTTGTGGTACCAACTGTTGTGCAAGGGGAATTTAGAGCATCGTGAATATGTATCTGATAATTATGGAGGTTGTGACGTTGGCAACTACTTTGAATTGCTTGTGTGATTTGCAGGTTTCGTGGGCTATCAACCTTATGAGATCCAGTTGTAATTATGAAGGTTAATTCCTTGGCAGCTCCTAGTTTTCTTGCCAGCTCCTCTATTATCACTTCGTGTGGTTCAGCGCGAGTTCCATCTTCAACGAGTACACAAACACGGTGATTCGCAATTGCTTCTGTCAGAGTAAGCCTAATAGGCGTTTCAAGAGCACGACGTAAAGCACCAGAGATGTCTTTAGAGGCATCCTGTTTACGAGGTTGAATTACCTGGGCTAGATTTTGCTCTGGAATCTTAAGGGTGATATGTCCCTTACCATAGCGCAGTTTTACATCTGGCATCTCGCTTCACCAATTCAATTCTGCGAGTTTATCAAAAATCTTTGCTTTATCCAACGCAGTATACGCTTCGGTTTGAATGGAATAAAGCAAATCATATCGTTTCTGGAACTCTGGGTGTGGCAAGTAGTGTTCTCCTACTCCAACCATGGTTTCTGCAGCGGTCTCGACATTCTTGTGGATACCTGCACCAACACTAGCAAGAATTGCTGCTCCTAATGCTGTCGCTTCTTCAATCTTACCATGAAGCATGGGTAAATTGTTGATGTCTGCTTGTATTTGATTCCAAACAGAGCTGCGCGTAGCACCACCAGTGAGTCTTATTTCCTTCACTGGAATACCGAGAGACTGTAATACCTCAATATTCCGTCGCACTTCGAAGGCTGTTCCCTCTAAAATAGCGCGTATAATGTCGTGGCGCTTATGCCCTAAAGCGAGACCCAAAATAACCCCTCGAGCCACAGGATTCCAGTAGGGGGCTCCAGCTCCTGCGAAATGGGGGAGCAGGATAACTCCCCTTGCACCAGGCTCAGAAAGACTTGCCTGCTCATTTAAGAAATGATAAGCCTCTCCTCTCAATATCTCAGCAATTGCCTTTTCTTCTGTTCCAAATTGGTCACGGAACCAGCGATAGATAATACCGCTAGTGAAAAGACTTCCTTCCATAACCCATCTTCCTGGCACCGCATGACAGCTACAGAGTAGCCGGTGTTGGGGGTCAAGTCGAGGCTGTTTCTGGTGGGCAAGGATGAATGTACCAGTGCCGACTGTGGCTTTGACAAGCCCTGGTCTTACAACCCCAACTCCTATTGCTGCGCATTGCTGGTCTCCTCCCCCGTTGACTACAGGCAATCCTTCTGGTAAGCCTGTTGCTTCAGACGCCGTATGGCTTACCTCGCCAATGACAGAACCTGGGGCGAGCGCCGTTGGTAATTTTTCCTGAGGTATTCCAAGAGTTTCGCACATCAGGTTAGACCATTCAAACCTTTCAACTGCAAAGAGCATTGTTCGTGATGCATTACTGTGATCGGTAACAAACTGATTGGTTAATCTGTGGGTTATGAAGTCATGAACTAACAGGAACTTGTGGGTCGAACGAAAAAGTTTAGGCTTCTCCTCCTTGAACCAGAGGATTTTCGGTGCAGAGAAATATGGATCAATTGTTAATCCTGTCTCTTGGTAGACAGTATCTGTTCCTAATTTACTTCTTATTACCTCACATTGAGGAACAGTTCGGCGGTCTTGCCATACGATAGCGTTGTAGAGGGGATTCCCACCTTCGTTAACAGGGACTATTGTTTCTCGTTGATTGGTGACGCTTACTGCCACTAAATCAGCGACCTTATTACCAATTGCTTTAAGGGAGGTTTTACAGGTCTGGGCTGACGTGTACCACCAGTCAAGAGCACGCTGCTCGACCCAAGCTGGCTGAGGGAAAAATGATTGATATTCTTGATGGATTTGAGTTAGCAACTGGCCTGAAAAGGCATCAAATATGACTGTACGTGTACCGCTTGTACCCACATCTATAGCGCATACTAGGCTTTGGTCACTCAAACAAAACACCTCTCCGTATTTTATCATACAGGTTATTATTCGTTTGTTACCGAACCGCCGTCACTCTTTTACTTCTTCTTTCTATAGAGATGATGATGTGATTCAATGTCAGAGACGCAAATTCGCAAAGCGGCAAGGCTTATCGTTGACTCGTCTTACTCGGTTGCATTCACAGGTGCAGGTATTTCTACTGAGAGTGGTCTCCCTGATTTTCGAGGACCTGATGGGCTCTGGACAAAAGTTGACCCAATGAAATTCGCAAGTATTGAAGCCTTTCTCAGTGACCCGAAGGGTTGGTGGGAAACGGCAGCGCAGTTGGC
>JAEOSX010000087.1 GCA_016840135.1 Candidatus Hermodarchaeota archaeon
TCGCAGCCGCCTTGGTCCTTGGGTAGTTGTACATTTACGCAGAGCTGGTGGCAGATCTGGGTTTTACCTGAGCGGAAGGCGCCAGCGAATTCGGTCATGGAGCCGGTTTCTATACCTCCTCCTAGAAGTGCATCGAGTTCTCGGCTGTTGGTGCTAATGCGTTCGATTGCTTGGCGCTTCTGCCAAAGGACGTCAGCGGTTTCGAGGCCTATTTCAGCTAGGCGTTGAGCGCTAGCGATTATCTTTTCGGCGGTGGATTTTCCTAGGCCGGCGACTCCTGCAAGTTCTTTGATGGTGGCTGCGGCTATGGCTTCGATGCTGGAGTAGCCGCAGTCTTCGAGTTTTTTGGCGACGGTGGGTCCGACGCCGTCAAGTTTTTCGAGTTCTGAGGACATGGCGGGTCCTTCCCGTTATCATACTGGTGATGGAGGGATTACCCTTGGCTGTGGGTGTTGTGTTCATATTAAATTAGTGGTTAGTTGGGCTCTCCACTTAGGTTCTTGTTCCAGTACGTGTCTTCTCAGGTTGCACCTTATATTGCTTTTGTAGACCCAAGGCGAAGTGAAATATGCTATTGTCACGGGGAACGATGGATGGGCCTACTCTGTTGACGGACTCTGCTCCACATCAAGATAAAGAGGATGATGAGGCCAAGGACGATGGAGTAGAAGAATCCCCAAGGGAAGTAGAGAAAAGAGAGGAGCAGGTTGGGGGGTGGTGGAGGCGGTCGCTGGAGAATGGTGATTGTAAGGGGGATGACGAGGGCATTGTCGTAGGGGTCGTAGGCAGTGACGTTGATTTGGTAGATGCCAACATCGAGGGTTGTAGCGTTTTTTAGATAACCTGTGCTGTTCATTGCAAAGTAGCGGGAGTCGGTTACAGTCCAGTGGTCAACACCGGAAAGGTCCCAGGCGTTGAGCTTGTAGAGGATTGGTCTATCAAACCAAAGGGTCAGGTTGGTGGGGATTCCCACTAGGATGGGAGGCGTTGTATCTCGAACCCGTATGAGAATAGTGGTCACAAGGGGGTTACCGTAGACGTCCTCTACCCAGACCTGTAAGGCATAGACTCTTACTTGGAGGGTCGATGCGTTTGAAAGGAGGCCTGCATTGTCCACGAAAAAGTTGGTTGTATCATTGATCCCCCAGGCTCCTAAAGAGGAGGGGTCAGTGGCGTTCAAATCATATGTGAATAGAGCACCAAATTCAAGGGTTTGGTGGTTGGGCTGGCTTTCCCAACTGGGAGGTGTGTGGTCCTCTACTGCAACAGAGAACACTACAGTGAGAGAGTTGTCAAGACTATCATTTACCCAGACTTGTAGAAAGTATATGTCCACCTGAAGAAGCGTGGCATTGGCAAGGACGCCAAAATCAGTGATTGTGAAGCGTGAGTCATTGACTCTCCAGGAACCAATACTGGCTGGGTCGGTGGCATTGAGATCATAGAGGAAGTGTTGATAGAACTCGGAGATTTGATTGACCGGTATCTCAACCCAGGTTGGTGGTTCAGCATCCCAAATTATGGTAAAGTTCGATGAACGAGTGTTTCCGAATGTATCGTTAACCCACACTTGGACTCCCCAAAACCCTGTTGTGAGGGTTGTGATGTTAGTAATGACGCCATCGATGTTAATAATGAAATGACCGGTATCATTAATCCTCCAGGTGTCGAGTCCTGAGGGGTCTGTGGCATTTAGGTCGTAGTAGAGGGACATACCTCCGTCCAGATGGTTTCCAGGCTCCTCTACCCAGTTTGGGGATGTAGTGTCCTCAACCGTCACTTTGAATGTGGCGTTAACGATGTTTCCGTAAGTATCATTAACAAATACTTCGAGCCAGTAGACCCCCACAAAAAGAATTGTGGCATTAGTGACAAGCCCCTCAGAGTCTATGAAGAACCAAGAAGTATCATTGAGTGTCCAATTACCAATTGGGGAGGGGTCCCAAGCCTGAAGCTGGTACTCGAAGAATTCTGCACATTCAGCAGTCTGGTTGGTTGGTTGAAAAATCCAAGCCGGTGGAGTAGTATCATGAATTGTAACTGTGAAGAATCCAGTCAAAGTGTTATTGTGAGTATCGTTTACCCACACCTGTACAGCATATGCCCCAACATCGAGACCAAAGGCGTTTACCACGCCCTCGCCGCTAACAAAGAAGCTCGTATCGTTAAGCCACCAATAATCTAGTCCTGAAGGATCTGATGCGTTCAAGTCATAGATGAAAAGTTGGTTGAACTCTGAGATTTGGTTACTTGGTGCCTGATCCCAAGTCGGTGCAATTCCATCCACGAAGATTGTGATGTTGACATTTCGGGCATTTCCAAAAGTGTCGTTCACCCACACTCTAAGCCACCACTGATTTACAGGCAATGTTGTTGCGTTTGTGATGACTCCGGTGGTACTGTTGATTACGAAGTTAGCAGTGTCGTTAATCCACCACAAATCTAGACCATTCAGGTCTGTGGCGTTAAGATCATAGTATAGAGGTTCGCCTGGGCTCAAGGTTTGATTAGTAGGAAGCTCTACCCAGGAAGGTGGTGCTTTGTCTTGAACCATTACTGTGAAGTTTGCTGAGCTTACATAGTTAAAGGAGTCATTTAACCAAACTTGTATACCATAAGAGCCTAGGTGAAGAAAAGTTGCGTTTGTTATCACACCGTCGAGGGTGACATTGAATTGTGTTGTATCGTTAATCCACCACAAATCGATACCAGAGAGATCTGTTGCGTTCAAGTCATATCGGAAGGGTGTACCGAATTCATTGAACTGGTCAACAGGAGCCTCCACCCAGGAGGGTGGCGTGGCGTCCAGTATGGTTACTGAGAAGTTGGCAGAGAGGGTGGTGCCTAGGCTATCATTTACCCATAGTGCTATTCCGTATTTGCCTGTGCTGAGAAATGTTGTATTAGATACTATTCCTATTCCGCTAACGACGAATCGGGTTGTATCGTTTAGCCACCAAAGATGGAGCCCAGGAAGAGAGGCAGTAGCGTTTACATCCTGATAAACTGGTGTGCCAATCTCTAAGGTTTGGTTTGTGGGTTTATCTAACCAGACTGGCAGTGACCCAAATGGAAGCATCAACGGATTAGCATCGGTGTTTCCTGCTGCTCCAACAATGGTTTTTGGGGTGTCACCAATTCCATTGCCATCAGCGTCGAAAACAGCGTATTCAGAGTAGTAGTTGTGGTCAAAGTCGTTATTGAACCCTGAATCGCTGGCATGGCTCGTATGGTTAGCGAAAACATTCCACCAGATGTAGTTACCAAGATTTCCAGACTGTATCAAAACACCGTATTGTGTATTATTTGTAAAGGTGTTATTCGTTAGGGTGTTAACATATGATGAGGAGAGGAGCCTTGCTCCACAAAGGCTGTTGTATTGATAGGTGTTGTTTGCAACAAGATTTGCATTGGATTGTATGAGACGAATCCCATCATCATTGCTAGAGCAGGTATTGTTAGCCACAATAATTGATTCTGAGTCATCAAGAACTACTCCATGAGTGTTGTACTGAACAGTGTTATTGAATAAGTGACCGTTGGTGACATTATAGAGGTAGATGCCGGAACCACTGCTCGTGTTTGCATTGATGAAGCTACAGTTTTGGATACGGAAATAGACTCTTGTATTTGAGATTGCGACACAGTGACCGTTGGTTCCATTTCGGTCGATGTCTAGGCTCACGATGAGGTAAGGATTCCCAGAGCTGCCATTACCTAGCCATCCCTGATTTTCGAAGTCCGTATCATTGCTGATAATAATAGGATCGTGAGATACCCCTGGCTGAGGAGGAATCTGTTGTTTGTATAAATTATCAAAGACCGCCTCTCCTTCATGGGAGGTTGGTGCTAGTAAAAACCCATTATTCTCATCCAGTTGACCGGATGTGTTTGAGGTTGAAGGTGGCGGGTTCTGCCCATCGGTTGCATTGGTCATTGAGTGGGCTAGCAGGCTGAGTGGGTGAAATAGAAGAGTCAAGGCAATGACAAGAATTACTGCTGCCTGCTTACGCTTCATGTCAGACCTCACAAGTTTGTTGTTCCATCCATCTACAAAAGTGGTCTTATAGTTTACGAACCGAACTCAAGATATAACTTCTCAAGTCCAAGGTCTTTAATCGCTGTCTCGGTGGGGTACCCATTTTTATCGCAGCCGCGAAGTTGAAAGAGTTCAGTAAGGCATTCTTCGAAGTCTTGCCGACTTACAAATGCTGTCAGTCCCTTAGCGGGGCCGCTAGGAACCGGCTCTTCCATGAAGCGAGTTGGGAGCTTGTCATAATATCGTGGAGCCTCGTCATACTCTCGAATGTTAAATAGACGGGCTAGAAGCCATGTACGGGCAGCAATTCTACGAACCGATTCTTCTGTAGACGATTCCCCAGTAACTATGTTGTAGATGTTGGCGCAGTCCTTGTTTTCAAGTACTGGATTAATTGAGTGGGTGAAGTGGCAGATAATGAGCGAATCCTTTAAGATTTTAAGATCCTGCTGTTCTACTAGAGAGGGTAGAACTGAACTGGCGCTTATTTTTGGTGGTTCACCAGTGATTGGCCAACCTCGGAGGTGGCTGGCTCCAGCCGCAGCAGTGGCATAACTTAGCCCTAGTCCGAGTTTTCCTCGTGGGTCCCAGGCAGGAAATTCTAATCCTTTTACATGTATAGCTAGCGCGGCTGCCTGAGGGCCAATCCTGCTAGCAAAGCGCATAGTTCCTTCAGCAAGTGCATCGCCTAGACCCTCGCGTAAGGCTATTTTCGAGATAAGCTGAATTACTCCCTGGCTGTTACTGAATCTTACACTTTCCTTTTGGTAGTTCTCTGGTAGTTCTCCCCGTTGTGCAAGTTCCATTAGTAGTCCAATGACATTACCTGTACTAATTGTGTCGAGTCCCAGAATATTACAAAGATGGTTAGCTTGTATAACTGCCTCTGTATCTGCAATCCCTAGATTACCTCCTAACAAGCCAAGCGTTTCGTATTCAGGTACAGCTACAGCTCCTGTTACCTCTTGAGGTGCCCAAGGGAAGGTCTTTGTGATAACCCAGGAACAGCTAATGGGGCAGCGTTCACATGGTTGACGGCGACGGTTCTGAGCAAATACTCCCTCTAGATAATCGGGTGAAAGCTTGAGATGATGTTCAAAGTGAGTTGTTTGGAAGTTACGGGTGGGAAACATCCCATTATTATTTGACCTCCACACAAGCCAGGGTGTTCCATGGAGGTGGAGGTTATGCCCTTTCTCCCTTGCGGCGCGTGAACGGTTTATCAATAGCTTGCTCAGTGCTTTTTCTTGGTCTGGATCTGGGGTGGAAATACTTTCAAGATGTCCCCGCACTGCTATTGCCTTTAGCCCTTTTCCGCCCAAGACCGCACCTAATCCGCCACGCCCAAAAGTCCTGAAGTAGTTATGGGTGAGACAAGCAAACCGCACCAGCCGCTCACCAGCGGGTCCAATGGCAAGCACCCCTCTTTTTTTGTCTTCTTTGCGGAGCGCTAGCTCTGTCTCGTGGGTGGTCTTTCCCCAAAGATGCTTCGCATCCCTTATCAGGGTATCATCTGAACTGATATCAAGCCAGACAGGTTGTTCTGATTTTCCCTCTATAACAAGCATATCAAATCCCGCCCGCTTCAGCTCAGGCCCCAGGTAACCCCCAGCCCCGCTATCGATGTAGAGTCCAGTCAAAGGGCTTTTCGAAACAGCTGTGCAACGCCCAGCTATGGGTATTCGTGTCCCCTGAGCAGGTCCCGTTACTAAATAAAACCGGTTTTTAGGACCCAAAGGGTCTGCGAGTCTAGGTACCTCCCGGTAAAGGTAGTAGGTCCCTAGTCCTTTCCCGCCCATGAATTGCCTTAACACTTCTGGAGGGATATTCTCTTCAGAGATACGCCTATCTGTTAGGTTTACACGGAGTAATTTACCCAACCATCCAAACAAATCATCTCACTCCTATCGCAGCAGGCTTCATATCCTTTCACTTATAAAGTAATTCGCCCTACGACTCGCAAAGGCTTCTCCACGCCGGAAACGTAAGCCATTTAAAGGACATCTGACCCTAAGGTGGGTATGCGGCAAATGCCGCAAAACGGAAAATTCGCCAAGAGGAATTGAACTAATTTGGAACGTAAACATGCAATCCAGCTACTAACAGTCGTTATGCTTTGTGCTCTAGTGCCTTTTCTAGTGACTCCGACAGGTGTTAAGCCTGTTACAGGGACAACCCGTCAGACCTCTGATTGGGATCCCTCCGGTCCTTACGTAGACAGAGTAATCTTCCAAGTCATCACAGGGCCCGACGTTCAAGTGGCTGCGTTGATTGCAGGTGACATTGATCACCTTGCAGACAACGTTGAAGCAAGTTACATCGATGAGCTTTCGGCTAACCCGAACATCGAAGTGACTCAGACTGAGCGCCTTGGCTTTGGCTTTATGGCCATCAACTGCCAGCGCTACCCATGGACCTACCCAGAATTCCGACGTGCCCTTGCGTACGCTGCTGACAAGTACGAGGTCGCCACAATCATGTGGGAAGGCCTCGGATTTGCCCTAGACATCCCGGTCCCTGCATCCTGTGGTGTGTGGCACAATGATGCTACCACTCCCACCTACAAGGACCCACAAGTAGCAGCCGCTGTAGCAGAGCTAGCCGGTGCTGGCTTTGTCGACTTAGATGGTGACGGATACGTTGAGGCACCAAACGGTGACCAGATCAACTTCCGCCCCATGTACTCCATTGAGGCTCCTCAGTGGGGCGCTGCGATGACCTCACAGCAACCCTACTGGGACGCTGCTGGTATTCGGGTTACCCCGATGCCCGTAGCCTTCAACACCCTACTAGACATCGTCTACACCATTCCGCGTAACTACGACGGCGCCAACTACGCCTTCGGTGTTTCGCCGAACCCACTAGCCCTACAGAACTTCA
>JAEOSX010000088.1 GCA_016840135.1 Candidatus Hermodarchaeota archaeon
GGCAGTAAAACGACAAAGCTAGCTCCTTGGCTATGGTCGCCAGGCACCCGGTCCTCAACCCAGATCTTGCCTTGATACCTAGTAACAATCCGCTGAACCAATGTTAGTCCAATTCCGCGTCCACGCACTCCCCGCTTGCCCCGCTCTCTAGAGGACAAACGGGCAAAAATCTGTCCTTTGTCGCCATCTGAGATTCCCGGTCCTCGGTCTTGAATCTGTATTTTTAAGAATTCATTCTCCTGCTCAGCAATGATATCTATCTTGACTTTTACTCGACGGTCATATCGCATGGCGTTATGGAGTAGGTTGAAGAACATGTCATAGAGGAATTCGTCAACCTGTGCGTAGTATTTCCCTGCGGAGATGAGAGTGCGGATACTTAGCTTCCGCTGAGGATAGCTGTCCCTGATTGCGTCTGCGGCAGCGAAAAGAGGCTCAGAAATGTCACGTTGCTCTCTTTTCAGTGGTGAAGTATCTATTAGAGCGAACTTTTTCACCTTCGAGATAAGGTCCGAACTCCGGACCAACTGGGCTAGTGCTGTTTGTACAAACTCTCTTGCTTGACTGGGTAGATTTGAATCTAGAAGCACTAACTCTAGAAGTGAAAGGATGGCCTGGTGAATGTTTGTTAGATCATGGACCATCAGGTCGTTAAAGAATTCGGCTCTAGCCCGTGCCTCAAACGCTGCTTCTTCAGCCTCTTTGCGCTCCGTGATATCAATAAGTACTCCTTCAATTGTAGTCACTGCATAGTCAGAGTTGTAGAGTCCTCGCATGTTGTCATGAAGCCAACGAACTCCGCCGTCCTTTCGGATGATACGATACTCCAGCTCGCCAATGGCACCGGGCACCTTACCCATACGTTCAAAATCCTTCTGCAAACGAGCCCAATCATCAGGGTGGATCACTTGGTTCCAGTTTACTCGTCCTGATACAAAATCCTCCTCAGTGTATCCTGTAATAGACTCGACCGCGCCGTGAAAGAATTCGATTGAATAGTCGGGATATGAACTGTACGCAATCCCGAGAAAGTTCTCGACAAAGGACCGGTACTTAGCTTCGGATTCCCGAAGTTGCTCCTCGGTTTCCCTTCGGTTTGTGATGTCTGTTGAATTTGAGACAAGAGCAACCACACTGTCAGATTCAAGAATCGGTGAAACGCGAATCTCAAAAACTTGGACCTTTCCATCTTTTTGAGGGTTCTCGCTGTAGAAGGTTTCGGGATTGCCTGTTACCCAGACCCGTTTATAACAGTCAGATGCTGTTTGACGGAAGTCTGGTGAGATGAAATCAAGGACTGACTTCCCCAGCACCTCTCCCATCGTTAGATTTTGCAGAATCCGATTAATAAATAGAATCCGGAACTTTTGGTCCAGCAGGATGATTTGATCAGGGGAGTGCTCTGATACGGACCGCAATCTTTCTTCCGAATCTAGAAGTGCCTGTTCCATTTGTCTGCGCTCGGTAATGTCTTCGCCAGAGCTCAAGGACCCAAGTATGTTTCCATCTTCATCTCGAAAGATGACGTTGTTCCATGCTATGAGCCTCTCTTCGCCCTGACTTGTAAGAATTGGATTCTCATGATATCTCTCAGGTTCAATTTCGCCTTTCATCAGCTGAGCGTACACCTGTTTCACATCCTTATGAAACCGTTCAGGGAGAAAGTTATCGTACCAGTTTTTACCCAGAACTTCCTCTTCTGAGAGGCCAAGCAGCTCACATCCCTTCCGGTTAATGAGAACCACCCTCTCTTGGGTGTCCAGTGCCACAAGAATTACTCCTGCCACATCAAGGTACTGCTGTGCCCGATCCCGTTCCCGTTGGAGGGCCATGTCTATTTGCTTGCGTTCTGTGATATCGAGTAGAACCCCCTCCACAAAGGTGACCTTTCCTGTTTCATCGCTGAGGTTTCGTATTCTTTCATACAACCATTGGATGTGTCCCTCTCTGTGAGTGATGCGATACTCGCGTTCTATGGCTGCTCCTGGTACACTCCCGATTTGCGCCCAACCTTTTTCCAGCTCAGGCCAATCCTCAGGATGAATCATCTGCGTCCAGGGTATGCGTCTTGATACAAAGTCTTCCTCAGTATACCCTGTAAGGGTCTCAACTGCGCCTTGAAAGAATACAGGTACCCCATCAAGATGCGCGCGGTAAGCGATCCCAGGAAAGTTCTCAACAAAAGACCTGTACTTCTGCTCTGAAACCCGTAGCGCCTCCTCAGCCTGTTTATTTTCAGTAAAATCGTCGAAAGTAGTGTAGACTTGGTAGGGGTTTTCTTCACTGTTTCTAAATTGTGGTACTGCGTTGATTTTGATCCACCGCGTGATATCCCCCTCTGGGTTGTAGACCCCCATGATTACATCACTCACTTTTTCGCCAGTCCTTAAGGCTACCATCGCGGGGTGGGTTTCGCCAGGGAAATCTGAGCCGTCTTCTTGGATGGCTCGCCATCGTGGGTCAACAGAAGTTCTACCCTGCATCTGTTCTAGCGTCAAGCCTAGAATCATTTCAGCGGCAGGATTAGCGGAGGTGATTTCACCACTTGCGTTTTGGTAAACAATGCCCTGAGCCATAGTCTCAAAGAGGGTTCGGTACTTCTCCTCGCTTTCTCGTAATGCCAGTTCTATACGCATTCGGGCAATGCCTACTCCAATTTGGGTGGAAATCATCTCGAGGGCTGTGCGTGAGTGAATCGGAACGTCATCTCTACTATGAGATGACACATTTAGGCAACCAATAACTCTGTTTTCATGACTAATAGGAATCACCGCTGAAGCCTTCAGCCCTTCACTATAATCAATCTCTTCACTGGGAACAGGTAATTCCTCATAATTGATGTAAACTGGACTGCCCTTCATCACCAGCTGAGCACTCGGGGATTCAGCCTCATATCTACTAACATGTTTTACAAACGATGGAGATAATCCTTGATGAATGACAAGCTCAAGGTCCCTGGTAACCTCATTTACAAGGTAAACGCCGCCGCAATCCATTCCAGATATCCTAATAGTTGCTTCCAAGCAGAGCTTTAACACAGTCTGAAAATCGGAGATAGCAGCTATGGACAAAGCTAGGTCCCGCTGGACACGAATTAGTTCCTCAGCTTGCTTTCTCTCGCTGATATCCACAAGAGTAACCTGTACTGCAGGCTTTCCTTTGAATTCAATGAATTTAGAGGTAATATCCACCCAAATAGCGTTCCCATCTTTATGAACCAATCGCAGCTCCTGTCGTGGAGAAACTTCTTCTCCCTTAAAGCGAGCAGCCAACCGTCCAAACGCATCCTCCCGGTCCTCAGAATGAATGAGTTCCTGAATTTCTTGGGGTGAAAAACTAGGACCCTTGTCAACGGTGAATCCAGAGAGTTTTGCGCCTGCTTCATTGACAAAGGATATTCGAAGAGGATTTTCCTGCAGAATAATAATACCAAGGGGTGATTGTTCTACTAGATCTCGGTATTTCATCTCGGATTCCCGAAGAGCTTCCTCTGCCAAGATTTGCTCGGTGATGTCTTTGATCGACCCCTCATAGTATAGCACTTCTCCCTTCGCGTCACGGATAGCATGAGCGGTGTTCTGTACCCATACAAGCTTGCCGTCAAGGCGGCGCATCTGCACCAAAAAGTCTTGTACCATACCCTTCTCTACCATGAGTTTTTGCCACTGTTTGCGGGCAGCCTGGTCTACATAAAAATCAGCAGCATTTGCTTGGAGCAGGGACTCTAAGTCAGGATAACCCAATAGTTGAGCCATCGTAGGATTCGCATCAACAATTTGCCCATCTGGCATAGAACGGTATAGGCTAACAGGAATCCGGTTAAATAAGCCGTGATAGCGGGTCTCCGATTCACGAAGAGCCTCCTCTGTCTGCTTCCGCTCAGTAATATCGATGGTGTGGAACTGGGTTGCTGGGCCGCCTTGGTATTCGATTTGTGTAGAATATACCATCACCCAGCGTACAGTTCCATCCTTTCTTATCAACCGGTACTCGTAGCGTTCAGATACAGGCTTACCAGCCATTCGGTCTGCATGGCGCTTAATTGCAATCTCTTGATCCTCTGGATGTATCGTTGCAAGCATCTCTTCGTAGGTGAGGGAAAGGAGCTCTACGACGCTTCGCCCGTGAATTGCTGCAGCAGCCGAATTCGCGAAAACAAAACGATTTCCTTGTCTGATAGTTATCCCGAGAATGGTACCCTCTACGACAGCCTTGTAAGCCTCCTCCACAAATTCTTCTTCTGTGATATCTTGTCCCACACAGATGATTTCCTGAAAGGCCCCGACATTGTCAGTGATGAGGTTGCATGTCCATTCAACGATGTGTCTCTCCCCTGTCTTGGTGAGCACTTCACTTACCATCTGCGTTGGAGTTCCAGCAGCCATGAGGGTCTGGAGTTCTTGGCGGAGAGCCTTTTGGTGCTCAGGGGAAATCAACCGTGTAACGAAGGA
>JAEOSX010000006.1 GCA_016840135.1 Candidatus Hermodarchaeota archaeon
CGAATCCTCTTTCCCCTGCTTAAACCAGAGACTGATCCTTTAAGCCCTGAAAACCCCCTACTTCTTCTAGCAGGGCCTTTTACTGGAACAAAAATACCTTGTGGTAGTCGCCTCACCATTTGTGCCCGCTCTCCCTTAACTAAACTGTGGGGAGAGTGTAGTATTGGCGGCAACTTTGGGGCTCGTCTCCGCCAAGCAGGTTACGATGGAGTATTAATCAAAGGCCGTGCCACTAAACCTACCATCCTTCCTATCATTGGTGATGAGGTCAAGTTACTAGAAGCTGATAACCTCTGGACTCTGGGTATCAACGAAACAATCACCAGGGTTCAGAAGCATGTGATAGGTGAAGCTACACGAAACAAAGCAACACTAGCTATTGGGCCCGCAGGTGAGAATTTAGTCAAGTATGCAAATATAATGTCCGAAGGCGGTCGTGCCGCAGGGCGAATGGGACTAGGAGCTGTAATGGGTAGCAAACAACTCAAAGCAATCGTTGCAGTAGGAAACAAACCAGTCCCCGTCGCGAAGCCTGATGCCCTCTCCGCTCTGATTCGCACTGCTACAAAAGTGATGATGGAGGACTTTCAGATTGGTATGTACAATGAAATGGGTACTGCAGCCTTCTTTGGAGCAGCCCAAGAAATGGGTGCAGCACCGAACAAGTACTGGACCCAAGGCGAGTGGCCACCTTATGACAATATCAGCGGCTCAACAATGTTTGAAAAAATTACAAAGGGCAACAGTGGATGTTACCTCTGCCCAATAAAGTGTGGACGAGTCATCGAAATCCCTGAAGGTAAGTATAAGCTTTCAGAGGATAGTGGTCCGGAATACGAGACTCTAGCAGCACTTGGCTCCATGATTCTATGCGACGATTTAGAAGCAGTATCATTTGCAGCACATCTTTGCGATGACCTTGGTCTAGACACAATTAGCTGTGGCACTACAATCGCTTTTGCCTACTATCTCATGGAGAAAAACAAACTAACTCCCAAGGAAGTTGGGATGGCATTGAAATGGGGTGACCCAGAAGCTCAGCACTGGCTCATCCGCCAGATTGCGTTCCGAGAGGGGTTTGGTGATGTTCTTGCAGAGGGAACCCGAGAACTAGGGAAGAGATACAATGCCGAGGATTTAGCTATCCATGTAAAAGGGTTAGAACCAGCATGCTGGGGTCCTAGGGCGCTTTTTGGGCAAGCTGCAGCCTTCGCTACGAGTGTTCGAGGAGCACATCATCTCGATGCTGATATTTACTGGGTTCTTAATGGACAAGTGATTCCTGATTTAGGCATCGACGCTGATGACCCCCAGACTGACGAAGGAATGGGGCGATTGACTGCAATAACTCAGAATTGGCGTATGGTCACTAACTCCCTGATGATGTGTTTATTTGCCACTTTCTCTGTGGATGAAATCGTTCAATTCTATACCTTTGTCACGGGAATCCCCACTTCTCCTCAAGAGCTGATGTTAATGGGTGAACGCATTTTCAATCTGAAGCGGCTCATCAATCTCAAACTAGGAGCTACTCCTAAGGATGATACCTTGCCTCCTCTCATGCTTCGTCCCCTAGAAGATGGTGGAACTCGGGGAAAGGTTCCTGATTTAGAGAAACAGCTTAGCGATTACTACTCTTATCGTGACTGGGATCTCAAAACAGGTTATCCCTCCAAGGAAAAACTTGCAGAGTTAGAATTATCAGATTTGGTCTCGTGATGCCAACCCTTAAACAAAAAGCTCACATCTCTGCAAACCAAGGAAACAAGAGAGCAAGACAATGATGGAAAAACTAAGACGGTCAAACGCTGAGCTGTTTATTTTACTTGACCAGGTTGCCACAGACCAGCACAATCAACTCCTCAAACACCTAGTTGAACAACTAACACCCTATACGTCTGCTCCACTGGATTTGCTCGTGTTACAAAGTGCTCGCGAGCAGCTAAAAGAACTCGCTGAGGCTGCCGTTGAGCTAGAAATGCGGGGAAAAACCCCTGACCTGATTGATTTTGGGGGCTACACTCTCATTACGCCTCTGAAACCAGGATATCCCTTCAAAATCCTCTATCTTACCCGCCCTTTCACCAACAAATTAGTCCTTACAGCTCTGCCAACTACCCAGCTCCGAGATCCAGTAGCTCTTTGGCTCAACATGGATTCCGCTCAAGATATTTACACCTCCGCGGGTTTCCAGCCAAGAACCGCCATAAAGGGGCAACGTGGGCCTGCTCCCTGTCTACCTCCCACTATCACTAATCCTAATGAGCTCATCAGTACAGCTATTCTCCTTCGGGAATCACTTGAAACAAGCCCCACCAATCCACAGGCAACAAATACTCTTCTCCAAAGAATCGCTCACCCCCTTGAAGAAGAAGTGGGTCACCGTTTCTTTCCTCCCCTTCAGGTGGTACGTAGCGGGGCTGATGATTTACTTCGCCCGGAAAACTATCTTCTCCGCCTTCCAATGGTCCCTTTCATCGCCACTCAAGCTGGTGGCCCAAACCTTGCTCTCCTTCAACTTGAAACCGTTCCTTCCTGGCCTAATATTTGGCGCCCAGAAGAAGCCTTCCAAACAAAAGAAAATCGAGTGACCATTATCGGTGAAGGAATAAATTACGATATACCAAGTCTCCTCTCCCTCATGACAGACCTGGTAAAGGCCCTGGCTACAGAAGACAAAGATTCAATGGAATATCGTAATCCCCTCCCCTAGGGAAAGCATCTGCAACACCAAAAGGTTTAAGCTGGGATTTAACACGCTGGCGATGGACTGTTATCGAGGTGCTGCATTGTGGTTTTCTGCCCTATTGCTAAAGGTCCTTGCCAGGGACGAGTCAAGTGCCCTGCGTGGTCAAGAGGCCGTTTGATAGCCACCGATACTAAGATGCTAGCAACTCGCCTCGCAAAGCATATCCTAACTCATGCTCCAAGCATTAAGCTAGATGATGGAAAACCATTGAAGATTCCTCCAAAAGAGTCAGCAACTTTTTGGGAAAAAGAAGGTATCCCAGACGTCGCAGCGACGTGCCATAGGGACCGATACCTTGCTGCAAAGGTATCTGAGGTAGAAGCCCTTGCTGCACAATGGATAGCTAGCCCAGCCTTTCGAGCCAGTCTACAAACAGAAGACAAGTCTTAGTTCAGGACTCAGATTTGAGGGCTAAGGCTCCGTAAACAATTGCACAAGTGCCCTCTTGCCCAACCATACAAGGACCCACTGGTTGTTGTGGTGTACACTTCTTACCGAAGAGGGGGCACTCTCTTGGACCTATAACCCCGCGTAAGACTTCTCCACATCGGCAGCCTGGCGGCACCTCAAACTTCGGTGGTTCAATCTCAACAGAAACGTGTTCCCGAACATCAAAGGAGGCAAATTCAGAGCGCAAGGTGAGCCCAGACTCGGGAATTGAGCCAATAGCCCTCCACCGTGCGTCTGCAGTCTGGAAGACCTGGGCTACTATCTCTTGAGCACGAACATTACCCTCCAAGGAAACAGCGCGAGTATATTCATTCTCCACTTCTGCTCGTCCCTCATTCACTTGAGTTAACAACATCACAAGACCCAACAATACGTCGAGGGGCTCAAACCCAGCAACAACCTGAGGTACCTTCCATTTCTCCGATATGGGCATATATGGTCGCATTCCTGTTACGGTACAAACATGTCCTGGTAGAATAAACCCATTCAGCGCTACCTCCCCCGATTTCAGTAAAAGTTCCTGTGCTGGGGGAATCACTCGGTGACTAACGATCACGCTGAAGTTCTCTGGTGGACCTGCTAAGAGCTCCACTGCGGTAGGCGGTGTCGTTGTCTCAAATCCGATGGCGAAATGAACTACTTCCAAATCAGGGTTATTCCGGGCTGCTTCAATAGCATCCATCATACTGTAGACTACCTGGACCTTGGCACCACGAGCCCTTGCTGAATTCAAGGAGCCCCACCCAGTAGCTGGGACCCTCATCATATCTCCGAAGGTCGTGATTAGCACATTGGGCTGCTTTGCTATAGTGATGGCTAATGCAATGTCCTCGGGCGGGGTGACACAGACGGGGCATCCCGGGCCAGCGATTACCTTGACGTTGGGAGGCAATATCTCTCGCAAACCCGAGTGTGTGATTGTGTATTCGTGGGTGCCACAAACATGCATGAACTTGTAGGTTTGTTTCTCATCTGAAGCAAGTTCTCGGATTCGCCTTGCCGCCTTCCCGGCTAGTTCTTTGTCCCGGTAATCCTCTCCGATTTGGAGAGGGTCCATATTCTCGAAGCTATCTTCCAAGATTCAATCGCCGCCAACAATGTTTGTTATGTAAAACGTTCTCAGAGAGTTCAAAGCCCTTTCGCAATTACAGAGGATGAATTAGGGACCTAGCTTGTGACGTATATGTCACCACTTCTTTGGACTCTACCGTCTCTTTCCAATTCCTCAAGATGCTTTAAAATCATTGAAGCTTCCCAATATCGCAGCAATTCTACAACATAGGGAAATTTACCGTAAATCGGTGCATGGTCCACAAGCTGCTGGACAGTCTTTCCGCTTCCTAATAGCGAGAGAATTCTTTCATTCCTCTCATCAAGTTTCCTATAGAATGCATCAAATCGCTCGTCGATATCCTCTTTGATAATCCCCTTATGCGATGAGACGACGATTCTTGGAGAACGTGCTTTCAGCA
>JAEOSX010000089.1 GCA_016840135.1 Candidatus Hermodarchaeota archaeon
GGGAGAATGAAGACTCCTAGGGCGGTTATCATCATTGAGAACAGGTTGATGATGTCTGCAGGAGGTAGCCAGGTTGAGACGGCTTCGTCTACATCTGCTTCTCGGGAGATTCGCCAACCAAAGGAGGAGATCTGAAAACCTATGAGGACTCCTGCTACGGTCCAAAGTTGTACGAGTTCAAGACTCATCGTTATACCCCGTTTCCATAAATTGAGGGTTCAATGTTGTCAATACACCGCCCCTTTAATACTTCTTAATCTAATACACTTTCCACACAGGAACGTGTGTGCCAGTGGCATCGAGTAGGAGCGATAAGGAACCTTCCTTCATTCAGCTTAAGCTTCACACCAACACTCTCCGCTTTATCATCAGCCTTTGTGTGGCCGGAGTCATTGCGGTCGTGTCGATGTACTCTGCCAGCTACCAAGCGGGGTCCTTCATCGGTGTATCCACATTCTACCTCTCTGTTGCCATAATTGTGATAGCCTCCCTCATTCTTGGATTGTGGGGAGTGGGGGCCGCCTGGTTAGCGTCTATCATCTTCACTATTTCCCTGGGGATGAACCTCTTCGATGTTTTGCTTTGGAGCTTTGCAGACACCCTTGAGGGTTTGATTCCTCTTGTGGCATTCCGCCTACTCAAGGAGTGTCCGGATTTGAAAGGAGAGGGGGGCTCTGGGGATAAGGCTGCCACACCGATTGCCCTTATGATGATTATTCCTATAGTCTTGAACCTGTGGAGCTTCCCCTTCATTTCGCCAAACCTTCTTCTTGGGTTGGGGGCGCTGAGCACCATTCTCCTCTTGGTCCTCTTGACGAGGTACTCTGATAACCGGAAAGCCATAGCCATCTATATAGGATTCGCGGTTCTTCTAGCTTCAGTTGCCGGTGCAGGGTACGGTTCTTGGCGGACACAACAGATGGGTGGGCTTCCCCTAGCTGCCATGTTGGATGCCTTCTGGGTTTGGATGTGCACCAACATCATGATGGTCGGAGGCTTCGCAACACCAATACTCTACTATGCAGGGCGCTATCTATGCAGCAGGGACGTGTACACCAAGTACTGGGTTTCCTCAGACAAAGAAGAACAACCTGTATACTTTGAGACCCTAATCTACCTGGCTGGCTTGTTAGGGTGGATCTACGTATTTGTAGGCTTATACATGATTAGGTGGTTTGGCACCGAACCAGCCTCCTTCATCTATCTGATACCCTGGGCTTTGGGAACAATGTTCCTCGTCTTTAACACTCTCACCTCCACTGAAGAGGAGATTCTCGATGAGAAGACGAAATCCCTGAAGGATAAATTCGCAGAAATCGAGGGCAGGGTAGTGGTCGCTGAAAGCAACACTAGTCAATTCATCCTTGTCTTGTCCATCCTCCTTGCCTTTGCCAGTACAATCCTGGCAGCTGACCCCCGTGTGCTGACCGTTTTGATTGCCACCGTGACCCTTGCCTGTGCAGCCATAACATTAGTTTGGATTCCCAAGCGCAGACTAACTTGGATAAGGGTCTTAAAAACCATAAAGACCACTCTCCACGTTCTCGTAGTGTCGCTCCTGCTACTAGCAGCATTTTTACTATTGTTTGCAATATTCAGCTAGAAGGTCTTGAAGAGAGTTTACTGAGGGAGTAATCTGAAGTGTGATAACCACCCAGAAAGAGAAGCGGCTGGTGTGTGCTGTATATGCGGCGCCGCTGTTTGTAGTGAGTGTGATATTAAAGTAGCTGGCAGGACATTCTGTAGACGGTGTAAGGACGAGATGGTCCAGCCTACCCAAGGCGAACCCAATGTCCTAGAATAGCAGGAAGTGACTGTGTATGCCATATACCACGATTCGAGGAACACGGATATATTACCAGGAACAGGGAGAAGGATTGCCCCTCATCTTTATTCACGGCTCTATGAGCAGCCACCTAGCCTGGAGCCATCAGCGACCCCTTTCAGAGGATTACCGCCCTGTGATGCTGGATTTACCAGGTCACGGACGGTCAGACCCACCAGATGCCGAGATTTCAGTGAAGCTCTATACAGATTACGTTGCTGAATTCATCAAGAAGCTGGACCTCATAAAGGGTATACCCGTAGGGCATTCACTTGGTGGAGCAATCACCCTCCAGCTTGTCCTCGATTATCCTGGGCTACTCACAGCTCTCGTGCTGGTTGGAACAGGAGCCAAGCTAGGAGTTCTACCAGCAATCCTTGAATCTCTGAAAACGAATTATGAAGAAAGTGTAGAACTAGCTGTAGGAAAACTAGGGTTTGCCGCTGGAGCTGATCCCGTTCTCATTGAGCAATCAAAGCAGGAGTGCCTCCGTTGTAACCCAGAAATCGCCTACTCGGATTTTGCATCCTGCAACAACTTCGATGTCCGGGACCGCCTTGCAGAGATTTATCTAAAGACCCTAATCATAGTTGGCGAAGAGGACAAGCTAACACCATTGAAGTGGTCAAAATATCTGCGTGAAAATATCCCCAAGTCTTCACTCCTAGAAGTCGAGAAGGCAGGGCATATGGTGATGATGGAACAGCCCGACATTGTAAACCAGAGGATTCAGTCATTCATACGGATGCTCAGATGCTAACAAGGTACGAGTTTTGCTGGCACTTGCCTAAAAGGAAAGGCATTTAGAACATGATATCAGAGATAGAAGTGCTTCTCTCTAGGGAAGAGGAGTATAATTGGAATGGTTTTCGCAATGATAGTAGAATCCAGATACAAATTACTTGGTGCATTCCTGCTCTTTGCACTCGTCCCCTTTTACGTAATACCTACGAGTGTAGAAACAGTGCCCGCTCTACTCGGCGTGCCTCTCCGTCAGAGTTCTGACTGGGACCTTCATGGGCCCTACGTGGACAAAGTGATTTTCAAACTGATTACTGGACCGGATGAGCAGGTGCAGGCTTTACTTGATGACGAGATAGACCACCTAGCAGATAATGTAGAAGCGGAATACCTCAGCATCCTAGAAGCGGAGCCTGATATCGAGGTGACCTTAACTGAGTACCTCGGCTTTGGCTTCATGGCGATCAACTGCCAGCGTTACCCCTACAACTTTCCTGGTTTCCGCCGCGCACTGGCTTTTGCCTTGGACAAGCACGCATTAGCCCAGGATATGTGGGGTGACCTTGGCTCCGCCCTAGACACTCCCATCCCAGCCTCTTGTGGGGCCTGGCATAACAGCCAGATTATTCCTGATTTTCGAGACTCCAACGTAATAGCAGCTCAAACTGAACTAGCTCAAGCAGGATTCTTTGATTTGGACGGCGATGGATACGTGGAAGCACCAAACGGTGACCAAATCAATTTTCGACCTATGTACAGCATCGAGACCCCTCAATGGGGTGCTGCCCTAACCTCTCAGCTAGCTTATTGGGATGCTGCGGGTATCCGGGTTTCACTGATGCCAGTGGCTTTTGGTACCCTGCTGGATACAGTCTATACGATTCCTCGGAACTATGATGCTGCCTGCTACGCCTTCGGTGTTTCACCGACCCCACTAGCCCTACAGAATTTCATCTCCTCTGAGATTCTGAACTCCGAGGGTAACATGTTGAACTGGGGGAACCGTATCTTTGATAACTGGGTCGAGGTCATGATGACCGCCAGCGACTACAACCAAGTCCTAGATAGTGCCCATAATGCCCAGCAAGTCTTCGTAGAGAACGCGCCCATGATTGTCATGTATGGTAACTGGAGGGCCTACGCCCATCGTATCGACAAATACGAAGGTTGGGTGGAGATTCCTGGTTGGGGTTTGGGTCATATGAATCGCTGGACCCCCCGTAAAGTCCGGTTGAAAGAAGGTCAGCTTGAGCGGGACCCAGTCAGTGGCTGCGGTGGTACATTCCGTACCAGTATCTCTTCAGCTATGGACAGCCAGAATCCCCTCACCTCCAAAAGCGTCTACGGCAACTACCCTCTCTCCCAAGTCTACTCTAGGCTCACCGGGTTGAACGATGACAAGCACATGGCAACAAAGAACAACGGTGGTCTTGCCTATGACTGGACTGTTCAACCTCATCCTTACGGTTTGAAATATACTTACTCTCTCTTCGACAACGCTTGCTGGCATGACCTAGGTGGTGCAGCCGGTGGTCTAGTGACAGCCGATGATGTAGAGTTCAGCTACAACTACATACTGGATCATCGCATCCCCACCTTCTCTGCAAACATCCCATACCTCAACTCCTGCACAGCAATCGACGCCACACACGTGGAAATCGTCACCAACGGCCGAAGCTACTGGGCCTTTGATATGACTCGTGGTTGGACTATCCTCCCCGAGCACATCTGGGCTGGTATCGTTAGCCCGGTGACCTTCACGAATCCGCTCCCGGTCGGCAGCGGTCCATTCTCATGGTACCGCCGCATCGAGGGTGAATACGTGGAACTCCACCACTGGGAGAACTATCACAAAGGCATTCCTGGTCACACTGAAGCAGTTGGCAGCGAACCAATCTCCTATCTGCCAATCTACATCATTGTCGGTGTAGTGGTTATCATCGTAGTGCTACTAGGCAGTGTCTGGTACCTACGCAGGAAGTAGCTGGTAGAAGGCTAAACTCAGATCCTAACAGGTGTCGGTGACCCCGACACCTCTCTTTTCTTTTTTCAAATCCCCCTCGCTGATGAGAGCTTATACGAGGTTTTCCCCTCTCCCAATGAAGTGGTCCTTGGTGAGGGGTTGCCTGTTTCAAAAGGTTTTAGTGTGTACCGTCGTGTGTACATATTATGGAAGACAAAGAGATTATTGGATGGCGGCAAAGTGTAGTTTATCTCTCCCTGCCAGTTCTTTCGATGCTTGTGGCAATGTTCATCACATGGCTTGTAGTGTCGGCAAACCCCTTCCTCTACAAGATCACACTACCAACCATGGGAACATTGATTGAAGGGTTAGTGTTCATGGCCGTTATTGGGATTGTTGGGGGAATAGCCACAGCAGTTACCTTTTATTCGTTTAAGCGGGGAGGCGAATTATTCAACCGACTTCTGGTAGGTGCCTTCCTATCGCCAGTCTTCTTTCTTCTGTGCATATTCATTGGTGAAACGCTACTGCTCATTATCACGTTCCAAGCACCGAATCAGTTTTTCCTTTCCTTAATTTCCATGGCATCCATCTTCTTTGCCATGTTGTCAGTCGCACTGATTATGACCGATGCACTTGGACCAAGTAGTCGGAACGCAATCTTTGCCATCTACGGAATTGTGCTAGGAGTTTTCTTGTGCATTGCCTTTCCATGGTTTTCGTCCCTATCCCTAATTGCGGTATTGTCGGCAGCCGACACCTTCTTTGCCAGAAAGCTGGGTCCGATGGTCATTAACGCTGATCCTCGTTCCCATTCAAGAAGCGCCTTTGTCTTCGTGATAGGAGATATGGTAATTGGTATTGGGGACCTTATCATTTATTCAGCCCTTGTCTCATACTCGCTTCGTTTCTTTGGGCCCATAATATCAGTTTTCACACTTCTCGCAGTTATTGTAGGCTGTATTATCAATACACAACTTGTAGCACGTAAACCAAACCGTATACTTCCAGGTCTACCTATTCCTCTTCTCTGTGCTCTAGTTCCCATATTGGCTAGCCTTTACCAAGTAACGGTTCTAGGCCTTTTGCTAGCAGTCCCCTGATTACCAAGACAAATATCCTTGAATGGGAAAACCTTTATTCTTCCATTAGTAATGACGGACTTGGAGAGCTCTTTGTCTAAATTACCCCCAAAGGACATTCACGCCCAAATCACCGATAGAACAAGTTTGGGATTGAAAGTCTGCATGATGGGTGATGGGAGGGTCGGAAAAACCTCCCTTGTCCTTCGTTACACTCAGAATGCCTTCTCGCCCGAATACAAACAGTCACTTGGTGCCAGCTTTGCGGTCAAGGCCCTAGACCTACAAGGTCAGCAAGCAAAGCTCGTTATATGGGACCTTGGGGGTCAGCCTACTTTTCACCAAGTCAGGCGGCATTATTATATTGGTGCCCATGGTGCCCTTCTGGTTTTTGACCTTACATCGCCAGCTACCTTCATGACATTGGAGAACTGGATTATAGATTTCCGGCGTGTTGTCCCTGAAGGGAATGTAGTTCTTGTTGGAAACAAGATGGACTTGGAGGATAAGCGTAGAGTACCTCGTGCAGCTGCTGAGATGCTACAAGAGTGGTGGCAGATACCATACATCGAGACTTCCGCAGCAACTGCTGACGGGGTCGAAAAGGCATTCATGATATTAGTCAAATCTGCGCTAGAGAACCTGAAAGGCACGGATTCGTGAAAGTCGTCATCACTGCCGCAATAGATCCTGTTAATGCCTTTCGTTACGCGAACCCGCTGACATTGAAGATACGATTACACTTCCTCATAGAGGGTTTTTACATGAAGACAGAGTCCCCTTTCAGCGGTTACTTTCAGCAGGTCTCCCTTTGAAACCTTCCCCTCCGCTACTGCTCTCCAGGTTTCACCTTGAACTCTTATCTTCCCCTCCCATCGATTGGAACTTATCATTCTGAAATCTTCTAAGGCTCTAGCTGTCTTCCCAATAAGGAAATCTTCAACCGGCAAGTTGGCGCTAGTTGAGTATAAACGGATTTTTACAAAAGTGAATATAATTAACCCAACTACAATACAAACGGCGCCAAGGACGAAAAGGTTTGGTAAGAAAAGGACTACTATTAGAAATGCAACTAAACCGATTACAGCCACTTCAACGATACTATACAATAAGAACCCTAATATCCCGGGCCGAGGCTCCCTCGATGGCGACGATTCTTCCTGTTGATCAGAAGATTCACTTTTACCCATTTTTTTGATGCTCCTTTTCGCTGTCAATTTTCGACGAAACCACGATTTATTGCTGATTATCTTATTATTTCATCACAGACCTTTCATCAAAAATTCTGTGTCTTGTATTCAGAATCACCCATCGGTTTAATTAGTTAGATGTATCAGGGTATTTAGTTCAAATGGTGGTATTAAGATATGACTGTTCGAAGCCTACAATTTGAGTTAGAACTTTTACGTAAACTTGTTGAAATTAACACCACAGTTACTAGTGATTCACGACGTGGATATGTGGAGTGTTCTGAACTAATCAGGTTAGAGGCTCAACGGCTTGGATTGGGAACAGAAATACTTGATGGTAGTAGTGTAACTGTCGATGGGGAACCGAGACCCAATGTTGTAGTTAGCCTTGACGGAGCTTCAGATGTGGAAATACTCCTTCTCACTCATATGGATGTAGTTCCAGCTGAGCCCTCTCAGTGGCAAACGAACCCTTTCCAGTTGACCGTGAATGGGGATCGAGCTTATGGTCGTGGAGCCGCTGACTGTAAGTCTAACATCGTCGCAGCCTTGGGTGCTTTGGGTGAACTAGTCAAGGAAGAGCCTGAAATCAACCTGAAACTGATTGTAACTGTAGACGAGGAGATTGGTGGACGAGCTGGAATAGAATACATTTTCGATGATGTAGGAATCAGTGGAACCGCTGCAGTTGTTTTGGATAGCGCTCCTAACTACATTAGCATTGGGGCAAGTGGAGCACTATGGGGACGTGTACTTATCAAAGGGAAAAGTGGGCACAGCGGATACCCAGAAAAAGCAGACAATGCCATTTACCTAACTACAAAATATATAGAGAAATTGAAAGGGTATCACCGTACGGTAGCTCGTTCAAGGAGTAAGCTTCGAGCACCACCAGGTGCACCCTACTCTCGGGTTCATGGACGCTTCACAGTGACGATGATAAAGGCCTGGAAGAAAGAGAACGTCATTCCTGGTGAATGTGAGATAAGATTTGACCGACGCTTAATTCCAGAGGAAGATACAGAGCAAGCCCAAAGAGATCTCTGGAATTACATGGATGAACTAGCCAAGACTCAAGAGGTTTCAATAGACGAATTCGAAATCATAAATACGCTGAACGGCTATTACACTGACTCGAAGCATCCCTTTGTACGTCTTTTCTCCAAACTAGCAGGCAATGTAGCAGGAGAAAAACTTCCCATTGCCGCAGACCTGGGAGGTAATGATGGAGGGATACTAGCTAAAGCAGGTATACCAGTCGTAAGCTATGGTACAATCCGGGATGACACACAATACCATTCCAAGGACGAATTTGTCCATCTAAAAGATATCCAATCAGTTCGGGATGTAATCACTCATCTGGGAAAAACCCCTGCAAGGAAATTTTCCCCAAAGTAGCCTCCTAGGCTGATTCACGGTTTCGCCTCAAGGAAGCCCCGATCCTTCAGGGTGGGGAAGAGTTGAGGTAAAGGATGTTTAAATAGTTTTGAAACGATAAAGAAAGTGCCGTGAAAGTCGTTGCCACCGCAAAAGTCAAACTCGTCGATACTTCCCCAATCCTGGACGACACCATGAGGGTGTACGCCCAGGTGGTCCAGTTCTGTATAGACATCGCCTGGCAAAACAAGATCAAACACAAGGCTCAACTCCAACGACGCTGCTACCACGAAATCAAGGAACGCTTTAGCCTCCAAGCCCAACTGGTGATTAACGCCATCACCCAAGCAGTGGAAATGGTCAAGGGTGCTAGGTCCAAACCCGAAGTCTCCGAAGAATTCTCCATCCGGTACAACTTTCCCCGCTGCGCCTCCATAACCCAGAGCTGGACAGTTCTTTCGTTGTCCACCCTCAAGGGACGAGTGAAATTCCAGGTTATCATCCCCGAGATTTTCGAAAAATACCTCAATTGGAAGCTGTGCGAAAGCACCCTCATCAAAGACTACAAGGGTCGGTTCTTGTTTTGTTTCACCTTCTCCAAGGAAGTCGACACCCACCCCCACAAACATCCCGATTGCAAAATCGTGGGGGTTGATCTTGGTGTCAACACGTTGGCGGTGACCAGCGACGCCCGCTTCTTCGGAGGTACCAAACAGCAACGGCTCCGGTGGGAACACCAAGTGGCTGAGCTCCAGGCTAAAGGCACACGGGCCGCCAAACGCAAGCTCAAAAGGGCAGGCGGCGCGTGGAAACGGTTCATGACCTGGACAAACCACACAGTATCCAAGCGAATCCTTGAGAGACTGTCGGAAGGCGACGTACTGGTGCTGGAGGATCTCGCTGGCATCCGGCAGACCGCAGGGTATAATCGGTGGGTGCACCGGTGGGCCTTTAGGGAGCTGCAGAGCTTCCTGGAGTACAAGGCTGCCCGGAAGGGTGTTCGGGTGGTCTATGTCCGGCCCCACTACACGAGCCGGGAGTGTAACAGGTGTCACAGCCGAAGAACCACCAGGCACAGGGGCTTCTTTGAGTGCCGTGTCTGTGGGCACAGTCTGAACGCGGATTTGAATGGTGCGCGTAACATCGCCCGACGCTACATGCGGATTACCGGGCGGGGTCTTGGTAAACAGGCCCATGATTTAGCGTGTGATGACACCGAAACTCTGCTCCCAGTGGGTGGGGGACTGACGCTGAGCGCAGCTAAAAGCCTCACAGCTTCAGCGTGAGGTAGTTTACTCAACTCCAACAACCTAATAAATACTGTTTCACTGTCCTTCGCAGAGAGACGCGCCGAGAAACGTCACTAGACCTGAAAGGGCAGACACAGCTACAAACAATGAAGGTGCTTCCTTCGAGATTACAAACATTTAAGGAAGGATAGTGTTTGTCTGTAAAACTACAGGTTTTGGTCGGCACAAAACGGAATGCAAGGTAACCAACATGCCCAAGGAACGAACAAGCAAGGCATCTCCACGAACTGGAACACCTCGAACCCGATCAAGAAAGAGTGTAATCCAACGAGGCGAAGTTGCCGAGTTTTTCCGGAAACGCACTCAACTTGTCGGTTTCTCAATGGAGCTTCACAAGCACACCCAGTATGTTGCAGAATTTAGTGACAACTCCCTAGATGCCATTGAAACCTTTTACTGGAAACAGAAAAGAAAGGATAAAACCAAAACAGGGACGCCGATTATTCTCTCCGACCCCCCAAAAGAAGTACCCTATTCAACAATGCCTCCCCCGCTGGCAATTGAGGGTAAGGGGTCTTGGACAGCCTCAACAATTTCAGCTCGGGTAAAACGGTTGGTTGCGCCAATCCGGAACCTCATAAACCGAGAACCAATAATGCTGATTAACATCCAAGAACTTGAGAAACCTGGAATTCTCCCAGATGAGGTCGATGGACGCAACCTTCAGATGTATTCCTTTGAGGTCCTTGATACTGGAATAGGAATGACAAAACGAGACCTACAACAGTTTGGACTTTACCTTGCGAGTAGTAAAAGCCAACGACTAAGGCAGACCCGTGGAAGCCAAGGCTTTGGTGCCTCTAGCGCCTTTAGTGACGCACAGAACACCACTGGTCGACCAATAACTGCAGCAACACGTTATCCCGGTGAGCGTCAAGGACACGTCTCTGTCTTCTTTACAACCGGGAAAAACCTGAAGGAATACGTGCTTGCTGAAACCAAAGCCCCTCTCTCCTTCACTCACGGTACCTATCTTCAGCTCTTCTACTTGAACATACAATATCGACGTAGCTATGCTGATGAGTACATACGGCAAACCGCCTTCCTGAATTCCCATATCAACATAATCTTCATTGACCCCTATGGGAAGAGTCACATCTATCCACGAAGAGTGACAGAGTTTGTAAAGGAACCAAGTTATGCAATGCCCCACCCAACCTCAACCAGCATTGGCGATTTCCAAGATCAAATCCGTGGTACAAAATATACTCGACTAGAAGATTTCTTATTGAAGAGTTATTGCCGAATGAGTCCGAAACGTGCAGAGCGCATCATAAAATCTTCGAAGATGCCTAAGGGTGTCAAGCGCCCTAGGGCAGCATCACGGCCCAAACGGTTAACCCTTGACCAAATCAAGGCACTCTATTCAAGCTTCATCGCCGAGAAATATTATGCTCCCCCCACCGAAACAGTTGTACCAGTCGGTGAGGAAACTATCCAGAAAACCCTCAAGGAGATTTTCAAGGCAGAATTCGTTGAAGCCTCCAGCCGCCCACCCACAAGCAGCAAAGGGCTAGCCTTCA
>JAEOSX010000090.1 GCA_016840135.1 Candidatus Hermodarchaeota archaeon
TCCAGTTGCGAACAACGCGACAGCCACAGCTAGCGACACCATGGAAGAACTCAAGGGATGGAACTTCTCTGTGAGCCAAAGCACAACCGCAACCAGAAAGAGTGTAAAGGTGCCTTTCTGCCAGCCAGTAAAATCGCGGGAGGCAGGTTCGACAATCGGGATTTCGGTAACTTCAGTACGGAACCGAAGAAACAGTAATCCCCAAGCCGCAAAGATGACAATAATAGCTAAAGGCAACCCGTAAAGGCTCCACCCAAGAAAGGACACGGTTCTTGGTGTGCCGGCAAGAAAGGCTGCGGCAAGAGCGTTGGGTGGACTCCCTATCAATGTCATAAATCCCCCCAGAGAAGCCGCGTAAGCCACACCCAACACCATGATTTTTTGTAGGTTTCCACGAGGGTCTGTTACGCGATTAGCTACAGGGATTGCTACAGTCATCATCAATGCCGCAGAGGCTGTGTTGCTAATCCAACATGACAGAAACGCAGTGGTTAACATCATACCTAGCACAACTCGGCGAGGTTTTGTACCCAATCGGCGAAGAATTGCTGCTCCTAGTTTATCGTCTAGGTCGTGTTTGTCAACGGCAAGGGCTAGGAGAAAACCACCTAAGAGTAATACCACAACAGGATCAAAGAATGACGTCAGTGCATCCGAAAATCCTCGAATGCCAAGCAAAGGCTGTAATAGTGCAATCAACAGCGAAGTAGCGCCTAGCGCCATGGATTCGGTGATCCAGAGGGCAGCTGCTAGCACCAGTAAAACTAGAGCCATTCTGAGTTGCCAACCAAGAGCGCCAGTCAAGAAATATACTACCAAAGCGACACAAACACTGGCAACTAACTTGACTAGATTCCGAGTGGGTCTCCACTTCGGGTGAACCACATATCCTTCTTGTGAGGTTCTAGCCTGCTCCTTTGGATCCTCCTCAGTAGGGGGCCATGTAGTTTCCTTTTCTTCGCTGTCCAATCTTCGCACCCACGCCAGTTTCTCCAGCTTATCGTTTCTCAAGTTGGTCGAATGTGATGATGTGGCAATTTTCCTCTTCCAGTATTTCACGAAACATACTTTCGAATCGGTACAAGTCCTTAGCGTTCACCAAAGCATGAAGGACAGCTAGCGAGGGGTACTGGAGCTTTTGAGCCATCCTGAAAGGCGGAACCACTAGAGTCGCACTGAAATCAGCATCTAAATCTGATGATGACAGGTGCTTACCTAGCTTGGATACGACATGACGAAGCAACAAGTCGCCGCGGATAATGATTTCTACACACTTCTGTTGACCCAAGAGAACATCTCCTATAATATTCCTAAGTGTAGATTCTCACATAAGAAAAAGGCGTTGCATTTCTCAAAGCGAATTATCTGGTGAATAATGGTTGGTTAAGAATATTGACTGTTAGTAAAGTATATAGACGGCTTTTTGAGGTACATATTTTGTGCGGCTAATATAGGTACAAGGTGGTTTACGTGGAAAAACATGAAAGAAGAAAAATCATGAAGCTTGGCAAATCATCTCTGGTAGTCTCACTTCCCAAAAGCTGGGCATCCAAATACAAACTAGACCAGACCTGTCAAGTAATGCTCCTCCCCCAACGCGATGGCTCTCTAGCCATCTACCCCGCCAAGGATGTCAGAGATTCACCCACCGAAGCAGAAATCTCCACACACCCTGAAGACGAACCAGGCATCTTGGAGCGCCGCTTAATCGCCGCCTATCTCAACAACTTTAGCCGAATACACATCAAATCCACTGGAGTCTTCACACCAGAACAACAGACACTAATCCGCAAACGTGTTCGAATGCTCACCGGTCTACAAATCATCGACGCCTCGACCACCGAAATCCTCATTCAATCCCTCATGCAACTCAACCAGCTAGACATCCAGAAAAGCATGCGCCTAGCCCATCGCATCACCTCAACAATGTGCGCCGATGCTCTCACAGCCCTCCAGATGCGCGACTCCGAACTAGCTCAAACAGTAATCGGGCTAGACGAAGATGTGAACCAGTTCTATTTCTTAGTCTTCAAACAACTCCGTGCCGCTCTCCTAGACCCGCGATTCATGAACGAACTAGGAATCGACTCCATCGACAGCTTAACATACATGATGTTCATCCAGCGAGTCGAGAACGTAGCTGACCACGCAAAGGCCATCGCCCAAGCAGTTACCTCCCTTGGTGCAGAAGAGTGCCCAAAGGATCTTCTCAACCTCGCCCTCAAGTGCGGTTATCAAGTTCACCAAGCCTACACAACAGCAGCTGAAGCTCTGCTCTCCGGCGACGACGAAGGCGCCAACCGAGTCATTAATGAGGAAAGTAGTTTCCTGCCAATGCGCCAACAAGCAGAGCAGCTCATGGAACAAACCTTGGTAAAACTCTGTGAAGAAATGCTCCCCTCCCTCACACCCCAAAGCTGTGCCCTCTTTGGTCCACGACAAAAGGCAATGTTCTGCCTAGAAAGCATCTTCGCAGCCTTTGGCAAAATCCTTGAACACAGCTGTGCCATTGCCGAAATTGCCATAGACCGAGCGCTGGAATACGGTTCACGGTGGCCCACCAAGCCATCCGCCGAAACCACCTCCTAGACTAGAAACACGTCATTCCACTTTTCCTGAGTAACTACCTCCCTTCCACACCAGACGCCGCTCCACCTTCCTTCTGAATCATTATTCAATCTGACCGGCGGTGCAGTCGAGAATGCTTAAGGGGAGGATACCAGAAGAGGCTATGGAGAGGTAATCAGTACAATGAAACCTCGAAACATAACCCTTCTCTGCCTGAGCCTCCTCGCACTCACACTATTCACGACAACCAACACACCCATCCATTCTCCCGTCGTCAGGGCGGACTGGACCCTCATTGACAGCGAAAGCTTCAGCCACGATCTCGACGCGTATTCCATCGTCTACACCTACTGGACTGACCTCGCCGCCGGTCAGAGGCTCCAAGTCGACTTCACTACGGGAGTCATAGGCGTCCACTTCCTTATCCTCTCCGAAGCCAACTTTAACAACTACATCAGCAGCCAACTCGCCTACGTGGAACTCTCCACCGACGGCTCCACCGTCACCGCCATCTGGCACGTACCCCACAACTACGAAACCTGGTACGGCGTCTGGCACAACCGCGGACCCCTCAGCACCCACCTCACCTGCACTTGGTACCAATTCGAATGGGAAGGCCCCCCACCCCCATGGTACACCGACCCGGTTCTCCTTATCGTCGCCATTATTCTCACCACTGTCTTCCTAGCCCTCACCTTTTTTATAATTCGTCGCTATCGTCGACGCAGCCTCAAATAACACTCCAGAGGGCAGATTCTCTGTGGTCCTCGGGCAAATTAACTATTTGTCCCTGTTGAAATAACGTAACCTATCAGCAAGAGCATAATGCCAAATCGCCTCTGCCAAGAAAAACACCGCCAGATACAGGAACACCACCGACCACCACTGGGAAACCAAGAACGACCACACAAGAACTAGGATCATACCAACGACCAACATCACCGACCCATGCACCTCAAGCTTCAGCACCTCATCCATACAATAGTCACCTCCTCATCACTCCCTCAGCTAAAGAAAAATAAAAAAGAAACGGTCAATCCAGTATATGGGTACTATAACTACGGGCATTAGGACACCCTTTCTCGACCCTTACAAGAAAGCTACTGCAGACTAGCCCCGAACACCA
>JAEOSX010000007.1 GCA_016840135.1 Candidatus Hermodarchaeota archaeon
CGGACAGCAATACACGAAGTCATGGAACAACACTCTGTTAGTATAGCCAAGGCTGGTATTGTTGCAACGTTGAATGCGCGTACTGCGATTTTGGCTGCAGCAAATCCTGTGTTGGGTCGTTATGTTGCTGAGCGACCGTTTAATGAGAATGTGAATTTACCTGTTCCATTGTTGTCGCGGTTTGATCTTATTTTTACGTTGACGGATCAACCCGAGGCTGAACGGGATGAGCGGATGGCGGCTCATATTATCGAGCTTCACAAACGCCGCGATATTCCGAGGGAGCCCCCCATTTCAATGGATATTCTACGCAAGTATATTGCTCATGCTCGACGGGAGGTCAGACCTAATCTTACCGATGAGGCTTTGAAGGTGTTGAAGGATTTCTACCTACAGATGCGTAAGATGGGAGAGAAGGAGAACGCTCCGGTCCCAATTACTGCTCGGCAATTGGAGTCTCTCATTCGTTTGGCTGAGGCTCACGCGAAGATGGCGCTGCGTGAAAAAGTGCTAGCAGATGACGCCCAATCAGCCATCCGGCTGGTTCACATATCACTCAGACAGGTTGGTATAGACCCAGAAACTGGACAGTTCGACATTGATTCCATTGTGGTCGGTCGACCCAAATCTCAAAGCGATAAAATCCAATCTATTCTCAAGATGATTCGTGAGTTGCAAGAGGAGATTGGTGGTGCGGTGCCCATGGAGAAGTTAGAGCAGCGCGCTGAACTAGAGGGAATATCTCGCGAGTTTCTTCAACGTGCAATAATTCAGCTTCGAGACAAGGAAGGACTAATCTTTGAGCCGAGGCCTGGAATGCTCAAATACATCAAGAGTAGCTAGTAAATAGGTGGGAACTAGCAATAGAAAGTATTAGTGATTTGCCTCTACCAGATAAGGTAAAATCGTTCATCATGAAACGAGGCATAACGACGCTCTTCCCCCCTCAAATAAAAGCAATACAAGTTGGAGCTCTCGAAGGAAAACACATGGTTTTAGCGATTCCCACGGCTTCAGGGAAAACGCTTGTCGCAGAACTCTGTATGCTAAAAACAATATTGGAAAAAGGGCTCAAGGCAATCTACTTAACTCCTCTTCGGGCTTTGGCCTCTGAAAAGTACGATGAATTCCTCATGTTTGAGGAACTAGGCGTGAAAGTTGGAATAACCACGGGGGATTACGATTCTGCTGATGAAAAACTAGGAGTTTACGATCTCCTTGTCTGTACTAATGAACGGGCAGACTCGCTGCTCCGCCACCAGGCTAGCTGGTTGTCTCAGATTGGTGTCGTTGTTGCCGACGAGGTCCACCTAATCAACGATATAAGCCGAGGACCAACCTTGGAGGTTGTTCTTGTCAGGTTGAGGCAGGTTGCACCAAAGGCTCAAATCCTTGCACTCAGTGCAACCGTGGGTAATGCGGATGAACTTGCCGCATGGTTCAGGGGAGAAACAGTAACGAGTGATTGGCGTCCTGTGAAACTTCGGGAGGGTGTGTATCACGAGGGAAGAGTGAGGTTTGCCGATAGTGATGAAGAAAGATACTCGCCTGTCTCGTCGTTCCCAATTGGGGACATCACGCGCCAAGTGCTCCGCGACCAAGGACAGCTTCTCATCTTCCTTAACACTAGGAAATCAGCAATGAACACAGCCCAGCGACTTAGTCCTCTCATTTCACGTTTTTTGTCCAAGTACGAGCGAAGTGAACTAGATACTATCGCGAAACGCATTCAACAAACGGGTGAAGTCACCCAAGTAACAGATAAACTGGCTCGACTTGTTAGCACCGGCGTTGCATTCCATCATGCAGGCCTCCGACATGCCGAACGAAAACTCGTAGAAGATGCATTCCGACAGACACTAATCAAAGCAGTTTGCTGCACTCCGACACTTTGTCTTTCTCCTGAAACGAAAATATGGCATGGAGTTAGAGAAACAGAGGTGCGTGATTTTGATATATCTACTCCCCTCTTTGCACTTTCTAAAGATACCCTGATTCAGATGAATGCGGTTGATGTTTGTAGATTAACTAATACTTCACCACTTATCGAGATTACATCAGTTTCAGGATATTCAATAAGAGTCACTCCGAACCATAGAGTGTTAGTTAAGCGAGATGGCAAATCAATAGTTATACCTGCTTCGAAGATAGTGAAAACAGATAGGATAGCCACAGTTGGAAAACTTTCTCTCGAATACAGCCGCTCCCTACGTGTGGGGGACTTTGTATTGGATAATAGGACTGAATCTGCTCAGGAAATAATCACACCGAAGATAGCGTATTTTATTGGTATGATGATTGGTGACGGTCATTCTGGTGCAGAAACAGAGGGCGAATCGGTTCAGTACAAAGGCTCGCCTTCAATAGTCAGTACACACGAGGAAGTCTTTGAATCTGTTGAACCGGTCTGCTTCCAGTTAGGCGTTTCCTACAGGCGTTCGATAGACTCGTACGGTACTCCTGTGCTCATTCTAGGGAAGAACAATTGGTTTAGAGAGTTTCTCGTTCGATGTGGTGTGGAGAAAGGAGACAGGAAACATATTTGCGATGCACTATTAGAAATGGATGAAGCGTGTATTGTTCAGCTTCTGCGTGGACTGTTTGATTCTGATGGGTATGTCATCAAGGACCGGGCAATTGGGTTTGGCAATACATCCGAAAAACTTGTCAGGCAAATACAAAGGCTACTCTTGAGATTCGGAATAGTAAGTCGAACCAGAAAGAGGAAAGCGACAACACAAACAATATACGGAAGAAAATACGGAAAGAAACCCTTTTTCGAGTTAATCGTTGCTCAAAACCAGAGTCTGCTCAATTTCACGAGGTACTTGGGCTTTAACCTTCCTAGAAAACAACGGGATCTTAACTCGTTGATGTTTAGGGTAAATTCGAATGTCTTGTTTGTTTCTTGTCAAATTTGTAATTATCGAATATATCGCTCGCTATTTTCGGGGCGCACTCTACATCAAAAGGAGTGGGGCAAAATAAAACGCTCTGTAATTCGCCTCTTGGGTGAGAAAGGTGAGTTAGGGTCTAGAGAGATTACAAGGATTCTAGGGGAAGCTCCTAGGAAGAATGAGATTCGGCTAAACCATCATTATGAATTAATCACAAAAAGAAGGGTTGGGCATAGAAGCGGCACCGAATGGTTTTGGAGTCTTAATCCCATTGGAAGATGGATTTTCACTAATTTTCTTGTAGATGGGAATAACTTTGAGAAATTCTTCGGCTTAGAAAGATGTCCTTTATGTCAAGCGCAATTGGAACGCGTATTGAGAGGAACTTGGCGTTCAAAGGATGTTGATGGTGATATCTTCTGGGATGCTATTCGTGATTTAAAGCCGGTGTCTCTGTGCCCCATTGTGTATGATGTAGTTCTCCCAAATTCGCCAGAAAATAACCATATGTTTGTAGCTAATGGGTTCATTGTTCACAATTCTGCTGGAATTAATATGCCAGCAAGGTTGGTTGTTATTAATGAGTATCGTCGATTCGATAGAACTGAGGGTTACCAACCAATTCCGGTTTTAGAGTATAAACAGATGGCTGGTCGTGCTGGGCGTCCTAAATACGATAAAACAGGAACTTCTATTCTCATCGCTAGGCGTCAGGAAGAGGTCGCCTTCCTGACGGATAATTATATCCTAGGAGATGCAGAAGATATTGTTTCAAAGCTAGCCAGTGAATCCGCTTTACGCAGCCACATACTCTCAACTATTGCCTTAGGGTATGCCTCCAGTAAAGAGGATATCATGGGTTTCATTAGGAAAACCTTCTTTGGTCATCAACGTGACCCAGAAGAAGTCACCTACATGGTGGACTTGATTGTTAGATTTCTACAAGATGAAGCTCTCTTAACGCGCAAGGGTAACCTGTTGCTTGCAACGTCCTTTGGGAGGCGCGTTTCTCAACTTTATATCGATCCAAAGTCTGCTGTAATCATTAGGGATGGATTATTGACAGCTTCACGGGATGCGACAGAAGTAACTCACTTCTCCTATCTACATCTGATTTGTCATACACCAGACCAATTTAGTATGTACCTCCGCAGAGGCGAAGAAGAAAGTACTCACGATTATGTTAGCGAGCATATCGAAGAGTTCTTAGTACCTGTACCAAATCCTCGTTATAATCGTACAAACTACGAATTTTTCCTTGCAGAAGTTAAAACAGCACTTCTTGCGAATGGGTGGATTGAAGAAATATCTGAAGAAAAACTCACTAGTCAATTCAACATAGGTTCTGGTGATTTAAGACGACTTGTTGATACTCAGGTTTGGCTTCTCTATGCTTGTCGGGAAATCGCTCGGGTCTTTAAGTACAAGTCACTCCTCGCTGATTTAGAACAATTAGAGCTTCGCGTGAGGTACGGCGTAAGAAGGGAATTAGCTGAGCTAGTCGAATTAAAAGGCATAGGACGTGTTCGTGGCCGGCTCCTTTTCCGTAATGGGTTTGTTAACAAGGATCGAATTCGAGATGCTCCACTTTCCAAACTAGCAGCTGTGCCCACAATAGGTTCAGAAATTGCGCGTTCCATCAAAGTCCAATGCGGTGGGGTGATTGCACCTGCAGAGGAGCAATCGTTAAAGGAATCTTCCAGCTCAACAACAAGACAGACGCGGCTTTCCCTAGAATGAACATGAAGATTGCGAGGCGAACACCATGACCACTGGCTTCTTTTATCATAAGGCATTTCTAAAACATGATATGGGTGCGGGTCATCCAGAATGCCCTGAAAGATTGACTGCAGTTATGGAATTCCTTCAGAGGCGTAAGGCTTTCAACGAGGAAAACCTTTGTCTAGCTTCGCCACGTGCTGCCACTCTTCCCGAATTAGAACGTGTTCATCCAAAGGACTATATCGATTTCATTCGAACTGCATCTGAAAGAGAGAGCCGCTTTGACGCAGACACTCGTGCATCAAAAGGCTCCTATAACGCTGCTATATTAGCAGCGGGTGCTGGTCTAAAAGCTTGGGAGTCCATTAGCAATGGTGATATTGACAATGCTTTTTCTCTAGCTCGACCACCAGGACACCACGCTAATGAAAATCAGGTTCGTGGATTCTGCCTCTTTAACAACGTCGCTGTCGTTGCCAAACACATTACTGCAACAGTATCTGACAGCCGTGTTCTTATACTTGATATCGACGCCCACCATGGCAACGGAACACAAGAAATCTTGTACACAGATCCCTCTACTCTCTACATTGGTCTCCACCAAGACCCACGAACACTTTATCCAGGCTATTCTGGTTACATAAATGAACTCGGTGAGGGCTCTGGGAAGGGCTACAACATAAACATCCCACTTCCTCCTGGCGTTTCTGACTCATCCTTCCTCCAAGCCCTAAACGAAATATTCCCTCCTCTTGCCAAACAATTTCAACCAACTATTATCCTTGTATCCGCAGGGTATGACGCTCATTTTCGAGACTATCTCACAAACCTTCTACTGAGCACAACTGGCTTCTTCCAAATTTCTCATCTGATAAATGAGGTTGCCCAAAGAACATGTGATGGGAATGTAATCATGTTCCTCGAAGGTGGTTATGACTTGAAGGCATTATCTGAATCGATCTACAATACTCTAATTCCGATGACTGGTGAAGGAAAGATAATTCAAGAAAAGCCGCCAAAGGAAGACCCACGAATACCAAAATACCTAGGGAAACTTCTGACAGAGACCAAAGAAATGCTGAAGCCCCAATGGGAAATACCGTGATGTTGTGAAACCACAAAATGGAAAGTGGTGGTGGGACCGCCGGAATTCGAATCCGGGAGCATCTGCATTTCGGAGTCTCGCGGCATCACGAGCGGGTCCCCAAGCAGACATCCTACCAGGCTAGACCACGGTCCCACATTTTTTCTTTTAGAATATTCAATTCCTTTAATGCCTTTCCCAACTGATATTATACTCCTATCGAGGATTGCTATAAACAAAGAAGAAAAGGAGTTTTAAGAACGCTGTATAAGCTAGGACAATATCTTCTTTCAAAAATTTAGGAGAAAAAACTGTGCCATCGCGTGTTTCCATAGTTAATATCAAAGATGACATTTATGCCGCTGTATGTCAAGCGGTGGAGCTGGCTGGTGGTCTAGAAATTAACCATGGCGAACGAATACTAATCAAACCGAATATGAGCTGTGGCAAACCATCAGGTTCAGGGCTAGTAACGAATGTTGATGTAGTAGCTGCAGTAGTGCGTTTAGTACGGGAACGTAGTAAATCAGTGGAGGTCCTTGTAGCAGATTTACCAATTTGTGGCTGGGACCCAGAAGAGACCTATCGATTGATTGGGATTCGTGAAGCAGTGGAACAGGCTGGTGGGACCTTTGTTGATTTAGCGAAAACTGAAATGGTTAGGGTCAAACTCCCAGGAGCCAGCAAACTGACAAAAGTTACTATGGCAAAACTTGTTTTGGAAGTTGACGGGATTATTGATGTACCAGTAATTAAGACTCATTTCATGACAGGGCACACAGGAGCTATCAAGAATCTGAAAGGGTTAACGCAGCAAGACCAACGTACACGAATGCATGTACTAGGCCTCCATGAACCTGTGGTTGATCTATTTGAGAATCTCCTTCCACAAGTGCGATATTGTATTGTTGATGGAACAGTCGCTGCAGATGCGGTTAGACCAGCAGGTCCCTATCAAGGACCGACAGCAGGGGATCCTGTTGAATTAAATGTCATTCTTGCTGGCCGTGATCCCGTAGCAATTGATGCTACAATCGCCCGTCTAATGGGCTTCAAACCTAAGAAACTGAGCATTCTCAAGATGGCATTTGAGAGAGAGTTGGGTGAACTAGATGACATTGTAATAGTCGGCGACGCGGCAGACACTTTCAAGAGGCTTAGAGGTTCTAGACGCGGTGGACTAATAAGTAAATTACAAGGTCTGTGGACCTCACGAGTCTTCAATCGACTAACGCACGGTCTAGTTCGACGTTGGTTCGGCTCTGAAGTCGTCACCCGAAAAACCGCAAAGAAAGAATTGGAAGATGATGCTTGTGAGGGTGCCATTGAGGTTACCGATGCGTGTAATGGTTGCGGGTTATGCGTGAAAGCCTGTAAACTCGGTAATATCACAATACAGGAAGGAAAACCGCTAATTAATATGGATCATTGTGTCCGTTGCTGGATATGTTGCGAAGCCTGCCCTGAAGCGGCGTTAATGATACGTTCAGATTTGATTCGCTCCGTTGATTACTAGCCTAGCTTCCGTACTTCTATATCTTCGTAGATTGGACCTCTAGGAGTGAGTATGCTCTTCTTTAACTTAACTTCATCAATACGGGTAGTACCAAACTCGTAGTTAGCATACTGTTCTAGAATATCAAGAACTGGAAGTAACTGAGCCCGATTAGCGCCTTTACGTGCTCTCGCTACTGTTAAGTGAGGAGAGTATTTACGCCCCTCAAGGGAGAATCTTCGTCCTCTGAGTTGCTGTCCAAGCAGTTGCTGAAGCTTGATACATTCATCAGCCCCCTTAGAGACCCCCACCCAAACGACTCGGAGCCGAGTAGGGCGGAAGCAACGTAAACCGCTCAGTTCTAGGTCGAAGGCTGGGAATTTCAGTTCTTGGAAAATCTCTTTAATATCAGGAATTCGCGCGCTTTCTACATTGCCAAGAAAGTGGAGGGTGAAATGAAGATTCTGTGGCTCAACAAGTTTCAGCCTGGCACGGTTTCTTCCAAGTTCTTCTTGTATTTTCTCTATGTGGTCAAGGACAGCAGCTCCAGTGATTTCCAGCGCGATGAAACTCCGAATTGCAGTCAAAAGAATTCGCCAATTTCAAATTGATGTCTCTACAACAATGGGGAAGGTTTATATCAATTCCCTATTTATTTGGAGTTAGTTTGCTTTTGGAGGCTCTGACTGTTTGAAGGATCGGAAATCAACGCGTACACGAAAGCAGATTGCCGAAATAACGCGATCCATAGGCGACCCAATGGCAAGTCCAATAACCCCTGCAAAGGAGGTTGTTCTTCGTCCTGCAGGTTACCCGCTTGAGATTAATGCATCAATCGGAACTCCTGCCTTGAGGATTCGGGATGAAAAACTCTTCACTGCTTATTGTGTTGATCAATGGCAGGGTATCAAAGTGAAGTGCCATGACTACCTTTTCGATCAGTTATTACTTCCTGACTTTGCCTTTGAAGTTGTTGAAGTCACTCCACCAGAAGCACATATTGTATCTGACACAAGGGTCCGTCTGATACAGGCAAAAGAGTTCAAACCTTCCCGCGGGCGAAAAATTCTATTTGATGATGTTATTGGACATGAAAGTGCCAAGATAAAATGTCTGATTATTAAGAAATATATGGAGGACCCTCAAGGCTTCGCTGAATGGGCACCTCGTAAGGTTCTGTTCTATGGATCACCAGGAACAGGGAAAACAATGATGGCAAAGGCACTAGCATGGGAAACTCAAGTCGAATTCTATTATGTGAAAGCAACCGCTCTCATTGGGCAACATGTAGGGGCTGGTGCTGATAAAGTGCATAGACTATTCGAAGACGCTACTAGCAGGGGGCCCTGTATTGTCTTCATTGATGAGATTGATTCAATCGGGCTGGACCGGAGTTTTCAGTCAGTACGCGGCGATGTTACCGAGATAGTTAATTCACTAATCTCCGAGCTCGACCTCATCGAGGAAAGGAACCGAATCGTAGTCATAGCAGCGACAAACACGCGCGAAATGCTAGATACCGCGCTACGCAGCAGATTCGAAGAGGAAATCGAGTTCCCGAACCCTTCATACGAGGAAAGGCTCAAAATACTAGAAAAATATGCGTCAACACTACCTCTTCCTTTGACGGCGGATCTTAAGGCAATTGCGAAACGAACAGATGGTTTTTCTGGTAGAGATTTGAAGGAGCGAGTGCTAAAAGGTGCATTACATTATGCTCTCTCTAATAATTTGTCAGAAATCGATGATTCAGCCTTCAAAAGAGTCGCTGTCACCGATTCAGCACAAGATAGGCGTTACTACATCTAACTAGACCCAGCAATTATTCAGCGAGGGTAAGCAGTGTTTATAACAGAAGGCATTCTTGAAGGAGAGACTGGGTTTGTATGATCGCTGCAAATTCGAACAGAGGTTTGATGCCAAAGCATGTGTGTTTGTCGGAATGCCAGGGTCCGGTAAATCCATGGGTACAGAGAGCGCAAGAGAGCTAGGTATTCCTGTACTCGTTATGGGTGATGTTGTACGAGAAGAAGCAACACGTATGGGTCTGGCGCATACACCGATGACCCTGGGCAAGATTATGATAGGACTCCGACGGAAGTATGGGGGCGATGCAATAGCTAACGCGTGCATAGAAAAGTTTAGAAAAATAAACAGTCCCTATGTTGTTATCGAGGGCGCACGCAGTGAAGAGGAAATTACCCGATTTCGAGAAGTGTTCAAATCGATGAAAGTTATTGTAGTACATGCATCTCCTCGGACAAGGTTTCAGCGGCTAGTTAAGAGAAAGCGTTCAGACGATTCCCTGGTCTGGGAAGATTTTTGTGAGCGAGACCTCCGAGAGTTAGGTGTTGGTATTGGTAGGGTTATTGCGTGTGCGGATGTGATGCTTATTAACGAGGGTGAAGCATCTGAGCTGAAACAAGAAGTTCTACGCCAGCTTCAAGAAGAGTTTGGGATAGGCTGACACAACGGTGATTGTAATCCTTCTTCTTGCAGATGTAAAAGCAACAGAGAATCCGGAGAGGGTTCGTGAAGCCCTGTTAAACATCTGTCCTGTTGCTAACATAGAAGCCACTAAAGACGAGACAGGCATATATCTTCTAAAAGGGAGAGCTACAGACATTGAAGCTATCGCCACCCTAGTAAAAAAATTCCGTGAAGCGCGTATATTAGAAGCCGTTCGTCGTGTGTTTCTAAAACAAGTGGAAGAAGACGTGTTGATTTTTGGGATTCATCGCCAAGCTGCCTATGTGGGTCGTCTTCATCTTTGTGATCTCGACGATATATCAGCGACTGGACCAATACGAGTCGAAATTCGAGCAAAACACCTCCTAGATGTAATCGACTTTATTGCTCCACCCACCTTCAAGGGCAAACCTCAACTTCGGGAAAATCTACGACTAGAATAGTGAAGAATTCTTCCTGTGATTTAATCCTCTTTGGAGACAGGGTGACTTATTTCAATAACATCTAAATCGTTTGGCACCACGCTTTGTTGGAATATACCTCTAGCTTCCTGTTCATGTTGCAGGTTATTCTCGTATCGAGGACTGATATGAATCAGAGCTAGTTGTCTAGCTTTAGCAAGGACGGCAATTTCCGCTGCTTGCGCTGCTGTTGAATGGAGATTTTCGCTTGCCTTCTCCTTTAACTCGTTAGTGTAAGTTGCTTCGTGTATTAGCAGCGAAACACCTCGTGCAGCAGCTGCAAGTTCAGGGTTGAACTTGGTATCTCCAGAGTAGGCAATAGACGCGCCCTTACGGCTGGGCCCTAGAACTTCACTTGGATGAATGATTCGAGTTCCTGCCAATCGAATACTGCGGCCCTGTTGAAGCTTCTTCCAGAGAGGACCTCTCGGCACACCAATATGTATTGCTTTTTCTGGATTGAACTGACCTTGTACTTCAGCCATTCTTAGTACGAAGGAAAGAGCAGGGACACCATGGTGCGCTGGTAGCGTTTCAACAGAATATTGTGATTGCTCAGGAAGCTTTGCTTTGCCCCCTTCTTTAACCTTCAAAGAAAATTTTGGTTCTACGTGGGTCATCTCTAGTGTGTTGGTAATAAAAGATTTGATTCCTTGGGGACCAATAATCGATAATGGTTTCGTTCTGTGCAGCAATGACATAGTTGAAATCAATCCTGGCAAGCCAAGACAATGGTCTCCATGTAAATGCGAGATATAAATCTCAGTTATTCGTTGAAGGCTAAGATGAGCATGTTGAAGTTGAAGCTGCACCCCTTCTCCAGCATCAAATAACAGTATTTCCCGTTTCAGGCAAATGGCAACGGCGGGAAGAGCTCTTCGAATGGAGGGCATTCCGCAGCCGACTCCTAGAAACACGATTTTCATATACAGTCCCGCTTTATTTTCTTTTCAATACGACGATGTGGCGAGTTAGACTGCGATGAACATAAACGCTATGTTCCTCTATAATTGCGTATTCTTTTGAGTCAATAATACTTTCCTTAAAGTACTTGAGTGGTATTGCAAAGCAGATACACCTACCTGGATTGATTACATCTGCGACTCGTATTAGGCTCGCTTTTAGCAGCGCTGCTATACCTGCTTTCCTGGTTGAACTACTTCTTCCATAAGGAGGGTCTGTAGCTATTGCATCAATTGATCGAGAACGAAAAGGAAGAACCCTTGCATCAGCGTGCATTCCCAAGAAGTGTGTTTCGAAGTGGTTAAGATTGCGCCGGCAACCCAAAAGAATTCTACGGTCATTGTCGATTCCAATGGGAATAGACCCAATTGATGATGCTTCAAGGAGGAGACCTCCAGTACCACAAAAAGGATCAAGGAACAAGTCGCTGGACGCGCTACGACTTAGATTGACCATTGCCCTTGCAATCTTTGGATGAATCGTATCGGGATTGAAGAAAGGTCGACGAGGACTCCGGCGCTGATTGAACTCTCTACGATTCCGTGCCGTTAGATAGACACCGAAATAAAACCGTGTTGATGTAATCAATCCAAGAAATACTATGTCAGGAACCTCGAGGTCAACGTGTACCTTTCCATCCATCGCAGACCATATACGCGAGCCTATTTTCCTTTGAAGTTCTCCCACATTTAGCTGTTTGTTCTCCCGTTGAATGCGAGTTACCTTCACGGAAAAACCTGCGCTTTTATTCAGCCAGTGATGATAGTCAACATTATTCACGGCGTGGAGAATAGCTGGTTCTGTCATTGAACAATGAAAAATCAGTTGCATCGAGTAATTAACGAAACCTGAGCGACGCGTAGCTATTAACGCGCCCTGAGGATTTACTTCAACTAGGATAACACGCCTTTGTTGGTCCAAAATTTTATAGGAATATCCTTCTGCTTCTAAAGAAGCTCGAAGTTCAGCTACAGGCAATGTTGGGTGTTCTCCAGACAAAGTAAATGCAATACAACAGGAATGAACATAACCCAATTTTCGTTCCCAACACTGTAACTACTCGACAACCCTTCAGGGTTTGGCATGCTGCGATGAATAAATAAGTGGATTGGTTAAGAAAGTTGTGAGGCGGCGGAATATGAAGATTGTCGCAAGGAAATTAGAAAAAGGAATTATTGTTGTTGTGCCCGAGTCCATGGATGACTTATGGCACCTATACAACATAATCCTGCCTGGGGATCAGATAGCGGCACGTACTGTTCGTCGCGTTCGTCGTGACACGGAAGGGTCTCGACCAGATAAGGGTGAACGGAGAAAAATGTTCATTCGCCTAGGTGTAGAGGAAGTATCGCTTCACAAGTATTCGAATAGGCTACGCGTCAAAGGGCGGATTCTATCGGGACCTGGGGATTTTGTTTCCCTTGGAACGTACCACACAATCAATGTTGAACCAGGACTAAAAATCGAAATTCTGAAAGAGCATTGGCCTCGCTCACTATTGAATAGGTTGAAGGAGGCTGCTAAACAGAAAGGGCAACGAGTGATAGTTATTGCTATTGAGGAGGGGTGTGCTACTATCGGAATAGTTGACGATTCTGGTGTCGACATTCATCTCACGTTACAAGGAAACGCGATGGGCAAATATGGGAAGTATCAGAACTCTCCTGAAATGCTGGGTCAATTGTTTGGAGCTATTGTGTTGCATTTGAGAGAGTTGTTGAATCAATTTCCAGATGTGATAAAAATAATTGTAGTAGGTCCTGGCTTTACAAAAGATAAGTTTGGTGATTTCCTCCAGCAAAGAATACCTGAAATTAAAAATAAGATTCTGCTTGACCACGTAAGTAACGGAACAACAGCTGGTGTATATGAAGCACTACAAAGAGGTATCGTTGAACGCGTCGCTAGTGAGATTCGCCTCTCTCGGGAAATCAAGCTAATTGATGAATTATTACGACATCTGGGAAAAGGATCTGGCAAAGCTGCTTATGGCTGGGATGAAATCATACGTGCAATACAATTTGGAGCAGTAGAAACTTTACTCATTTTAGATAAAACACTGCGAGAGGCACCACCAGAGAAGCGTAAAACACTAGAGGATTTGATGCGCGAAGTGGAAAAACAAGCAGGTTCCATTGAGATTTTCAGTACTGAACATCAGGCGGGGAGGCAGTTAGCTGGATTTGGTGGAATAGCAGGCATTCTCAGATTTCCCCTTCCTACTAGTTAAAGGGGAGTAAAAGTAACTAGGAGCCGATTATCTGTTGGATGCTCTTCAGCTATTCCAACACGAAACCCCCGTAGCTTGAGATGTTTCGCAACACGCTTAACCAATAAAATGGATGTCTCAATTTGGCTCCGCTCGAAGTTAAGCCAAATCTGATTTTTTGGCAATTCATATTCACTGCAAAGGAACTCAAATGCATCCTTTAGAGTCATTGTAGGAGGCGGGATAATTATTCCCTTTACCAGCAATCCTTCATCGGTGATATATTCAAAAGGTTTCGCAATATGTGTAGCTCTTCGGCGAAACCTGTTTCGAAGTTGAGTTCCATCCTTAAGTGTGAGTGGACAAAAGTGAACATTAAGCGATGTGTTTTCCTCTGCCCACTCCACTAGAGCTATCGCCGTTTCTTCACTACCATTCACTGCTGCTACAGAATCTGGTCTGAGTTGAAATCCGTGCCGCCTTAGTTCACCAGCGTTTAACGGTGAGAACTCTAACTCATTGATGTTTACAAAATCTAGGTTTAATATATCAAGTTCGTGTAACAATCGCTTCATTTGCTCTAGCTGGTCTGGAATTGCGGGGATTTCAAAACCGATTTTGACCTTTCGTTTCATCACTCGTACTATATTTTTTAAATCAACGCCTGCTGTAAATCGATGGAGACGTAGCTCGTCTAGACCTGCTTCAATCAGTTGATTAATCACATTTATCGAAATTGGTACAATAGCAGTGTAAAGGTGGATATGGAACTGCTGGCCGAACCTGTTTTTGAAGGCTTGTATGTAGTTCAAGGTTCGCTGCAACTTCAACAAAGGTTCACCTCCAGTTATACCCATCCCCTCTGCATCAATCATCTGTGCTTCTGCTATAGCCTGTTCCACAGATTCTACTTCCACTTCATTGGCAAAGATAACATCCCTTTCGCGCCGCTCTCCTGACAACGGGCAATAAAAACAACCTCTAGTGCAGAGACCAGTTATGAGAAGAACCAGTTTGCTACCGCGCATACATTGCCGGCATCCTTCTGGTAAACGACCCACATATATTGAGCCCCCCCGTGAAACATGTATCTCTCGAACCAAGAACATATCACCCTTTTTGTATTCGACGGCGAACAACAGGATCACGGTCACTGATATACTTCAACAAAGATTCAAAGGTGTCATCTGGCGCAAGCTTGCGTTTTAGGTAAACTCCAGTGCGGCCAGTTTCGTCTCGGCGTATTAATATCTTCGACCGCTCCTCGACGATTTTTAGACTCACACCAACTTTCCTCGCAGTTATTATTTCATTCCCAATCACAGGTGTTTCTATATGCCCTTCCTTTGTGGGCTCGATAAGAACGAGGCGTTTGTCGACACCAGCCACCCGTTTATCTTCTAAGAGGGCTTTTTGTGTCAGGCTTCCGCCAAACTGATAAAACTCAAGCTCGATTGGAGCTGGGGTCGTGAGTGGAAGAGTAACTACCGAATCACCTTCAAGATAGATATGTGCCTTTATTGCGTGAAAGGGCGTGGCATGTACAAGTTCACGGTTAATGATGGAAAACCCCCCATGTTCAAGCGCTAGCTCTACAATAAATGAAGAAACTACTTGTGATATGTAGACATCGATGTCACTCTGAGCTGAGACATCTCCTCGACAAACACTGCCGTGAATGATAGGGCTCAATCCTTTCTCTTCTAGAACTGACATAACTTCAGCTGCTCTCTTTCGCAGAATTGAGAGGTGTCTCCATTGTGCATCAGTGTAGAATTTCACTTTGCTACCAGTGTCTCGCCGAGTTGGTTTTTCTCGCGGCATTAGAACCTCATTTCCTGCTTCTAGCTACACTTTCAGTTATCCAATCAAGATATCCAGCATAACCTTCTGAAATGTCTATGCTGATTATTTCAGGCACATCATAACTATGGGTCGCTAACACCGCATCTTTTACTGCGTTAAAACGTTCGCGTGTTGTCTTGATGATTAATAGATACTCATTGTCCTCTGTAACTTTATTTTCCCACCGATATAGTGACTGCTGTGTTTGGATACCTACACAAGCTGCCAAATGCTGTTCCACTAATTGACGTGCGATTGCCTTTGCTTCTGGCTGATTTCCAACTGTGACAAAGACAAGGATATATTTCTTTGACAAGTCCAAAACTCCTCTTTCAAGCATTTCCTGCTCTTCTTTAACACTTTCTTAAAACAGCAGGACATTTATATTGAATCATTATTTCGTTGTAGAATTCGTGGTGTCTCTATAGATGCTTCAACTAGAATCTCTGTTACCCTTTCTTCTTCCCCTTCTTCCTTGGCTAATCATACTCCTAGCTTGGATGATTCTCTTCATTCTTGATGCTGCACTAAACCTAGAGAAACGTGGTGTTGATGTTGGTCCATTTATGGTGATGGCGCGCACTCAACGATTCAATAATCTTCTCAATCGAATCGGTCGATGGCACCCTCGAGCCTGGAGATATCTCTGGTCTGGTTTCGTAGCTGTATGTTTTGCCTTTTCCATAATTGGTTTCTACTTTCTAATACTCAATCTGATATCGTTCTTCGTTGAATTTGGCTTTCTCCCTCAAGCTGTATCACCTGGTCCAGCTGGACCAATTGTACCGTTAGTGCCAGGAATCACAATGTCCTTCTTCTTCTTTCTAACACTTCTTATTCCGCTAATCGTTTCTATAATAGCTCATGAAATGGGGCATGGCATTGCTGCTCGTGCTGATGATATTCCGGTTAAAAGTTCAGGGTTATTCGCCCTCTTCTTTCTATTTGGTGCCTTCGTAGAACCCGACGAAGAATACGTCAAGGTGAGGACAACACGACGTGAAAGAGTCCGATTCTTCGCAGCAGGTTCAGCGGCAAACCTCTGCGTTGCTCTACTTGTAACAATTCTCATGTTCGTTCTAGTTGTTCGAGTCCCTCAAGGCGTCCTCATCACTGAAATTTCTCCTGGGAGCTCCGCAGAAGGCGTTCTTTCTCCTTGGACAGTGATAACAGGTATGAATGAGACATCCATTGCGACAGCCGATGATCTCGGCGCCTTCCTAGATAACACGAGTCCTGGCGACTTGATTGTATTCACAATAAATGGTGAGTCGGTTAACTTGGTAGTAGGGGCTCACCCAGAAAACGTTTCACGCGCATATGTCGGGATTTACTTGACGACATATGTTCCTCTTATTCCTCCATTGAATTTGTTGGGACCTTCCTTTGGTATCGAGTTTCAGCGAAGCCTCCTCTGGTTTTATATAATCAGCTTGAGCCTTGGAATAATGAATCTCCTACCTATTCCACCATTGGACGGTGATAGGCTCTTCAAGGAACTCATTGACGCAACTGTATCACTAGAGCGCCGAAGTGGACGAATACTACTGAACAGTCTCCGTATCTTCGCACTTGCACTCCTTGTCCTCAATATCGTATTTACATTCTTACGCCCTGACCTACTGTTCCTCTTCTTCGGATAGGTTACAATCGAAAATGAGCGGGTAAACAGAAAAATGTAGTAGACAGTGAACCCCGACGTTCGACATCCTTCACCGCTGTCGTGCTCACAGCCAGGTCTCTGACCCGGAATCTCGGAAGCACCAACAGTGCGGGCTTACGCTGCTCCCTCCCGGGCCTCGCTGGGTTCACCCGCCAGAGACGATTCAGCCCTTCCTACGAAAAGCCTATCATCACCAGCGATCCTCCGAGGCGGATCTTCACTGCCACGAACCGCGAGTCGTACACCGGGTTGGGAAGCCTAGCGTCGGTATTCAGCCCACCGTATAGAGCATTTGCGGTAGAGGGGAGCCTTGGCCAGCCCGTAGCCGCGCTGCGGGGCTTCTAGCCCCCCGCCTAGGCTCACTGTCCAAATGCCTCACACTATTCCACCATATTTAACCATTTCTGGAACTATATTCATCTATTGGGAGGGAATACAAAGAGTGACAGGAAAGATGATTAGAAGACTAAAAAGCGTGGGTGGCGCCGGGGGCGGGATTCGAACCCGCGAGACCAATGGTCACAGACTTAGCAGGCCTGCTCCCTACCGGGCTAGGATACCCCGGCACTGTAAATTTCGAGTTGTTGCTAACTGGTGGGGTCTTTTATAAGTTTATGTAGCTCGCCCTGAAAAGATGAATAGTGGTGGGCCGAGGGAGATTCGAACTCCCGACCACCGCGGTTTGCTCCCTATTGGGTTAGGTGTAAGCGCGGTGTCATAACCATCTAGTCCAATGGGGTGTCCCGATTGGATAGCTAGACCATCGGCCCAACTTGTGGTTTCGGTTCCTTGCTTCTGGGTGTCTTAACCCGATTCAATATCAGCTTTTAGAAGCTCGATTTGTTCTCGGAGGATTCTGATAATTTCTGTGTTGTCGTCGTGGTCGAGGTGTCCGGCGCAGATTGGGCATTTAAAGGTGTTGCTCATCGCTTCTTCAAAGGTATGGCGCTGACAACCATTATTTTGACAATAATAAAAGGTATTCTCAGATTCGTATACCAGCCTCTGCTGCAGTCTTTCCAATACCTTCAGCTTCCTCTCACGAAGCAGCCCATGAATCCGTGTAGGTTCTAAAATCCAGTAATAGACAAACCATCCGGTGTTTTTATCTCGTGTGCGACGGTATGACGCGAGGTGAAGATCGTAGAGTTTGTAAAGGATTTTTCGGACCGAATTCAAACGCATGCCCGTTTCAGTGGCAATAACTTCGTCGGTGGTTTCTTCCCCTTCTTTCAGGTGTACCAGTACTTCTATCGCATCTTCGCCTGCGAATTCTATCACAACGGTCTTGATTAGTTCCTCACGTGCCGACATATTTACTACCTTATTTTGTGCTTCATTGAATATAGGGTTTTTTATTGCACAGTCTTGTCCTCTTTCGGAGGAGTGCGTTCCTGTAAACGTTTCCCATGAGCAGTTGGCTCGACGACTAGTTCCGCATCATCTGGGACAATATGAAGAGAATTGCCTTGGTATAGACGGTCAAGGAAAATTGCTAGCGCTGCAACTTCACTATGTGGCTGATGTCCGATTGCCACATTATAATCCGCGAGGGTGTATAATTCTCCAGGTACTTTTGGTCCCCCTACTACCACAAGTTTGTCAAGTGATGAGGCTCTAATTCTCGGAATCACATCATCAATGTGGAGTCCATACATTGTCAAATGAATCACTTCACCATCTTTATTTTTCCATGTTCGAATACATTCACGCCACGATTTTTTCTGTTGAATGCTAAACGCTCTGTGTCCCCATTGGCAGCAAACCTGCAGAAGTGATTTGATGATATTCGGGTCACGAAGTCCAGTAATCCAGAAGCCTTGCGCGCCGAAGGCTCTGGCTGTTAACCCTAAATGAGTCGTTAGACGTTTATCCCGCTCGGGTCTATGATTAATTCTGAGTACGATTGTACGCCATTCAGGTAAATTCATTACAAGTCCGCTCGTATCTCAGTAGTAGGAAGAATATATCCTGAAATTCTAAAAGTTCAGGGTTTTTGCTTCTTTCGCCTTATTTCAGCAACATCCCCGAGTGTTGTCTTGGAAGAATCCGAGCCCGTTGACAAGTCAAGAGGTTCAGCGACTTCAAGAAGAGTCAGTTTGAAAAGCCGTTCCAGCTTACGGGCTAGTTTGATAGTGCATACTGACATTTTTCCACTTTCAAGCTTACCAATCACTGAAGAACGTTCATTAATTCGTTGGGCAACGTCCTGTTGGGACATTCCGCGCTCCACACGTGCGGCTCTAATTAATCGGGAAAAACCCTCGACAGGAACTAATTCACGTTTAGGATGCCTCGACGGAGTATATCTGTGAGGAGATAGAGGAGGTCTACTTCGTCTTTGTGTGGAAGAAGTTTTGACTGAAGGAGGTGAGGCAGAATCAGGAGATTTCACTTTTCTAACTGGTTGACCTAAAGAGGCGCATCGACTGCACACCTGAAGCCTAGCACCTTCAAGTAAAACTTCTTGAGTTGAATGGGTTTCCCGTCCACAAACTTCGCAATTCAAAATCGCTATCTCCAATAATTCATATTTACTCGTTGTTTTATTTTCTCTTTGCCTATTGTCTGTTTAAAGAATTTGTGGAGTAACTTTCGGATATTGAATAGGTAATACCACGGCAACACAAAAACTTTTAGCGTTCTATGGTTAGGAGGGACTTGCAATGCCAGATTCAACTGAATCGGCCCGAAGAAAGACGGTCTCAGCAGAAGACTATATGACTCTCGCCGAACGATCTATTCTATTAGAGCAAAGGGTACGGGACCTTGAGCTAGAAAAGGAGCACCTTGCCGCAGAGCGCATACGGCTCGGGAATGAAGTACGCGTGCTACAGGCAGAACTAAACAAGCTACGCCAACCTCCACTTGTGGCAGCGACTGTGATAGATAGTCTTGATGACGGCCGCGTCATCGTAAAAAGCAGTACAGGCCCACAATTCGTTGTACATTTCCCTGAATCAGTGATGGGTGGGGAGTTAGAGGCAGGATCGAGAGTTGCATTGAATCAGCGCACACTTGCGGTTGTTGATATACTCCCAACCCCAATCGACCCGTTCGTTCGAGCGATGACCGTTGAAGAGGCGCCAAGTGCCACCTATGATGATATTGGTGGTTTGGAAACCCAAATCGCTGAGATACGTGAGACAGTTGAACTACCATTACTTCACCCCGAACTGTTCGAAAGAGTAGGTATTGAGCCTCCCAAAGGGGTGCTTCTCTGTGGCTCGCCGGGAACAGGAAAAACTCTTTTAGCGCGAGCAGTAGCTAATGAAACTAAAGCAACCTTCATTCGTGTAATAGGGTCTGAACTTGTTCAGAAATTCATTGGTGAAGGCGCTCGACTTGTACGTGAGATTTTTTATTTGGCGAGAAAGCGGTCACCAAGCATCATCTTCATAGACGAATTAGACGCCGTTGCCAGTAGACGATTAGATATTGCTACGAGTGGTGATCGCGAAGTACAACGTACATTAATGCAACTACTTAGTATGCTAGACGGTTTCGATCCTCGCGGTGATGTACGCATTATCGCTGCAACAAATCGACCGGACATTCTTGACCCCGCTCTGACTCGCCCTGGTCGCTTTGATCGTATTATTGAGTTTCCTTTACCAGACAAGCTGGCGAGAGAACATATTCTTCTAATTCACATGCGGAAAATGAACACTTCCTCAGATGTGGATGTCTCTCAACTAGCAGCAAAAACTCCTGGTGCTTCTGGTGCTGATCTAAAAGCAATTTGCACAGAAGCCGGTATGTTCGCAATCCGTGAATTGCGTGATATTGTTACAAACCACGACTTTGTACAAGCGATAGCCAAGGTGTTAGGAGAAATCACAGACAAAGGGGACAACGCTGACATTTATGGTTAATCCGCTCTTTAAAGTGAGGGGCGTGGCAAATTACCAGTTCGGAAAGGACATTGGAGAATCTTTGTTCCCTAATAAATGCGAAATGAAATTTTCCCGGCAAACAGGGCGCATTCGTTATGTTTCGTATAAAGGAAAGCTTCTTGCTGTTATTCGCGCAAGAGATGGCCGTATTGTCCTAACATTTTGGGGTGCGAAGCGTCTCCACCAAGCATCAGAACCACCAAGGTATCGAGTCATGATTCCCAATGAGATATCTTCCTTTATTACAAAAGGGCGTAGTGTCTTCGCTAAACATGTTATTCAAGTCGATCCCCAATTAAGGGCGCGTGATGAAGCACTTATTGTTGATCAAGATGACACGCTCCTAGCAGTTGGTAAAGCATATCTCTGTCCCCAAGAAATGATGGATTTAACACGTGGAACAGCAGTTCGAGTACGTCATACCAGAGAATCGGGGATTTCTAATTAACAGAACATAAACTAAAAAAGTCGATTTATCTACTCATTCTAGTAAAAATCGAAACCTGTCTCATAATCGCCATCCGAAAACCAATCTTCAAAATGGTTTCATTGGATATTTAATGAGGCAGTGATTAAATCTGAGTGACAAAAAATGGTCAAAGTCAAAAGGCGTGTAAAACGTCGTTCAATGGAACGGCAAATGCGAAAAGCGGGTGTGGATTACGAACAAATGGATGGCGCCACAGAAGTAATAATCCGTTTTCCCGATAAAGAGCTAGTCATCCCCGAACCTCAAATAGTGATGATGCAAGCCCAAGGCGAGAAAATCTATCAAATCATAGGTGAATCTGAAGAAAGGGCACCAACGGCTTCTACTAAAGTGGATAGTGAAATGCCTACAGAGTCAGCGGTTACATTTACTGAGGAAGATGTTCAGCTAGTAGCCAGCCAAGCATCCGTCACGGAAGAACAAGCTCGGGAGGCGCTCCAACAAGCTGAAGGCAACTTGGCAAAAGCAATAATCGCTCTTACAGGTGGATAACTACGAGTATTCTAAAAGAATACATACAAAAACAGAAACTAACCCAGTTCAGATGTCGTTTTACTTTCAAGAAGTGCCTTAACGCGCTTTAATCTAAATAAATCCTCTCTCTCAGCTTCTTCTAGTGCGAGTTCGATGTACCTGATTGTATTGTTTATTCGCGGGAGAACAACGAAGTTTAGCGCGTTTACTCGTCTTTTGGTTTTCTCGATTTCTGCTGCCAATCGTTTTACTGAGGCTTCGACTTCTGCTAGTCTTACTATCTTATCTAGGGTTTCCCTTATTTTCTGAGCTGCAGCATCTACTACCGACGAGGTTCCTGCTAGGCTGTAGTGGATTCGCGGCTGATCTTCCTGCTGAGTTATTCGAAATATTGGAACTGGGACTCCCATGGTATTGCGTGTTGTGACTTCGAAGTCAAGGAAGCTCTGTGCACCTAGTGCAAGCCCCTCCAGTTTCATCTCCCCCTCCACAAGTTTAGCCTCCATCAGTGAGGAGAAGGCTTCACTCAGAGTTGTTTCAACTTCTTCTCTCAATTTCTTCGCTTCGGAGAGGATTGCGAAAAATTCGCGTACAAGAGCGTCACGTTTCTCTCGGAGCAATTCATAGCCACGTGCTGCTAACTTGCGCCGCTCCTTTAATGCAATCAATTCCATTCTCGTCGGCTTAATCCCATGAATTATTTCCGTCGATTCAGCCATTATTCTGCCCCTAGATTAGTGCGTAAATAAAAACGACGACAACTAACACCGCTGAACAGCCAGCAAGCCACTCGCCAAAGAGTTTACGGGTTCTTTCAGGGTTTTCCGTCATAAGACCTGCTACACCAAAAGATAATCCACACAGTAATATCGTAGAAGTAAATAAAATCCCAGCAACGATATCCCACTCCCAATCTAGCACTAGGTTGAGGAAAACTACTATTCCAGCACTACAAGCAAAAAAGATTCCAACTAATTGTAGAGTCCTTGTGAATTCCAAACTTCTTTGCGTCATGCTGGAGACTCCTTGCTATGATTAGGCTGAAGGCGAAAATAAGGTACTCGCTATTTAAGCCTTGCTCCACATCGAAACTCTTTACAAATCGTTGAATGTGTGTATCTTAATTTTTACAGGTCTTTTTACTACATTCCCGATTCTTGCACCTATGATTAGACTAACTCCACGTTCACCAGCGATGTCTACAAGACGCTGGGTTATGACACCATCTAAGATTATCGTTTTCGCTTTTTCTATCTCTTGTAGAATTGTAGCAAGCTCTGCAACATGAACTTCCTTCAAGATTTTCTTATCCTTGTCTAGTATTATTGCAGTCATTGTCTGTTGGATTTTCTCTGTTAACTCTCGTATTGGTTCAGGAATGGTTCCCTTTCTTGGTCGTGTAACACTTCTACTCGTGGTTTTAGAACGGGTTGTAGTTCGTCGTTTTGTGGTTGTTTTCTGTGTTGTGCGACGTGTTCTCCGCTTTGGAGATGAAGAAGCTCTAGCTGTGGCCGCCTCACTTGTTCCTCGTTTTATCCGTCCAACAATCTGGGATGCAGGCACTTTATTTCTCAGAGCCTTGGTTATCTCCTTTGTCGTTAGTTCTTCAACCTCACGCCCAGTTGGCGCTCGCGCGACAAATTTAATTTCAGTAACTTGGGACAATTCTTTGAGAATCAAGTCGCCACCACGATCTCCGTCTAGAAAGGCAATGATTGTTTTTGTCTTTGCGAGTTTTATGATTGAAGGGGGAATACTGGTGCCCTCAACTGCAACGACGTTCTTTATTCCTGCTCGAAGTAAAGCTAATACGTCTGCACGACCCTCAACGACGATAATGGTTTCTGATTCTTGAACAGTAGGACCTGCTGGAAGCCCATTAAATCGAGTTATTTCTGCTGTCTTTGTCTCACGTGTAACCTTATCAGTTATTTCCTGAGCGCCTGGAGAAGTCTCACCCTCCCATACGCGCAGTAAAGCTACGGCACGATCGATAATCCGTTTACGCTTAGAGTCACGGACATCCTCAACTTTTTCCAGAGTAATCTTCGCTGAACATGGTCCGACTCTGTCAACTGTCTCAAGCGCAGCTGCAAGAATTGCAGTTTCAGTACGGTCAAGGCTGCAAGGGATTATTATTATTCCGCGAGATTTTCCTCCCTCTGAATGTAGTTCAACCTTAATTCGACCAATTCGTCCCGATTGTTGAAGTTCTCTTAAATCTAAATCTTCACCGATTACCCCTTCAAGTCACCAGACGAGAAGTGTAGGCCCTCTGTTTGACCAAAGAGAGCTCCAACGACATCTGGGGTTTCCACAACTCCACTAATTTCCACTTTACATCGAATTTCATACTTTGTTGTAGCAGTACTAGGTGTACTTGAACCCAAAGCTCATCACCTAGGTAATTTTGATTGATTATGTGTTTATTGTGGTGTTCTATTTCGTCACCACAATCATATCTGTGATTGGTATACCAATTATACTAAAGACGTCAAGGTTAGGTTTGACGATATGTAAGCATGATACAAGATGAGACACGAGCAGGATGATTAAAACTTTGTGGTATTTTCAATCACAAAACCCTTCTTTGAAAATTCTATCAGTGTTGCATCGCCATCCCTAAATCTCTCCTCGAATAATTCCAGCATTGCTGATGATGCATTACGCGTGCTTGGCATCTTCTAATGACACTGATTAGAATCATATTATGATTTTCCCCCTTTTTTCCAATGAAGTAATATGAAAGGAAACAATAACCTTTATATCGCCTCTTTTGTTGCCTCGAAGTGGAGACTTTTGAAAATGACAGAATTATTGCCTACTGTAGCCAAAGCCGTTTTTCAAACTGAAGAAGTTGTAACTCTGGAGGATTTGAAAGCAGCACTTGCTAGAAAAAAGAAACCTCGCGGCTACATTGGAGTGGAACCAACTGGGTTGATGCACCTCGGTCACACAGTTTGGGTTCAGAAACTGCGAACACTCTCAGAGCTAGGCGTTAAGATGCATGTGTTACTCGCGACTTGGCATGCCAAGATTAACGACAAATTTAGTGGCAATATTGACCAAATTAGACGGTGCGCCGAGTATCTCTGTCATTGTCTTTCAGCATTGGGTGTAAATCTCCGAAAAGTCCGAGTTGTAACGGCTGAGGATTTAATGAAAAAACTCGAGTATTGGGAAGATACTCTTCGTGTCGCGAAAAGCCTTACTCTGGCTCGTGTTCGACGTTCAATGACAATTATGGGTCGAAGCGGAGAGGATGCTGAATTGGACTTCTCTAAACTCATCTACCCTTGCCTTCAAGTGTCAGATATCATTAACCAGCAATTCGAAGTATGTTTAGGAGGTATGGATCAACGGCGGGCTCATATTTTGGCAAGGGAAGTTGCAGAAAAACTAAAACTCGACTGGAAACCTGTTGGCATTCATACTCCTCTCCTCTCGGGGCTGAGTGGGAAGTCTAGAATGGCGGTATCATCCGGCACATCTCCTCAGGATTTAGCAGCTGTCACTAAAATGTCAAAATCTAAGCCCGATGATTCAATTCTCATTCATGACCCTTCTAAAGAAATAATGAAGAAATTGCGTAATGCCTACTGCCCTGCTAGGGAGGTCACTGATAACCCAGTTCTAGGCTATGTACATCATCTCCTCTTCTCCCAGAATGATTATGTGTTTAATATCGAGCGAGCACCCAAACATGGCGGCACTCTAGAAATTCAAAGTGCTAACGAGTTAGATGCTCTTTTCGCCTCAGGAGAAATCCATCCATTAGATTTGAAACAAGCTACTGCTAGGGCTATTGCGGAGCTACTAGCGCCTGTCCGGAAATACTTCAATGACAACACAGAAGCAATGGGATTATTAAAAGAAGTCCGCGGCTACTCTGTTACTCGCTAACCTCGACATTCCATCTAGTCCACTTGCACATCTAGAACTACATGATCATTTTGTGGGTTATATGGCTTGATAATTCGTGCGCTGAGTATTCTCACTTCCCTATCCATTTCCTTCGCAGTATTTTCAATAATCTTTGATGCCGCTATAATAGCTCTTGGGCGAGGACAGGTTTCATGAAAATGAAGAACGCCTCCTGGACGCAAACAGGTAATCCCTTTCTCTATGTATCGTGTAGTTCCTTGAATCAGACCCATTATCACACGGTCAGCTTTACCTTGAGACACCTCGACTGCTAATTTATCGGCATCTCCTTGATGAGGAGTGACGATACCTTTAACCCGATTTTCCTGAATGTTCCGCTCAAGAAAGTGGAATGCCTCTGGGTTCCACTCGATAGCATGAATTAATCGGGGAGAAGCATGAACTGCTATCGGAATGGTGAACTGTCCGATACACGCGAACATATCTACAACTAACTCACCAGTTCCTAGTCGGCTCATGCGCTCTCGTTCAGCTTTGTTACCTAGAGAGAACATCACTTTCATTGGATCAATGTGAAAGATGCATCCATTCTCTGAAAGCATCGTTTCTGTCTCGCTGGAGCCAGCTATCAATTCGAGAGCGGGTTTTCGGAAGGGCCCTGAAATCGCGTCTGTGCGTCTCAACACTGAGCGTATCCTTGAATCATATTCAAGAACCTTCAGACCAATGACTTCCTTAAAAGAAAGCGCTTCAGGTTTCAACCAGAGAACCGCAACGTGACCGTAAATACGTAGACGGCGTGGAAGAAGATAATCAGGAATGATATCCCCCAGCTGCTCTTGAAGAAACTGAATGAAAGTTCTTCGATGTCTGTGGTAAAGTCTCACCAAAGAAGTCACTTCACTAGGCTAGTCTGAATGATAATCGAAAGTTGTGGTGGGTCGGCCTTGCTCTGTTCCTCGAGTACACTAACTCCCCACCGTCCTTGGTGGGCGAAACGCCTTCAACCCTCCGGCAGGTCCTCTCTTGATGTGCCGAGATATATGAACTCGACGCGACCCAGCGTTGAGTTGTGGACATTCTGGGTTGCCCCATCATTCACCTCTTGGCGTCACGCCGTTGATCGTGAAGGAGCCTGTCACATGCCGCATAACCCTCAACTAGCTCCAGTGTCGCCACCATTATGCTCAAGTCTTCATTAGGGTCCATACCTTCAGACCTGACCTCGTAGGTGGCAGTATCCTTTCATCGCTAAATGAAAGGACTAAATGCCTACACTTAAAGCCTTCCACTATCAGGTGGAGTGGTCGCGATATTCGAGTTGACCATCTCGATCAATAATTCCTGCTCGGATCCGTGTTGAAGAAATAGTGGTTTTATCCTCTGCTAAAACCATTGTTAGTACTGCTATGTCTAGAATTGGGAGCCCACGTTGTTGCCGAATTTCGTTGATTTCGATGGCCCTGGAGTAGGTCTCTTCGCTTACAACAATGAGTTGTAGTTTCTCCTCTGTGATTGCTGGTCCATAAGGGTCACATAAGGGTTCGATAGTGAAGCGTCCCTTAAAGTTCTCAGATTCCATCCATTGTTTTAGTTTTGCTGCTCTTTCTTCGTAAGGAGTAATTAACTTCCAGTCAGGTTTATGGGTTATCATTGATTGCGTTGTCAAGCCTATGAGAACATTGTAGCCAAGTTCGAAGGCTTTGCGCAATAGAACCTTGTGTCCTCTGTGAAGTCTGTCAAAGGTGCCACCTATTGCCACCCAATCGTAACGGTGTTCAGGCACTGAATAACCTCCCATGATTCCTTTGGTTATTTTCGAATTCTTATTTTGAGAATCCTTTGAATGAAGAAATTGACTTTACGCAATACCCATTGTGTTGCCAATGCCCGCTACAATGATTGTGTCACCCTTCTTCGTACGAAGTCGAATGGCACTCTTAATCCGTTCTACTACTTTTGGAACCGCGTCGACAAGGGCTTTTTTCATCGGGCTGAGCGCCTCTTCGAGAGATTCCTTTATCACAATAGCGTCAATCGGAATATCGTATCTGACACCAGAGTCTTCCATTTTCCATTTCTCAGGTCCAGGATCACCGATTGCCGCACCAACTCCTTCAATAACATGTCCGCTGTCTTCACCCTCAAGCTTCAAGCCAGCATCGACTGTAATAATTCTAGAGACTTTGCTCTTGTGACGGTCAACCAGTTTCCGAATCACTTCACCTGGTTTACCTACATGTGAGCCATGCCCTTTAGCTCGCACGATATACACAGTCCGTTCTTCAAACTTGGCAGGTATAGATACTGTGTGCTTGGCAAGTTCCTCGGATTTACCGGGCTTTAGCTCTCGAGCGAAATGCGCGACGGCTAAAGGACCCATACCATCTCCTATGGGTTTACCATCAGCAAAGGCCTTTATGGCGTCGAAGTAGGCTTTTGCCATCTGCATTATTTGTGGCAATTGCATCTGGACCTGCATAATTAGGTAAAGGCTCTTAGTTTTCTTTCCAAGAATTAGATAGTGACGAACAACCCGGAAAACATAATAAACAGCCATGGTTGCAGCGAGTACGCTTTCTGCATTTGCAGCCTGCGCAGGCTCAGCGTCTGGAGCAACCCGCGCTATGTGTTTCTCATACCTATGCGAGCGCACATCTAAGAGATGTTCCAACCTCCCCAGAACGCCCGAAGGATCAACGCTCACTGGCTCGATTAAGAAAAACTCCATGAACTCCTCCACAGCTCCACTTATTTTCTCCTCCGCCACGCCCAACTCCTTAAACACTCTGAAGGCAATTTGCTTACCCTGCTTTGAAAGCGACTCTAGCTGTTTTGCTGCAGCCTCAACTTGACGAGTCATCATGTAGGTCTGGAGTCGTTGCCCGTAAAGGTAAATCACGAAGAACATGACCATAAATATGAGCTGAAATATCCATGACCATTCATTGCCGTATTGCATCTTGTCCAATACCTCAACTTTCTTTGTCTTATGCTGGAACGATTTCGATAACGAATAAAAACCTTTGCAAGAAGGCAGAAGAAATGGACGCAGTTCGGACCTTTTCCGAAGCCTCTCGGACATCAGTACTCGGACAGACGAAACTGGCTTAACTTCCGGGATCTGACGGGACCGGGTGTGACCCAGTTCCTATGACCGCGTCCAACCATCATCACCAATCCTGAATATATAACGGTTTCGTAGCTCCACAAATCCGAATCAAAGGGAAAAAGAGAAATGGTGGGCCGGCCGGGATTTGAACCCGGGATCACATGGACCCAAACCACGTATCATACCAATCTAGTCAGGAGGAAGTTCCTTCCTGTAATCTAGACCACCAGCCCACAGGACTGAAAAATGAATGACTGGGATATTGATAAAGGTTACCCGTCAAGTTCACCTCCTTCCCTAGCGCAATAAAAGTCAAATAGGAGTAATCCTTCACCTGCGGATGTGCCTCGGTAGCTCAGTGGTAGAGCGACAGAGTTCCTGGAGACTAAACCAGTAACGTTGAACCTTGTAAGCTGCTGGTCGTGGGTTCAATCCCCGCCCGAGGCTCCACACTCCTTTCTATCCAGATACAAACATCTCTACTCTCTAACTAGAGTAGAGGCTGACTAAAAGGAAAGGTGCGGGGGCCGGGCTTCGAACCCGGGAACTCCTACGAGACAGGATCTTAAGTCCTGCGCCTTTGACCAGGCTTGGCTATAGGGTCATAGAAACCCCCGCCGCCTAGTTTGCGGTCGCTGACCCTTGGAGGGCCCCCGCAATCATTGTTGAGACAACTCTCCCTTTAAAACTGCTTCGAGCATCGAAAGGGACAGGAGGTCCTGAGAATAAGAATTAAAAGGAACGAATCAAGGATAGGGAAACGCCGAGGTAGCTTAGCCTGGTTCGAGCGCCAGACTCATAGGGCGTTGCCCCAGGGTCAGATATTATTTGAACCTGGCGCCGGAGCCATCTGGAGATCGCGGGTTCGAAACTGAACGGTAGCGTTCCGCGAGAAGCCCGCCCTCGGCACCTCTCCTCAATCGGAAGCCTCGGTGGCATAGCTCGGTAGCGCATCGCCTTGGTAAGGCGAGGGTCGCGGGTTCGAATCCCGCCCGAGGCTCCATTTCATTTTTCTTTTCGATTCCTTGGGAAGTTATTTTAAGTATCTAGGAGACTGGAGGGAAGGAAGGTAGAACCAATGGCTGTTATGGATGAGAAGCGAAGGGCTGCTGAAGCTGCGTTGGCCCACGTTACTGATGGAATGACGCTTGGTGTTGGTACCGGTTCAACAGTAGAAATTTTCATAGATTTGTTAACAGAAAAGATGGCTGCTGATAAGATGTCTTTAGTTTGTGTTCCTAGCTCCTTTGCTACAGGTCATCGGCTTCGAGCTGCTGGATTTAGAGTCGAATGCCTTACCAGTATATCGACACTTCCACTCGCGATTGATGGTGCAGACGAAGTAGATAGCCACCTTGCCTTGATTAAAGGAGGAGGTGCTGCGCTTTTACGGGAGAAAATCATCGCCGAGGCCGCTCAGGAATTCATCGTTATTGTAGACCAAGGAAAACTTGTGTCGAGACTGGGTGTGAAAATGCCTGTACCAGTTGAAGTGATACCTCCTGCCTTGTCGCTTTCCTTGGAGAGAATTAGGGAGCTAGGGGGTACACCAAAAGTGAGGCAAGCCCATCTCAAAGCGGGTCCCGTGATTACCGACAACGGAAACTTCATCTTAGATGTGACATTTCCTGAAATCACTGATGCTTCTCAGCTGGATAGCTACCTAATTACAATTCCTGGGGTTCTCGAAACTGGTCTTTTCCCCCACCAAGCTAGCTCTGTCTATGTAGGCACAGACTCGGATGTCAAACGCTTGGTAAAATGAAGCGAAATACGGAAATAGGTGTTTCATCTAGCAGACTGTGATTCCAAGGGCCCGTGGCCAAGTCGGATTGGTTCACTTTTACCCCGAAGAAGGCGCTGGCCTCCTAAGCCAGTAATCCCGGGTTCGAACGCGCAACACAGATCGTGTACGTCGAATTTCCCGGCGGGCCCGCCACCCACCCTTCATTTACCCGCTGTTATATCTGCTGGTGAAACTAAATAATAAGTTGCTTCGCCTTGCCGGTCCAACACCGCCAACATTAGCTTCTTTCGGTTCCTTAACGCTAGTCGGCTAAGTTTCTCTAGTTCGGCTACTTTCAGCGGCGAACCCTCTGATATAGCACATACAAAATACTTCGCTGTTACCTCATTTAATTTGGCGCCGCGTGGATAGACACGAAACCAGAGCCCTTTCCCATATCCTGTTCGAACAACATAACCTCTGCTCCTAAGGTCACTATATACAAGATATTGCGTCCACAATCTTGGGTGACGTTTGGATAATATCTGAAGCAACACCGAAAAATCCAGTTCCGCTCCTTTACTGTCAAGAACCTGAATCCGCTTTCGTCGAATAAGTAATAGGGCCTCCTCAGCCTCCAAAGCGAGTTCAACTTCATTTTTCAATGTGCCATAGTGTCCAGCATCATGTAGAACACGCGCCATCTCCCCCTTCACGATCACGCGTCCTCTGGATAACTTTGCGGGAATAGGCTCCTCAGGTAGCTGAGGGCGTGTCCCTTCCTTTCCTTCATCTTGAGAAACGTCTCCTAAAGGCTGCTCATCTGCCAAATAGTATACCCCTTCAACAAAACATTTGATGCTACTAGAAATAGCAACCTTTATCACTCATTATAAATTCTTCTCACCCAATGGAGTCTTGGCGACAAAGTTTAACAGAAGCTCTTAGAAATTCATCACGAACCGTCATCATAGGCGTTGGAAACGATCTAAAAGCCGATGATGGAGTTGGTCCCTACATCGTGAAGCAGCTTCAAAACAGAGTCCCCGAAAATGTAGAACTAATAAACGCTAGCACCGTACCTGAAAACTTCATCAGCCACCTCTGCGACACAAAGCCCTCCCTCATTCTCATCGTTGACGCAGCTTTAATGAACGAACCCCCCGGCACCATCCGCCTAATAGACAAGGACAATATAGGCGGCGTCGCCTTTTCCACCCATCAACTCCCTCTCACCTTCTTCATAGAGTACGTCCTCAACCAAATCGAAACAACTATTCTCATCCTAGGAATCCAACCGCTCAATGTCGAATTCACCAAACCAATTACATCTCCAGTACG